>NZ_CP025086.1:308333-616666 GCF_004135935.1 Methylovirgula ligni | reverse complement strand
GCGATGGATGCGCTCGAAGCTCTCGGCGATCACGGCGCGCACGCCGAGCAGGCGCGTGCCCTTGGCCGCCCAGTCGCGCGAGGAGCCATTGCCATATTCAGCGCCGGCGAACACGACGAGCGGCACGCCCTCGGCCTGATATTTCATCGCCGCGTCATAGATCGACAGTTCCTCGCCGTCGGGCCAGTGCTTGGTCAGGCCGCCTTCCGGCACGCTGCCATCGGCTTTGGAGAGGATGAAGTTCTTGATGCGGATATTGGCGAAGGTGCCGCGCATCATGATCTCATGGTTGCCGCGGCGCGTGCCGTATTGATTGAAGTTCTGTTGCGACACCTGATGTTCGAGCAGGAACTTGCCGGCCGGCGAGGCGGCCTTGATCGAGCCGGCCGGCGAGATGTGGTCGGTCGTGATCTTGTCGCCGAAGAGCGCGAGCACGCGGGCGTTGACGATATCCGTTACCGGCACCGGCTCCTTGGTCAGACCCTCGAAATAGGGCGGGTTCTGCACATAGGTCGAGCCGATGTCCCAGCGATAGGTCTCGCCGTCCGGCACCTTCACCTTGCGCCAGTGCGCGTCGCCTTCGAAGACGGCGGCGTAGCGGCTCTTGAAGATCTTCTTCGTCACATATTTTTCGGCGAACTCGTTGATCTCCTCGGTGGATGGCCAGATGTCGCGCAGATAGACGGGATTACCCTTCTTATCGTGGCCGAGCGGTTCGGTATCGAGATCTTTCGTCACCGTGCCGGCGATGGCATGGGCGACGACGAGCGGCGGCGAGGCAAGATAGTTCGCCTGCACGTCAGGGCTGACGCGGCCTTCGAAGTTGCGGTTGCCGGAGAGCACCGCCGCGGCGACGATGCCGTTCTGGTTGATCGTGTCGGAAATCTCCTGCGGCAGCGGCCCGCTGTTGCCGATGCAGGTCGTGCAGCCGAAGCCGACGAGGTTGAAGCCGAGCTTGTCGAGGTCTTTCTGCAGGCCGGAATTGGCGAGATATTCGGCGACGACCTGGCTGCCGGGCGCGAGCGAGGTCTTCACCCACGGCTTCGCCGTCAGCCCGCGCGCGACGGCATTGCGGGCGAGCAGGCCCGCGCCGATCAGCACGCTCGGGTTCGAGGTGTTGGTGCAGGAGGTAATCGCCGCGATCACGACATCGCCGTGGCCGATGTCGAAATTCTTGCCCACAACGGCATAGCGCTTCTCGCCGTCTTCGGTCTTCTTGTATTCGCCCGCGAGCGCGGTCTTGAACCCCGGTGCGACGGCACCGAGCGCGATGCGGCCCTCGGGCCGCTTCGGGCCGGCCATCGACGGCACGACGGTCGAAAGATCGAGCTCGATCGTGTCGGTGAAGATCGGGTCCGGCGCCGCCGAGGTGCGAAACAGGCCCTGCGCCTTGGCATATTTCTCGACGAGGGCGACACGGGCCGGCGTGCGGGCCGAGGTCTGCAGATAGTTCAACGTCTCGCCGTCAACCGGGAAGAAGCCGCAGGTCGCGCCATATTCCGGCGCCATATTGGCGATGGTCGCGCGGTCGGCGAGGGAGAGGTGCTTGAGGCCCTGGCCGTAGAATTCGACGAACTTGCCGACGACGCCGAGCTTGCGCAGCATCTGCGTGACGGTCAGCACGAGATCGGTGGCGGTGACGCCTTCCTTCAATTCGCCGGTCAGTTTGAAGCCGATGACTTCCGGCAGCAGCATGGAGAGCGGCTGGCCGAGCATGCAGGCTTCCGCCTCGATGCCGCCGACGCCCCAGCCGAGAACCGAGAGGCCGTTGACCATGGTCGTATGCGAATCGGTGCCGACGAGTGAGTCGGGATAGGCGACCTCGACCGTCGCCTCCTTGCCTTTGCCGGGAGAGAATTTTTCCTTCCGCGTCCAGACGGTCTGGGCGAGATATTCGAGGTTGACCTGATGGCAGATGCCGGTGCCGGGTGGCACGACGCGGAAATTGTCGAACGAGCCCTGGCCCCATTTCAGGAAGCGATAGCGCTCGCCGTTCCGGTCATATTCGAGATCGACATTGGTCTTGAGCGCCTTGGAATTGCCGAAGGCATCGACGATCACCGAATGGTCGATGACGAGATCGACCGGGACGAGCGGATTGATCTTCTGCGGGCTGCCGCCAAGTTTCAGCATGGCGTCGCGCATGGCGGCGAGATCGACGACCGCCGGCACGCCGGTAAAATCCTGCATCAGGACGCGCGTCGGACGGAAAGCGATTTCCTTTTCCTCCTTGCCCTTATTGGTCAGCCATTCGGCAACCGACTGGATGTCTTCCTTGGTGACCGAGCGGCCGTCCTCGAAGCGCAGCAGATTTTCGAGCAGCACCTTCATCGAGAAGGGAAGCCGGGAAATGCCAGGCAGGCCGTGCCTCTCGGCCGCTTTCAGCGAGAAATAATGGTAGGTTTTGGCGCCGACATTGAGGATTTTTCGGCTTTTAAAGGAATCGAGCGAAGCCATCGGCTGCAGGGCCCTTGATGTTGAGAAACGCGATGATGCCGGCTTATAGATAATTTCCAATCTAGCCGCTACACCAACAAAAGCCGCGCCATGCAGGCCGCGCGCCATAGGACGACCGGGACCGCGCCCGCCATGCAGATTGAAGCTTCGGGCCTCAGCGTCGAACGCGGCGGACGCGTCATTTTCGCCGGGCTCGGCTTTCGCCTCGGCCCCGGCGAGGCGCTCGTCGTCAAAGGGCCGAACGGGGCGGGCAAATCGACGCTGCTGCGCGCTCTCGCCGGTCTCCTGCCGCTCGCCGCCGGGCAGATCGCCTTGAGCCCCGAAACCGAGGCGCGGCGCGGCGAACTCTGCCATTATATTGGGCATGCCGATGCCCTGAAACCGGCCTTAACGCTCATCGAGAACCTCGCGTTCTCCTCCGCGCTGCTCGGAGGGCAGAATGTCGAGCATGCGATCGGACGTCTCGGCCTTGCCGCCGTCGCCGATCTCCCAGCCGCCTATCTCTCGGCCGGCCAGAAGCGTCGCGCCGCTCTCGCGCGCCTCGTCGCTGTCCAGCGCCCGCTTTGGCTCCTCGACGAGCCGCTGACGGCGCTCGACGCAGCCTCGCAGGAGAGCGTCGGCGAATTGATGCGGGAGCATCTGGCCGCCGGCGGTCTCCTCGTCGCGGCGACCCATGCGCCCTTGCCGGTCACGGCACGGGAACTGGTGCTGGGCCGCGCCGCATGAGCCAGAGCCCGCGCACTCGACCGGCGCCGCTCCGGGCACTGCTGCTGCGCGATCTGCGGATCGGCCGGCGCATCGGCGGCGCTATCAGCATGGGCGTCGTGTTCTTCCTGTGCCTCGTCACGATTACGCCCTTCGCGGTGGGGCCGGACCAGACGCTGCTGGCACGCATCGGTCCGGCGATCCTCTGGATCGCGGCGCTGCTCGCGACGTTGCTGGGCCTCGACCGGCTGCTCCAGGCCGATGCCGAAGACGGCTCGCTCGATCTTTTCCTCACCAGCGAAACGCCGCTGGAATTGATCGTCCTCGTCAAATGCCTGGCGCATTGGCTGCTGACCGGCCTGCCGCTCGTCGCGGCGAGCCCGATTTTCGGCCTGATGCTGGGACTCGCGCCAGCCGAACTCCCGCGTGTCGTCGCCTCGCTGCTCGTCGGCACGCCGGCGCTGACCCTGCTCGGCGCCATCGGCGCGGCGCTGACGGTGAGCCTGCGCCGTGGCGGCCTTCTGCTCGCGGTGCTGATCCTGCCTCTGGCGGTGCCGGTTCTGATTTTCGGAGTGGCGGCGGCGGGCGATCCAATCGTCGGCTTCAAGACGCCGTTTCTGATCCTTTGCGGGCTGACGCTCGCCAGCGTAGCGCTGACGCCCTTCGCCGCGGCGGCGGCGCTACGGTACGGGGTGGAGTGATTTCACCGCGGCGAGGCCGGGCTTTGCCCAGAGATCGCCGAAGTGGCGCTCATAGACCGGCGGGTGAAAACGCCTGAAACCCGCGTTCGGCGTCCAGGTCATCTCGACGAAATAAAGCTGCGCGGCGGTGTCGAAGAAATCGACGCGGACGAAGTCCGTGTCTTCCGCGAGGATTTCGGCGGCGCGCATCATCTCGGCCAGATGTTTCGGTCGCGGCAGGTCGCCGGAAAATTCCGGCAGCCCGTTGGAAATATCGAGCCGCCGCCAGTCGAGGTCGAAGAAACGGCTGCAGGTAACGCCGTTCTCGATCTTGTCGACGATGATGAAAGTCGTCTTGCCGCCGAAAGTATAGACCCGGTAGTCAAGCGGCAGCGGCCCGGTGCCGTCGTCGATCAATTCCTGCACGAGGATGCGCGGGACGATGTTCTTGTAGGCCCATTCGCGATGGCGGCCGTAATAGCTGCGCGCCAGCCAGTCGCGACAGGTCGCGATCAACGCGGCGCGGTCGAGCCGCGTCTTGTCGCGCACCACCTCGAACCAGCCCGATCCATGCGTCGGTTTTACGACGAATCGTGGCGGCAGGTCGTCGAAGGGGAGGGTGGCCGGATCGCCGGTCACATGGAGCAGCCTCGGGAGCACAGCCGCCTCGAGGCGCTTTTCGACATAGGCGCGGGCGCGCAGCTTGTCGGTCGTTTCAATCAGCCGCTCGTCGCGTTCGAAGAGGATGCGATGCAAAACCTTGTCGCAGAAGGTCTTCGGCCGCAGGATATTGGGAAATTCGCCGTGCTGCTCCCAATGCTGCCAGATCGCGTCCGCCCAGCCCGGCAGGCGAGGTCTGATCGTGTCCTTCAGGGCCATGGGCATCCCGGGTATCACTTGCCGGAGGCTTAGCGCCGGTTACGGGCTTTGCCAATGTGCTGCCGCTTCCGGGATTGGGCAAACTTTCCAGCAAGGATAGGCCCCAGTTTAATTTGCCTTCCACGGGCGGGCGGCCTAGATGGAGCGCATGCCGAATTTCGCCAATCCGACGCAATTCCTGCGGCTTGTGCGCGTCCTGGTGCCGATCATGGCCGTGCTCACGGCCATCCTGCTGGCCGTCGGGCTCACGCTCGCGCTTTTCGTCGCGCCGCCGGACTATCAGCAGGGCGAGACGGTGCGGATCATGTATCTGCACGTGCCTTCGGCCTGGATGGCGATGTTCGTCTATCTCGTCATGTCCTCGGCGGCGATTGGGACGCTGGTCTTCCGCCATCCGCTCGCCGATGTGGCGCAGAAGGCGGCGGCACCGCTCGGCGCGGGGTTCACGTTTTTATGCCTGACGACCGGCTCGCTCTGGGGCGAGCCCGAATGGGGCACCTGGTGGGTCTGGGACGCGCGGCTCACCTCCGTGCTGGTCCTTTTTCTCATCTATCTCGGCATCATCGCGATGTGGCAGGTGATCGAGGACCCGGGCAAGGCGGCGCGGCTGGTCGCCATCTTCACCCTCGTCGGCGCGGTCAATATTCCGATCATCAAATTCTCGGTCGATTGGTGGCACACGCTGCATCAGCCGGCCTCGGTGTTCCGCATGGGTGGCCCGACCGTCGCAGCCTCGATGCTCTGGCCGCTGCTCATCATGGCGCTCGGCTTCACCACGCTGTTTCTGACGCTGCACATGCTGGCGATCCGCAACGAAATCTTGCGCCGCCGCCTGCGCCGCCTATCGCTGCTCGCCGCCGCCGGCGCCGCTCCCCTCGACATCGTGCTGGAGCCGGCGGAATGAATCTCGCCGCGCCGCATGTGGGCTATGTGATCGCCGCCTATGGCATCGCCTTCGTGGTGATCGCGGTCATGATCCTCGGCACGCTCATCGATTATCGGACGCTCAAGAGCAGCCTCGAACGGATCGCCGCGCGGGCAAATCGCGGTCGGGACGCCGGCACGTGAGCGAGACCCTGCCGCCCATTGACGAAACTTCGGAAGTGCCTCCGCGCCAGCGACGTGCGCCGCTGGCCTATGTGCCGCTGTTCATTTTTGTTGGCGTGGTCGCGCTGCTCCTGGGGCGACTTTTCTCGGGCGATCCCTCGCGTCTTCCCTCAGCGCTGATCGACAAATCCGCGCCGGCTTTCGATCTGCCGGCGCTCCTGGCGGGCCAGCCCGGGCTTTCGGACAAGGATCTGCGCCAGGGCCATGTCACGGTGCTCAACATTTTCGCCTCCTGGTGCGGTCCCTGCCACGAGGAAAATCCGCAGTTGGTGGCGCTTTCGCACGACAAGCGCCTCGCCGGTGAGGGCATAAGGCTGGTCGGCATCGACTATAAGGACCTGCCCGAGGATGCACGCCGCTACCTCGGCCAGGAGGGCAACCCCTATGCGGCCATCGGCGTCGATGCGAGCGGGCGCACCGGCATCGATTTCGGCGTCTATGGCGTACCCGAGACTTACATCATCAAGGGCGACGGCAAGATCGCCTTCAAATTCGTCGGCCCCATCGACGACGCGACGCTGCGGAACGCCATCTGGCCGCAGATCGAGGCCGCCCGCAAATAGCTGGAGCGTTTTCGAGCGAAGCGGATACGGGTTCGCGTGAAGAAAACGCGCCAAAAAAACCTTTAGTTCTGCGTCCGCGCCGACTGCGCCAGCGCGACCAGCGCGTGCCGCAATTCGGCGATCGTCGCGATCGGCTGCGGGAAGGGTAGCCGCAGGATCGTTTCATCATTGCCGAGATCGACGCCCTCGGGGTCGAACCCCAGCGTGCGCCAATGGCCGCCGCTTTTCCGGCCGAAGGCTTGCGCCAGCAGCGGTGCGAAATCGGCGTGGTCTTGATTTACATGCGCCAGCGCGCCCGCTTCGCCGGCGACAAACTCGGTCGCACCGGCGATCGGAGTCAGGACTTGCGCCACGGTGAGGCCCGGCGCGGCGCGGCCGAAGCCGCCGTTGAGATGCAGGCTGTCCAATTCGACGCGGAAGAAGGCGAAGTCCGGGAAGTCCGCATAAAGCGCGGATTTCGGGTGCCGGGCGAGAAAACGGGCGCGCAGATTGGCGCGTTCGGCCGTGTCTTCGACCAAGATCGCCCGGCCGCCCAGGGTAAGGCGCGGATGCGCCAGCGGATCACCTTTTTTCGGCAGATAGAACAGAAGCGAAACCCGGGGATCGGCCGCGATATGCCGGCGGTGGGCCGCGAGCTGCGACAGCAGCAGGATGGGGCTGCCGTCGGGGGCGCTCGCGACATTGACCAAGGTGGCGAAGGGGTCGCCCGACTCGGGTGCGAGGGTGGCGAGGCTCGCCCAGCGAACCGTGCGCAGAAGCAGCTTTGCCTCGGCAACAGCGTCGAATTTCGGGCTTTCGGGTTGATTTTCCGGCGGGTTTTCGGATCGATCGGGGGCATTCATGGCCGCTGTTCTCCATCTCCGAGAGCCGTCTGACGCCCAAGGCGCGCTTTTGCCCATTACAGGGGTAGATTCCCCTATAGTTCTAATGGTATGGCTTGCCTAGACGCGGATTGCGGCCTCATTTCAGCCCTTAAGCTCGAAGAGGTTTCCAAGGTCGTTCATGCGTCGATCACGTCGTGGCCGCATGGCGGTGCTTTTGGGTTAAGAAGTCCCTCACGTCGTGTTCATCTGATGCCGGGTTAGCTAGTGCCTGTATGAGGCCCGCCGGTAGCGTCTAGCAACATCTCGGTCCTTATGAACCTTAGGAGTGTCGATGCCGACGATCGCCTTGGTCGATGATGACCGCAACATCCTCACATCGGTTTCCATCGCGCTCGAGGGGGAAGGCTATCGGGTTCAGACTTACACCGACGGCTCGACCGCGCTCGACGGGTTGAAGACCAATCCGCCAGACCTCGCGATTTTTGATATCAAGATGCCGCGCATGGACGGCATGGAGCTGTTGCGGCGGCTGCGGCAGAAGTCCGATCTGCCGGTCATCTTCCTCACCTCGAAGGATGAGGAGATCGATGAATTGTTCGGCCTCAAGATGGGCGCCGACGATTTCATCCGCAAACCCTTCTCGCAGCGTCTGCTGGTCGAGCGCGTCCGCGCTATCCTGCGCCGCGCCAACCCCAAGGAAGCGGCGGCGCAAAAGGAGTCCGAGGCCAAGATCCTCGAGCGCGGCCTGCTCAAGATGGACCCCGAGCGCCATACCTGCACCTGGAAGAACGAGCCGGTGACGCTCACCGTGACCGAGTTCCTCATTCTTCAGGCGCTGGCGACCCGGCCCGGCGTCGTCAAGAGCCGCAACGCGCTGATGGATGCCGCCTATGACGATCAGGTCTATGTCGATGACCGCACGATCGATAGCCACATCAAGCGCCTGCGCAAGAAGTTCAAAATCGTCGACGAGGAGTTCGAGATGATCGAAACCCTTTACGGCGTCGGTTATCGATTCAAGGAATGAACGCGGCGATCTGAATGAGCGTCGAAGCGCACGAGCAGTTCGAGCAAGTCCTCGAAGCCCCGCGCAAGCGCAACCTCCGGCGCAGCCTCGCGTGGCGGTTCTGGCGGCGTTTCCGCACGCTTGAGCAGGCGGTCGCGATCCGCTTCTCGTCCTCGCTCACCCGCCGCATCGTCGTGCTCAACCTCGGCGGCCTCGTCGCGCTGCTGCTCGGCTTCCTCTATCTCAACCAGTTCCGCGAAGGTCTCATCGACGCGCGGGTGCAGAGCCTGCAGGTGCAGGGCGAGATCATCGCCGCGGCTGTCGCCGCTTCGGCAAGCGTCGCGACGGACGCAATCACCGTCGATCCGGAAAAGCTGCTGCAACTCATCCCCGGTAAAGGTGGCGCGCCCGACGAGAGCCGCCCCTCGCTCGAATTTTCCATAAATCCGGAGCGTATCGGTCCGGTGCTGCGCCGGCTCGTGTCGCCGACCCGCACCCGCGCCCGCATCTACGACCGTGACGGCTATCTGCTGCTCGATTCACGCGCGCTCAGCGCGCGCGGCGACATTCTGCGTCTCGATCTGCCGCCGCAGAACGAGGATACCGGCAACTGGCTGGACCGGATCTGGGCGGCGATGAAGCGCTCCTTCACCTATAACGAGCTGCCGCTCTACGAAGATATCGGCATGGCCAACGGCAATACCTATCCGGAAGTTGCCCGTGCGCTCTCCAACGAGGCCAAATCCGTCGTGCGGATGAACGCCAGGGGCGAGACGATCGTCTCCGTCGCCGTGCCGATCGAACTTCTGCACACCGTGGGCGGCGCGCTTCTGCTCTCGACGCAAGGCGGCGATATCGACGCGATCATCGCCTCCGAGCGCTGGGCGATTATCCGCGTCTTCCTGGTTTCGGCGGCGATCATGCTGCTGCTGTCGCTGCTGCTTGCGGGCACGATCGCCGGGCCGATGCACCGGCTGGCGGAAGCCGCCGAGCGGGTGCGGCGCGGCATCAAATCGCGCCAGGAGATTCCCGATTTCACCAACCGCAGCGACGAGATCGGCCATCTCTCCGGCGCGCTGCGCGACATGACGCGGGCGCTCTATCATCGCATGGACGCCATCGAGAGCTTCGCCGCCGATGTGGCGCACGAATTGAAAAATCCGCTCACTTCCCTGCGCAGCGCTGTCGAGACTCTGCCGATCGCCCGCACGGAGGACGCACACAAGCGCCTTCTCGCCATCATCCAGCACGACGTGCGCCGGCTCGACCGGCTGATCAGCGATATTTCCGATGCTTCGCGCCTCGATGCCGAACTCGCCCGTGCCGACATGGAGCCGGTCAATCTGGCGCGTATCGTCGGCACGGTCGTCGAGATCGCCAACCATGTCGAGCAGGAGAGCGCGCGCGTCATGCTCGATATTGCCGCGCCCGGCCCCGGCGAGGACGCACGCAAGAACGGCTTTTTGATTCTCGGTCACGACTCGCGTCTGGGTCAAGTTCTCAACAACCTGATCGACAACGCCAAATCCTTTTCCCAGCCGGGCGGCAGCGTCCGCGTCAGCCTGCGTCCGGCCAAAGCGGCGCTCGCCAACGGCACGCTGGCCGATGGCTTCGAGGTTATCGTCGATGACGATGGGCCGGGCATTCCCGCCGACGCCTTCGAGCGCATTTTCGAGCGCTTCTACACCGACCGGCCGAATCAGGGCTTCGGTCAGAATTCGGGCCTCGGCCTCTCCATCTCGCGCCAGATTATCGAGGCGCACGGCGGCCGTATCCGGGGGATGAACCGTATCGCCGCGGGTGCAGACGGCGCGCCGCGGATTCTGGGCGCGCGCTTTGTTGTCTGGATACGGGCGGCGCGGTGAGCGTTGGCGGAGCCGCCCCGGCGCCGGTCGCGATTTACGCCAGCGCGGTCGCGGTGGGAGAGGCCGGAATTCTCATCCGTGGGGCTTCCGGCGCGGGCAAGAGCAGCCTGGCGCTGGCCTTGCTGGAGGCGGCGCATCAAATGGGCCGGTTCGGCGCCCTGATCGGCGATGACGTGGTTCATCTCTTCGCAAATCACGGACGCTTGATCGCCCGCGGCCATCCGGCGGTGCACGGCAAAATCGAGCGCCGTGGCCAAGGCATCGTCGAGATCGGCGCGGAATCCGCCGCCGTGGTCCGGCTCGTCGTCGATCTTCTCCCACCGGATCAGGCGGCGCGCTATCCGGACCCGGTCAACCCTTATGTTACGCTTTGCGATGTAGAATTGCCGCTCTTGCGCTTGCGCGCCGGCGGCGGCGCCACCGATTCGGCGCTGGCGGCTGTGGCATGGCTTCGACAATTTGGGACAATCTGAGGCGGGAGGCTGTCATTTCACTTGCGAATTTCGCCGCGCTGCACAAGATGGCGTCCCCATCGCGACTTGGAAATTTCGCGCCCCAGCAGCCTGGACCTGGACTTGAATTTTGCGTCGGTTTTCAACGTCAAGGATCAAAGGGCAGGAAATGAACGGCGGCATTAGCGTCTTTCGATTGTCCTTGCTCGGTGCGCGGCATGGCCGCGGCTTGAAACGGTGCTGTCAATGATCGGGATGGTGCTGGTCACCCACGGCCATTTGGCGACCGAGTTCCGCGCCGCGCTGGAACATGTCGTCGGCCCGCAGAAGCAGATCGCCACCGTTTCCATTGGACCCGAGGATGATATGGAGGAGCGCCGCCGGGATATTCTCGCGGCGGTCAGGCAGGTCGATCACGGCATGGGCGTCGTGGTCTTGACCGATATGTTCGGCGGTACGCCGTCCAATCTGGCGATTTCAGTGATGAACGGCGGTCAGGTCGAGGTCGTTGCCGGCATCAACCTGCCCATGCTCATCAAGCTTGCCTCGATCCGCGACGCGCTGAGCCTCGACCAGGCGGTGCTTCAGGCGCAGGACGCCGGCCGCAAATATATCTATGTCGCCAGCCGCGTGCTTGGGGGCAAATGAACGAGGCCCGGCAACCCCTTCCCGAGATCGACGACGGTACGCTTGTGCGCGAACTGCCGATCATCAATCGTAAGGGCCTGCATGCGCGCGCGACCGCGAAATTCGTCCAGTGCGTCGAGCAGTTCGCGGCCGATGTCACTGTGAGCCGCGCCGGCGAGACGGTCGGCGGCACCTCGATCATGGGCATATTGACGCTCGGCGCCGGCATTGGCTCGACCATCATCGTCACGGCCAGGGGGAAGGAAGCCGCTGAAGTCCTCGACGCGCTCGAAGCGCTGATCGCCAACAGATTCGGCGAAGACGAATAATGACGGAACTCCGCCAGGCCCTTCACAGGCTGGGCGTCGAGACGTACGGCCAAGGGCTTGTCGAGATCACCAAGCCGATCAAGGATTGGCTGTCGCATCTCGATATCGAAGACGGGCTGCTGACGCTCTTCTGCCGGCACACCTCCGCCTCGCTGCTCATCCAGGAAAATGCCGATCCCGATGTGTGCCGTGATCTCGAAGCCTTCTTTGCGCGGATCGCGCCGGAGGACGGCAACCTCTACGTCCATAACGCGGAAGGCCCCGACGACATGCCGGCGCATATCCGCGCCGCGTTGACGCAGACGCAGCTTTCGATCCCCCTGCATGGCGGCAAGCTCCTGCTCGGCACCTGGCAGGGCGTCTATCTCTTCGAACATCGCCGCGCGCCGCATCACCGTGAAGTCGTGCTGCATCTCATCGGGGAATAGCATCGTTGCGAGGCGCGCAAGCGCAGCGCCGAAGCAATCCAGCCCTATTTCGATTCTGGATTGCCGCGCTTCGCTCGCAATGACGTGGCGAGCAAATCCGGCCGCCGCGCCGCGGTCAGCGCCTGTGCTTCGGCTTCGCGCCAGGCAGCGATCTTCGCATGATCTCCCGAGAGCAGGACCTCCGGCACCGCGCGGCCCTCGAAGGTGCGCGGCTTGGTATAGTGCGGATATTCGAGCCGGCCGTTCTCGAAACTCTCCTCGGCACCTGATTCCAGCTTGCCCATGACGCCGGGCAGCAAACGCACGGCGGCGTCGAGCAGCACCAAAGCCGCAAGCTCGCCGCCGGAGAGTACGTAATCGCCGATCGAAATCTCTTCGAGATCACGCGCTTCGATCGCCCGCTCGTCGATGCCCTCGAAACGGCCGCAGACGAGTGCGACGCCGGGGCCGTCCGCGAGTTGGCGCACGCGAGCCTGCGTCAACGGCTTGCCGCGCGGGCTCATCAGCAGGCGCGGCCGCGCATCGTCCGGCGCCAGTGCGGCGTCGAGGCTCGCGGCGAGCACGTCGGCCCGTATCACCATGCCGGCACCGCCGCCGAAGGGCGTGTCGTCCACGCTGCGATGCTTGCCGAGGCCGTGGGCACGGATGTCGATCGCCTCAAGGCTCCAGATGTCGCGCTTCAGCGCATCGCCGGCGAGCGAAAGCCCAAGCGGCCCCGGAAACATTTCGGGAAAGAGCGTGAGGATAGTTGCGCGCCACATCAGCGGAACGTGTCCAGATCGTCGCCCTCGGGGACGGCCTCGATCTCGATTGGCGGCACGATGAGAAGACGCTTTGCCGCAAGATCGACCGACGGCACGCAGGCCGTGGTGAACGGCAGCAGCAAAGTTTCGCCGCCGCCCGCGGGCGCGATTTCGAGAATATCGCCGCCGCCGAAATTCAGCACATTCAGCACGCGGCCAATCTCCGTGCCGGCGCCGTCGACAGCGGCGAGGCCGATGAGATCGGCGTGGTAGAATTCGCCCTCCGCCGCCGCGGGCAGCGCCGCGCGGGGAAGATAAAGCTCGAGATTGTTCAGCGCCTCGGCCGCGTCGCGTGTTGAAATACCGACGAAACGCGCAATAAAAATATTGTCCTTCACCCGTCGCAGCGTCGCGATCTCGAAGCGCCGTTTGCCGTCTGCATCCTGCAGCGCGCCGTAATCGCCGATCGCTTTGGGATCTTCGGTGAAGGAGACGAGGCGCACCTCGCCCTTGATGCCATGCGCCGCGCCGATCCGCCCGACGAGCACAAGATCGTGCGCCGGGGGCGGGACGGGGCGGCTCGGCGTCACGTTCAGGCCGCCGGTGCGGCTTCTTCGGCGGCGCCGGCCTTGGCGGCGGCGGCTGCGGCGCGCTCCTGCGCCTTCTTCTTCGGCAGTGCCTTCTCCGGGTTATTCTGCGCTTCGCGCTTCACGGCGCCAAGCCCGTCGAGCAGGCGTGCGACGCGATCCGTCGGCTGCGCGCCCTTGGCGATCCAGGCCAGAGCCTTTTCAGTGTCGAGCACCAGCCGGTCGGCGGCGTCCTTCGGCTTTACCGGATCGAACGTGCCGAGCTTCTCGATGAAGCGGCCGTCACGCGGCATGCGTGAATCGGCGACGACGACACGATAGAAGGGGCGCTTCTTGGCGCCGCCACGTGCGAGACGAATTTTCAGAGACATTTTGCGTTTTCCTTTCTAACGAACAAACCTGTTATTTCTTCTTCCCCCCGAAGGGGTTGAATCCACCGCCGCCGAGACCGGGCAAACCGCCCGGCAGCTTGCCGCCGCCGAGACCCGGCAGGCCGGGAAGGCTCTTCGGCGGATTGTTCAAGAGGCCCTGCGGCAGCTCCGGCAGTTTTGGCATGCCGCCACCAAGCCCGAAGGCCGAGGCCATTTGCGAGAGCGGGCCGCGCTTCGCGGAGCCAAGCTGTTTCATCATGTCGGCCATGCCGCGATGCTGCTTCAACAGCCGGTTCACGTCCTCGACCCTTGTGCCGGAGCCGGCGGCGATACGCTTCTTGCGCGAGGCCTTGAGGATGTCGGGGTTGCGCCGCTCCTGCGGCGTCATCGAGAAGATGATGGCACGCTGGCGCTTGATGACCTTGTCGTCGAGATTGGCGGAGGCGATCTGGTCTTTCATCTTGGCCATGCCGGGCAGCATGCTCATAATGCCGCCGAGGCCGCCGATTTTCTCGACCTGCGCAAGCTGATCCGACAAGTCCTCGAGGTCGAACTTGCCCTTGCGCATCCGCTCGGCGATCTTCTGCGCCTTCTGCGCGTCGATCGTCTGCGCCGCCTTCTCGACCAGCGAAACGATGTCGCCCATGCCGAGGATGCGGTTGGCGATGCGGTTGGGATGGAAATCCTCCAGCGCATCCATCTTCTCGCCGGTGCCGAGCAGCTTGATCGGCTTGCCGGTGACGGCGCGCATCGACAGCGCCGCGCCGCCACGCCCGTCGCCGTCGACGCGGGTGAGCACAATGCCGGTGATGCCGACGCGATCGTCGAAATTCTTGGCGAGATTGACGGCGTCCTGGCCGGTGAGGCTGTCGGCGACGAGCAGGATTTCATGCGGGTTCGCGGCCCGCTTGATCTCCACCATCTCGGCCATCAGGGCCTCGTCGATATGGGTGCGGCCGGCGGTGTCGAGCATCACCACGTCATAACCTTGCAATCGCGCGGCCTCTTCGGCCCGCTTGGCGATCTGCACCGGCGTCTGCCCGGCGATGATCGGCAGCGTATCGATGCCGACCTGCCGGCCGAGGACGGCGAGCTGCTCCTGCGCCGCCGGGCGCTTCACGTCGAGCGAGGCCATCAGCACGCGGCGCTTCTGGAGTTCGGTGAGGCGCTTGGCGATCTTGGCGGAGGTCGTCGTCTTGCCGGCGCCTTGCAGGCCGACCATCATGATGGCGACGGGGGGCGGTGCGTCGAGGTCGATCGGCTGCGCGTCCGAGCCGAGGGTCTCGATCAAGACGTCGTTGACGATCTTGATGACCATCTGGCCGGGCGTGACCGACTTGACGACATTGGCCCCGACGGCGCGGTTCTTCACCTTGTCGACGAAGGAGCGCACGACATCGAGCGCGACATCGGCCTCGAGCAGGGCGCGGCGCACCTCGCGCAAGGCGAGGTTCACATCCTCTTCCGAGAGCGTGCCGCGACGGGTCAGCCCGTCCAATATGCCAGAGAGCTTTTCCGAAAGCCCTTCGAACATGCCATCTATCCTTCAGCCTGAGGGGACCTCAAGCAAACGCTGCCCTTGCGGCCTTTATCTGACCGGCGCAATCTGACTGGCGCCGAAATACGTCCAACACCAAACGCGCCCGGGGGCGCAACGCGCTGCCGGACGAGAACCGCCTGCCTCAAGGGCCGGTCGGCTGATTGGACTTTCATCTCTTGCGAGAACAGGGGCTTTTAGGCTCCGGCCCCGGCCGAGTCAAGAAATCCCCGGCTCTCCGCGCTTGCGCCCGAGCCGGCGCTGGTGGGCCCAGATGAAGAGGCATAGCGCCGCGACCGGCAGCCCGATGAGCGACGTCGAGGCGAAGAATTTGGCGAAGCCGATGTCTTTCACCGCGAAGCCCGAGAGGCCGCCGAGAAACTTGCCGAGCAGCGCATAGAGCGAGCTCAACAAGGCATATTGGCTCGCGGCGTAGGCCGGCGAGGTCAGCGACGACATATAGGCGATGAGCGCCGCACCGGCGAAATTGCCGGCGAAATTCTCGACACTGACCGAGAGCGCCAGCAGCGGCAGGCTCTTGCCCGTCGCGGCGAGCAGTGCGAGGCAGAGATGCGAGGCGGCAGCGGTGACGCCGCCGATCAGCAGTGCCGGCATCAAGCCGATGCGGGTGATCGCAAAGCCCCCGGCAAAGGCGCCGGCGATACCGATCCAGATGCCATAGACTTTCGACATGGTGGCGATCTGGCTCTTCGAGAAGCCGAGGCCAATGTAGAGCGGGTTCGCCATCACGCCGCTCAGGAAATCCGGCAGGCGGTAGAGCGCGACGAGCAGCAGGATCGCGGCGAGCATCGGTCCGAAGCGCTGCCAGAGATCGGTCAGAGGCGCGATGAATTTCTCGGCGGCCGAAGCGCCATCGACGCTCACGCGTTCGGGCAGGCGCGGCGACAGGAGGCAGGCGATCATGCCGACCAGCATCAGCACCGCCATGATGAGATAGGCCGCCCGCCAGCCGGAATAATCGGCGATGTAGAGCGCCCCCGCGCCAGCTGCGATCAAGCCAAACCGATAGCCAAGATTATAGGTCGCCGCCATGATGCCCTGCCGCTCGGGGGGGGCGGAATCGATGCGCCAGCCGTCGATGACGATATCCTGCGTCGCGGCGGCGAAGGCGGTGATGGCGGCGCGGACGATCAGCCCGAAAAGCGAATGCGCCGGATCGGCGAAGGCAAGCGCGACGAGTCCGCCCGCGACGCCGATTTGCGCGGCGAGCAGCCAGGCGCGGCGGCGCCCCAGGACTTTGGCGAGCCAGGGCAGATCGACTTCGTCGATGATCGGCGCCCAGAGGAATTTCAGCGAATAGCAAAGGCCGACCCAGCTCAGGAGGCCGATTTCCTCGATCGGTATTTTCGCCTCGGCGAGTCGTGCCGCCTGCGTGCCGAGGATGAGCAGGAAAGGCAGGCCGGAGGAAAAGCCGAGCGCCAGCATCAGCGCGAGGGTCGGATCGGCGGCAATGTCGCGAAGCTTCGTGCGAGCGGTCATGTGATCGCAGTTTACGCGCGAAAGCCCTCCGAGCAAATTCGATGCGGCTTATCGGTCGAGGCTTTTGATATAGGCGACGATATCGGCGATCTCAGCGCGTGTCAGGGCCATGTCCGGCATCCTTGGATGCGACGTGGCGAGAAAATCCGAAAGCACCTTCTCCGTGAGCTTTTCCTGATGGGCGACGAACACGAAGCTCGGCACGTCGGAACTGACCGGCTTCTGGTCGGGCGCCACCTGATGGCAGCCGGCGCACCAGCGTTTGACGATGGTCTGGCCCTGCGCGGGATCAGGTGGCGTCGCGGCCAATGCCGGCAGTGCGAAAATTGTAATGAAGTCGAAGCAGATGAGACGTGAAATCAATCGGAGCATGGCGGACAATCCAGCCTGGGTCCGATCTCGATAGCTGGCGCGCGCCCTTCTCGCGATGCGCCAGATCAAATGCGCCTAGGCTTGGGCCTCCGCCTCGAGCCGCGCCTTTTCCATCAAATCGACGAAGCGCTTGAAGAGATAATGGCTGTCCTGCGGGCCGGGCGAGGCCTCGGGATGATGCTGCACGGAAAAGGCCGGCCGGTCGGTCAGCGCGATGCCGCAATTCGTGCCGTCGAAGAGCGAGCGATGCGTCTCCGTCGCATTGGCCGGCAGCGTGTCGCGATCGACGGCGAAGCCGTGGTTCATCGAGACGATCTCGACCTTGTTGGTGGTGAAATCCATCACCGGATGATTGGCGCCGTGGTGGCCCTGGCGCATCTTGACCGTCTGAGCGCCGATGGCGAGCGCCAGCATCTGATGGCCGAGGCAGATGCCGAAGGTCGGAATCCTTCGGTCGATCAGATCGCGGATCACCTGCACCGCATATTTGCCCGTTGCGGCGGGATCGCCCGGCCCGTTGGAGAGAAAGACGCCATCGGGCTGAAGCGCGACGATTTCCGCTGCGCTCGTCGCAGCGGGCACGATGGTGATGCCGCAGCCAAGATCGGCGAGCAGGCGCAGGATGTTGCGCTTGACGCCATAGTCGATGGCGACGACGTGGAATTTGTCGTGCGTGCGCCGGCCGTAGCCGTGCTCCGGGTCCCAGCTTGTCTCGTCCCATTCGGCGCACTGGGCGCTGGTCACGCTCGGCACAAGGTCCATGCCGACAAGCCCCGGCCATCCGGCGGCCCTGGCCTTCAGCGCGGCGATGTCGAAATTTCCGTCCGGCGCATGGGCGATCACGGCATTGGGCATGCCCTTGTCGCGGATGTAGGCGGTGAGCGCGCGCGTATCGATGCCGTAAAGGCCGATGACGCCGCGTGCCTTCAGCCATTGGTCGAGGTGGCGTGTGGCGCGGTGATTCGACGGGTCGGTGATCGGCGCATGGACGACAACGCCGCAGGCGGCGGCCGCCGCGGCGAGATTGCTCGTCTCAATATCTTCCTCGTTGGTGCCGACATTGCCGATATGCGGGAAGGTGAAGGTGACGATCTGCCCGGTGTAGGAGGGGTCGGTGAGGATTTCCTCATAGCCCGTGATGGCGGTGTTGAAGCAGAGCTCGCCAACGGCTTCGCCGGTCGCGCCGAGGCCGAAGCCCTCCAGCACCGTGCCGTCGGCGAGGACGAGCCGCGCGGTCTTCAGCGGTTTTGTCCAGCCTTCCGGAGTGCCGGCCGGTTTGTCTTGCTGCCCAGTCATGCCTGCTTTACACCCTCTGCGGCGGCGGTTTCGCGGGTCTAAGTGGCCCGGCGCGCGCCGTCGGTCAATGCGGTTATTTGGTAGATAGGGTCGAACGTGGCGATACGCGAGGAACTGACGAGCGAATTGAAGACGGCGATGAAGGCGGGCGACAAGCGTCGCGTCGATACGATCCGCCTCGTCAATGCCGCGCTGAAGGATCGCGACATCGACGCGCGGGGACAGGGCAAGACTGTTTCCGACGACGATATTCTGGCGCTTCTCCAGAAGCTGGTGAAAAGCCGGCAGGAATCGGTCGAAATCTACGACAAGGCCGGCCGAGTCGATCTCGCGACGCAGGAGCGCGAGGAAATCGCCGTCATCCAGACCTTCCTGCCGCAGGCCCTGAGCGCAGAGGAGACGGAGGCCGCCATTGCTGCCGCCATCGCTGAGACTGGCGCCGCCTCGATCAAGGATATGGGCAAGGTCGTCGGGGTGCTGCGGGGCAAATATGCCGGCCGGCTGGACATGGCCAAGGCGAGTGCCGCGGTGAAGGCCAAGCTCGGGGGCTAAGGCAATACAAGCCGTGGCGTCATTGCGAGCGAAGCGAAGCAATCCAGCCTTGGAAGGGTGAATTCACTGTTGTTTGTGGTGATCGGTGAAGCAGCCGAGCGTTTATATTATGGCCAGCCAGCGCAACGGGACGCTCTATACAGGCGTAACATCTGACCTCGCGCGCCGCGCATTTCAGCACCGAGAAGGGCTAATTTCCGGGTTTACCAAGCAATATGGCTGCAAGCTTCTTGTTTGGTACGAGCATTATGAGCGCATGGACGAAGCCATAGCGCGGGAGAAGCAGGTAAAAGCCGGGTCACGCGCCAAAAAGCTCGCGTTGATTGAGACTGTGAATCCTCAATGGAACGATCTCTATGAAGAATTGAGCCGATGATCTTGGCCGTCCGCCCGTTGGCGCGTTCTTCTGGATTGCTTCGCTTCGCTCGCAATGACGGTAAGCTCACAGCACGATCGGCCGCAGATCGCCGATCTCGCGCCCGCCCGGCAGCAGGCCGCGCATCCGCCCGCTGATGCGCGGTTTCTTCTGGTCGCCCTCGATCCGGAACAGATTATACCCGGCGCGGTGGTTGTGCGTGCCGTGGTTGGCCGAGGCGGAGGCGACGCCGATGACCGGCACCTGATGATCGGGCCCCGGGATATGCGTCACCGAAAGCCGGTGATTATGGCCGTGGAGCACGAGTTCGGCGCCGTGGCGGCGGATCATCGACTCGAACAGGGCCGCGTCGGACAGCATGCGGCCGAATTTCGCGCCGTTCCGGTGTGGCGGATGGTGGATTAGGACGACGCGGATCAACCCGTCGCGGCCCGTTTGGTCGAGCAGATCGCCGGCAGCGGCAAGCTGGGGCCGCCCGACCCGGCCCGAGGCGATCAGCGGCGCGGTTGGCACGGCGGAGGAGAGGCCGATGATCGCCACGCTCTCGCGTATCCGCAGATAAGGAAAGCCCGGCGCGCCGGAATCGCCCTGCGTCCAGGGCGCGAAAGTGCTCGCGAGATAGGGCAGCGACGATCTGACATAGGCATCGTGGTTGCCGGGCACGAAACTCACGTCGTGCGGGCTGCCGAGCGTTTCGAGCCAGGCGCGGGCCGGCGGAAATTCGGCCTTGAGACCGATGTTGAGGATATCGCCGGTCATGGCGATATGGCCGGGGTGTTGCGCCTTGAGATCGGCGACGAGCCGGTTCAGCACGTCCATGTCGTGGACGAGATGACGGCCACGGGTCCAGTTGACGTAGCCGGTCAGCCTTTTGCCCAGCAGCTCGCGGTTTCGCGGGCGCGGCAGCGGGCCAATATGTGCGTCGGACAGATGGGCAAGCAGCAGGCTCAACAGGACTCCAGGCGCATTGGATAGCTGTGGTTCGGATCGAACCCGATCCAAACCACAGAATGCCGCCTGTTTTCAATGTTTGGCATCAGAGCGCTGGAGAAACCAACGAGCGCACTGAATTCGCCCCGGGGTTGTTATGTTTTTTTGATCGCATCGGATTTATCCGAAAACCGCTGCGCGCTTTTCGGTCCGATGCTCTAGGCGTTGCCGATCAGAATGCCGGTCAGCAGAACGATGACGCCGCCAAGGACGATCTGGAAGATCGCCTGCAGCAGCGGCGTGTCCATATAATGCGCCCGAACCCAGGCGATGGCCCAAAGCTCGAAGAAGACCACGATTCCGGAAATCCCGGTCGCGATCGCAAAGGCATTCGGCAGCGAATTGGGAACGAGATAGGGCAGCGTATGGCCGAGACCGCCGAGGGCGGTCATGGCGCCGCAGATCGGTCCGCGCAGCCAAGGGGCGCCGCGCCCGCTGATCGCGCCGTCGTCGGAGAGCGCTTCGGCGAAGGCCATGCTGATCCCGGCGCCGATGGAGGCCGCGAGGCCGACGAGGAAGGTCGACCAATTGTTGTGGGTGGCGAAGGCCGCAGCAAAGAGCGGCGCGAGGGTCGAGACCGAGCCGTCCATCAAACCGGCGAGCCCCGGCTGTACATATCGCAGAATGAAGTTGCGCCGTTGGCGGGCATCTTCCTTCTGAAGCTCCTGCGGGGTCAGATATTCGGTCTCGACATCGGCCGCGATCGCTTCGTGGCCCTTCTCGATCTCGGCCAGATCACCGAGTAATTTCCTGATCGCCGGGTCTTTGGCCTGCGAGGCGGCTTTGATGTAGAAATTATAGGCCTCGGTCTCGCGCAACGCGACTTCAGAGCGGATTTGCGAAAGCGGCAGGTTGCGCACCAGCCAGATTGGCCTCCGCTTCATGAAGCCGGAGACATCGGCGCGGCGAATCGGCAGCAGGTTCTTGCCGAATTTCTCACGATAGGTTTTGAGCAGCGTGTCATGGTGCGACTGCTCGACGTCGGCCATTTCGGCAAACATCTTAGCGGTGCCGGGATAGCGTTCGCCCAGATCCTCGGCGAACGCCGAATAGACGCGATGGTCGTCGTCCTCCGCGTCGATCGCCAGAGCCAGGATTTCGCGCTCGGTGAGTTGCGAGAAAGGTTTCAAGAATTTTTCCTGAGAATGATGACTGCCTGTCGATATATTTAGAATAATTCTAATTTATATGAAAGCTTTGGGCTCTGGCAACCCGGCCTTAAAAGGCGTGGATGCCCATTTATTTCCGTCACATCGCTGAGCGGTTGCGATTGCGCGTGCTGAGCCTTTTGCGGCCGCCGCGGCTTGGCGTCCGCTGCCTCCTGATTGCAGAGAACGCTGGGCCGCCCCAAGTCCTTTTGGTCCGCCATACGTATATTGAGGGCTGGTACATGCCAGGTGGCGGCGTCGACCCCGGCGAGTCGGCGCTGGAGGCAGCGGCGCGGGAACTGCGCGAGGAAACGGGATTCGAGACTATCGAACCACCGAAACTCTACGGCTTCTATTTCAAGCGCGGCAGCCGCGATCATGTCGCTCTCTATATCGTGCGTGCGTTTCGCAGCGCCGGGCCGCGTGCGCCGGATTTCGAAATCGCCGAAATGCGCTTCTTCCCGCACGATGCTCTGCCGGACGGCACCAGTCCCGCTACCCGGGCGCGCATCGCCGAAATTTTCGCCGAAGCTCCGCCGGTCGACACATGGTGAGGAATTTGCTGCGCTAGGCTTTGCAAGGTAATAGGCAGCCGCCATGGCTGATCTCTCGCTCATCCTCGCGCCCCAGACGGCGGCCGATCAGGCTACGATCGACAAGCTCGACGAGCGTGTCTTCGGGCCCGGCCGGTTCGCGCGTTCGGCCTATCGTTTGCGCGAAGGTGTCCCGGCGGATTTGCGGCTCTCCTATGTCGCCCGCGTCGGCACCTATCTCGTCGGCGCCAATCGCATAACCCATATCCGTTGCGGCGAGACGCCGATCCTTCTGCTCGGTCCGCTGAGCGTCGAGCCGGCCTTCCGCTCGTCCGGCATCGGCGAAGCGCTGGTGAACAAGTCTCTGGAGGCGGCCCGCGCCGCGGGTCACAAGCTCGTCATCCTTGTCGGCGATCTCGCCTATTATCAGCGGATGGGCTTCCGGCTGGTGCCGGAAGGGCGGCTCGTCTTTCCGGGGCCGGTCGATCCCGCGCGGCTGCTGTATTGCCCGCTGACCGATGACGGTCTCGACAGCATCGGCGGCCGCGTGACCCGCGCGCGCCTCGGCTGAAACCCCATCAGGATTGCGGCCCGACGATGATCGTCGCGACCGGCGCGCCGGGGATGTTCTCGTCCCTGGGATTGAGCCCGGCGCGCTGCAACGCCAGAAAGATCGAGGAATCGGCGGGGACCCCGTGATCGTAAGCGACGGTCAGGCCCGTCGTGCCGGGTTCGACGGAATTGCGTTGATCGTCGGCGACCCAGGCACCCGCCGCGCGTAGCGCCGAGGCGAGTGCCCCAGCGAAATCGTGCGGCTCGCCCTGATGCGGCGAAACGATCGAGGCTTTCGCCTCACGCAGCACGAAACGTTTGATGATGTCGCGCTGATGGGTGTCGAGGCCGCGCGCGCGAGGCTCCGCGCTTGCGCCGGCCAGGAGGGGGACGAGCGCCGGGAGAAGCGCGAGGAGAAGAACACGCGGCGGCATCCCTCCATCTTAGACCCACAAGTCCCGATTGTCGCATGGCGCGGCAGCCGCGCTGTTGCGGCTGAATACGTCCCCCTTTTGCGGCTGATTGGTGCCAAGGGGCATCATTGACCCTGTTTCTGAGAGTCTCTTTTAGATAGCGCCGGGCGGCGCAAGCGGCCTCCCGCGGTGAGCCTGAGGCTCATCCTCAAGATGATTTTTTGGTTGTGCGGGCCGCTGTCGAATTCCCGCTTGTAATTTTCTTCTAACTAAGGTTAGTTTCGTAATAGGAAACTAACCCGGGACGGAGATGGGCCGCGATGTGTGGCATTGTTGGGTTATTTTTGAAGGATGCCTCGCTTGAGTCTGAGCTGGGGCATCATCTGTCGGTGATGCTGGAGACGATGACGGCGCGCGGACCTGACAGTGCCGGGTTTGCGGTGTACGGCGGCGGCGAGGCGGGGCGGACCAAGGTGACGCTGCGGGCGCCGGCCGGGTTCGACGATTTCGCGGCTTTGGAGACGGCACTGGGGGCGGGGGCGCGGCTGACGCGGCGCGGCAGCCATATCGTCGTGAGCGTGCCGACGAACCAGCTCGATGTCATCCTGCAGAAGATCAAGACGGCGGCGCCGGCGCTGGCGGTGAGTTCCGTCGGCGCGCATATGGAGCTTTATAAGGAGGTCGGCCTGCCGGCGGATGTGGCGAGCCAGTTCAAGCTCTCCGAGATGGCCGGCACGCATGGCATCGGCCATACGCGCATGGCGACGGAATCGGCGGTGACCACGGCGGGGGCGCATCCGTTCTCGACTGGCAAGGATCAATGCCTCGTCCACAACGGCTCGCTGTCGAACCACAATCAGGTGCGCCGCCGGCTGATCCGCGAGGGGATCCCGTTTGCGACCGAGAACGACACCGAGGTTGCGGCGGGCTATCTGTCCTGGCGGCTGGCGGAGGGCGACAGCCTCGGCGAGGCGCTCGAATCCTCGCTGAAGGACCTCGACGGTTTCTACACTTTCGTCGTCGGCACCGACACCGGCTTCGGCGTGCTGCGCGATCCGATCGCCTGCAAGCACGCGGTGATGGCCGAGACGGACCAGTATGTGGCCTTCGGCACCGAGTACCGGGCCTTGAGCGCTTTGCCCGGCATCGAGAGCGCGAACATTTTCGAGCCCAATCCCGCCACCGTCTATTTCTGGAACCGCGCGGCATGAACATCCGATCCCAGACACAGACCAAGGACACGGCCGACACGGCCTTCGCCCGGACCATCGATCTCGACACGAGTTCGGTGCGCGAGCTGAACCAGTTTCTGCACGACTTGCCACGCGCTCTGCCGCCGGGCAGCAATGCGACGGCGCTGCGGGTGCTCAATCCGCGCGGCGTGCATGCGGTGGCGGCGGGGGTCGATGCCGATGTGACCATCGAGATCGCCGGCGACGTCGGCTATTATTGCGGCGGCATGAACCAGCACGCCACGATCCTGATCGACGGCAGCGCCGGCATCGGCCTCGGCGAGAACATGATGTCGGGCCTCATCCATGTGCGCGGCAATGCCAGCGATTCGCTCGGGGCGACGGCGCATGGCGGCACCATCATCGTCGACGGCAATGCCTCGGGGCGCTGCGGCATTTCGATGAAGGGCGTCGATATCATCGTCAAGGGCTCGATCGGGCCGATGTCGGCCTTCATGGCGCAGGCCGGGACGCTGGCGGTGTTCGGCGATGTCGGCGAAGCCTTCGGCGATTCGCTCTACGAGGCCCAGCTCTATGTGCGCGGCAGCGTCGCCAGCCTTGGCGCCGATTGTATCGAGAAGCCGATGGAGGAGGCGCACCGCGCGGCGCTTTACGCCAAGCTCGCGCAGCAGGGCCTCGCCGGCGAGGTCGATGTCGGCACGTTCCGGCGCTACGGCTCGGCCCGCACGCTCTATCACTTCCATGTCGACAATGCGGGGGCTTATTGATGAACGAGCAAGTCAAGATCCCGCGCACCACGCCGCGTTTTTCGGCGACCTTCGATCCCCATACCCTGTCGGAGATCCGCCGCGCCGCGGCGACCGGCATCTACGATATCCGCGGCGGCGGCTCGAAGCGGCACCTGCCGCATTTCGATGACCTGCTGTTTCTCGGCGCTTCTATGTCGCGCTATCCGCTTGAGGGCTACCGGGAGAAGTGCGGCACCTCGGTGACGCTCGGCACCCGCTTCGCCAAGAAGCCGATCGAACTGAAGATCCCGATCACCATCGCCGGCATGAGCTTCGGCTCGCTGTCGGCGCAGGCCAAGGAAGCGCTGGGGCGCGGCGCCTCGCTCGTCGGCACCTCGACGACGACCGGCGACGGCGGCATGACGCAGGAAGAGCGCGGCCATTCCAATATCCTCGTCTATCAATATCTGCCCTCGCGCTATGGCATGAACCCGGACGATCTGCGCAAGGCGGATGCGATCGAGGTGGTGGTCGGACAGGGCGCCAAGCCCGGCGGCGGCGGCATGCTGCTCGGCCAGAAGATCTCGCCGCGGGTTGCGCAGATGCGCACGCTGCCGGAGGGGATCGACCAGCGCTCGTCCTGCCGGCACCCCGACTGGACGGGTCCCGACGATCTCGAGATCAAGATCGAGGAACTGCGCGAGATCACCGATTGGGAGAAGCCGATCTATGTGAAGGTCGGCGCCTCGCGGCCCTATTACGATATCGCGCTGGCGGTGAAGGCGGGGGCGGATGTCATCGTCCTCGACGGCATGCAGGGCGGCACGGCGGCGACGCAGGAAGTATTCATCGAGCATGTCGGCATCCCGACGCTGGCGGCGATCCGCCCGGCGGTGCAGGCGCTGCAGGACCTCGGCATGCACCGCAAGGTGCAGCTCATCGTCTCCGGCGGCATCCGCAACGGCGCCGACGTCGCCAAGGCGCTCGCGCTCGGGGCCGACGCGGTCTCGATCGGCACCGCCGCGCTGGTCGCGCTCGGCGACAACGATCCGCATTGGGAATCCGATTACGAGATGCTGGGCACGGTCGCCGGCGCCTATGACGACTGGCACGAGGGCCGCGATCCCGCCGGCATCACCACGCAGGACCCCGATCTCGCCAAACGGCTCGATCCGATCGGCGCCGGGCGCCGCCTCGCCAACTTCCTCTCGGTGCTGACGCTCGAAACCCAGACGATCGCCCGCGCCGCCGGCAAAAGCCACGTCCATAACCTCGAACCCGAAGACCTCGTCGCCCTCACCGTCGAGGCCGCCGCCATGGCCGGCGTGCCGTTGGCCGGGACGAATTGGATACCAGGCGCGGAAAAACGCTGATGCATGACACAAGATTGGACGGCGGTTTCATCACAACGAATAAAAATCCAGAGGAAACACAAATAATGACAACACCGCTTTCAGGAATCGCCAAGGAGCGCGGAATCAAGAATTTCCTCGTGTCCTACACGGACCTTTTCGGCCACCAGCGCGCCAAGCTCGTGCCGGCGCGCGCCATCGACAAGATGGCGAAAGAGGGCGCGGGTTTCGCCGGCTTCGCCACCTGGCTCGATATGACGCCCGCCATGCCCGACCTGTTCGCGGTCCCCGATCCCGAGAGCCTTATCCAGTTGCCGTGGAAGCCTGAAGTCGCCTGGCTCGCCGCCGATCTCTACATGGAAGGCAAGCCGGTCGATCAGGCCCCGCGCAATACGCTGAAACGCCTCACCGCGCGGGCGAAGGAGCTTGGCTATGAGATGCGCGCCGGCGTCGAATGCGAGTTCTTCCTGCTGACGCCGGACGGCGGCGCCATTTCGGACGCGTCGGACAAGCAATCGAAGTCTTGTTACGACCAGCAAGCGCTCATGCGCCGCTATGACGTGATCTCGGAAATCTCGGCGGCGATGGAGGGCCTAGGCTGGAATCCCTATCAAAGCGATCACGAGGACGCCAACGGCCAGTTCGAGATGAACTGGGAATATGACGAGGCGCTCAAGACGGCCGATCGTCATTCATTCTTCAAATATCTGGTCAAGTCGCTGGCGGAAAAGCACGGGTTGCGGGCGACCTTCATGCCCAAGCCCTTCCTCAACCTCACCGGCTCCGGTTGTCATTCGCATGTCTCGCTCTGGCGCGGCGAGGAGAATGCTTTCGAGGACGAGAACGGCGAACTTGGCGTGTCCGAGCTTGGCTATCGCTTTCTCGGCGGTCTCATGGAACACGCGGACGCTTTGTGCGCGCTGACCAATCCCGCGGTCAATTCCTACAAGCGACTCAGCGCGCCACGGACGCTGTCGGGCGCGACCTGGTCGCCCAGCTCGATCACTTATACTGGCAACAACCGCACGCACATGATCCGCATTCCGGACAGCGGGCGCTTCGAATTCCGCCTGGCGGACGGCGCCGCCAATCCCTACCTGCTGCAATCGGCGGTCCTCGTCGCGGGTCTCGACGGCGTGAAGTCGAACCGCCATCCCGGCGCGCGTTCCGACTTTGACATGTATGCGGAGCCGCACAAGGTCAACGGCGCCAAGAAGCTGCCGCAAAATCTTCTCGACGCGCTGCGCCTCTTCGAGAATTCCAAAGTCATCCGCGAAGGTCTCGGTGATTCCTTCGTCGATTCCTACGCCAAGCTGAAACATCAGGAATGGCAGGAATACACCCGTCACCTCAGCGACTGGGAACGCGATAACTCAATGGATTGCTGAGGCCGCGAGGCGGGATGCACTTCGGCCGGGGTTACGCTCCGGTCGTGCCCTCACCGCGGTTTGACAAACCGCAGCGTGAGCCTGTCGGATTCGCCGATCGCTTCATATTGCGCGTGGTCGACGCTGCCCAACGCATAGGTGGGCGGCAATGTCCAAACGCCTTTCGGATGATTGTGGTCGTCTTTCGGATTGGCGTTGACCGGGCTCTCGCCGTCGAACTTGAACCCCGCAGCCGTAGCCAGCCGGATAATAGTCGACCGCTTGATGTAGCCGCTGCTGATTTCGAGGCCGCCAGCGGCATCCTCCGGCAGGCGATGATCTTCCACGCCCAGCACGCCACCGGGCTTCAGCGCCCGGTAGGCATCCGCGAAAAATTGCGCCGATGCGGCGTCTCCGGCCTTCAGAAAATTATGGACGTTGCGGAACGTCAGAACGACATCCGCGCTTCCCGGCGGCGCGATGTCCGAGACTTTGCCAACTTGCAGCGTCGTGAGGATGGCTTTGCCAAAGCGTGGGGAATCCTTGGCGAAGAGAGCGACGATCGCATCGTGACCCTTTCCGGGGGGCACGGCCGCGATATATTTGCCGTGATCCCGGAGCAGCGGGGCCAAAATCTCGGCGTACCAGCCGCCGCCCGGCCAAATCTCCGCCACTGTCTGGTCAGGCTTCACGCCGAAAAACGTCAGCGTCTCGACGGGGTGCCGATAGATATCGCGCGCGATGTTTTTCGGGCTGCGCTGCGGGCTTGCGACCGCCGTTTTGATTGCGTTCTCCGCTGTCGCCGCGCCGACAGAGTCAGCTTGTGCGATGACGGGCGCGAGAGAAAGAACGAAGGTGATCGCGAAAGGCGTAAGGCGCAATTTATCTCTCCAGCCTGAACACTGAGACGAAAGGTGACGGCTCCGTATTCCACTAAATTTGTAGAATAATGCAAATTGCGAATCTGTGAAGAAGGTCTGCAAAGATCGCGCTTTATTTCTCAGGCGACGGCCGCGGAAAGAATATCGTCACCTTTCCGGGCAGAGACACGACGATATTCGTATCCACTCGCTGACATGGGCGCTATGGCGCCTTACACTGCACGCGGCGCTGACGGGGGACACCGCATCTTGATCGTTCTTTATTCCTATCCAACATTGTTCGGCGTCGCCGACAACAATGGATACGGGTTGAAGGTCTTTGCCTTCTTGCGGCTTGTGGGTTTGCCCTTCAGGCACGAGCACGTTTTCGACGCATCGCATGCTCCACGCGGGCAATTGCCTTACATCGTCGATGACGGCGAAACCATCGGCGACAGCAATACCATTATCGCTCATCTTATTTCCAAATATCGCCTGATGATCGATGCGGCGCTCGATGCCCGTCAACGGGACTTGAATCTGCTTGTCGTTCGTCTGTTGGACGATCTCTATTGGGTGATGTCTTATTCGCGCTGGAAAGACGAACGCTACTGGCCAGCGTTCAGCGCGGCGCTTATGCGCGAACATCCACACCTGACTGACGATGACATCGTTCAGGCGCGTGAGTTCAATTTGAAGAGGTACTATTTCCAGGGCATAGGCCGATATGAGCCGGATGCCGCCTATGCGCGCGGTCTCGCCGATCTCCATGTGCTGGCCGATTTAATCGCGCCCAACGACTATGTGCATGGGGCTAAGCCAACCAGTGTAGACGCCGCAATTTATGGCTTCGTCGCCAATATCCATTTCTACGATATCGACACGCCCTTGAAAGAGTTTGTTTCCGGGCACCCGGCTTTGGTGCGCCATTGCGAGGCGATCCACGAGGCCGTGAAACGCGGACTCTGAGTCGCAACGCGGTTCACGGGGTGCATTCGAAATGCAGGCTGGCTGCATACGCTGTGGCTCACCTCAAAAGGCGGGCATAGGGGCAATTTGCTTCGTGTCCACCATGGTCTCACCTACAAGATAGGTTTCTGATACGTAGCAGCGGCGGTCGCATTAGCCCAATCGAGTAGCCCCTTAAGGAAACGGGTAGCGGCAGCCATGAAATGGCTGCCGTTGTGATAAAAGGGGTCGAGTGTCGAAACGAGCAGGCGTCCCGGCGTCGAGACGCGATCTTCGTAAAGGAGTGCGCCCGGAGGATCGCCAAGCTGCGGATCGCCCGGAACCGTGACCAGGGCTTCTGCCCCCGGCGGCGGCAGAAGAATGCCGTGAAAATGCCAGATAGCGTCCTCGAATGGCATGTAATGAAAGAGTTCGTGATCGGGGCTCGCGAGTTGCTGCACCGGTACGGCGTCTTTCTCAAGCCACCACCAGTAATTTATCGGCCGTGGCAGCCAGCGCACACCGGGCGCCCACGTATAGGCTTCGGTTTGCCCCAGAACGATGAGCGTGCGTTTGCGGTCGAGAAAATCGAGCAGCACGGGCCTATGCGCGCGCAATAGCACCGGGTCGATTCGGTCCGGCACGATGAGCGTTGCAACATTGTCGAGATCGCCGGCGCGCAACTCGGGCGCGTAGATCACACGATCGAAGCGGTCGCGATAGCGCGCGCCGTGGATCGACTCGTGATGGTAGAAAGTGCCCCCGTCGAGTACGGCAAGAGTCATGAATTGCGCTTCCCTGCCGAGAGCCATGCGAACAATTGCGGGGCGAGCCGCCCTGCCGTGCTGGTGCCGTCGTCGAAGGCCCACAATTCGTTGCCGCCATGGAACAATACGCGTCCGCTACCGACCCGGTACATGAAATCGACCGGCCGCCGTGCGTCCCCGATCGAATGAATTACCTGCGCGCTAGGTGGCGGGGCATGCCAGCCGCGCGCATAAAATCCGGCGACGCCACGCCGCTGTGAAAGGTCTTCCGTCGCTACGCCGTCCCACACGGGATGCAGAGAGTCTCGGTAAACGATGAGATCGTCGCGACGGTAATCGGGGATCGGCTGAAACGGCGCAATCTGCGGCAGATAGGGGTAGGCGACATGGCCATTGGCGACAATCGTGCCGCCGCGTTCGAGATAGGCCGCGAGTTCGCCGGTGTGCGCTGCGAGCCGGCGCTGATCGGCGTGCATGCCGATCAGGATTGCGTCATAGGCATCGAGGGACTTAAACAGGTCGCTATAAATATTACCGATCGTAATCGGCGCGTCTGGCGTGGACCAGCATTGTATCTTTTCGATCGTCTCCTGCGCACCTGACGAGAGATAGAGAAGTTGTGCCATGCGAGCTTCCGTTCAACTCAACACGAAGAGGCTTACAGGCTCCTGGGCAAGCACGCGAGCCGCGATGGCACGCTTGAGTTGGCTGAACTCGGCGCGCTCCGCATCCGTTTTCTCTTTGATCGCGAGTAGCTCGAAGAAGCGTTGCGGCAGCACGTCCTCTTTCAGGCTAGCGCGGACTCTTCGCTCACCGAGCGAGACCACAAAACTGTAGGAGATGTCAGCCTGCGGGTTCAGCCGGGCGTCGGGCAGAGATCGATCGACGACATAGGCGTTTCGTGTCACGGCGCGCGTCACGAATTCGAAGGCATCTCTCACGCCCGGGCCCGGGTGGCCGCTGGTGATGGATAAAGCCGCGCGCGGGGGCGGTCCATCCGGTGACAGGACGGGCAGAATCGCACGCAATGCCTGAAAGGTGATGGCGAGCATCGCCAGTGCGCTTTGGCCGTGATAGGCCGCGACGGCTTCATAGCCGATGATGATCGGCTCTTCCTCGCCGGCGATAGTGAGGGTTGGCGACGACATGCATTTGTCCTTGGTCGCAGAAAAGCGTGGCGAACGGTGTTCCCGGCCGCCACGCAATCCATCAGAATGTGTGCGTGACCTTAACGGTGAAATTGCGTCCCGGTTCAAGCAGCGGATTGGTCACGCTTCTGTCATAGGCGACATTTGCGAAGGTCGCGGCGTCGGCGTAGGCCGTATCGAAAATATTCTCGACGCCGAGCGAAAGCCTTGTGTCCCCGAGGGCCGGCGACACCAGCTTACCGAGTTGCAGCGTTGCATAGAGGTTCGCGACCGCATAGCCCGATGTCGACAGCTCCTGGCTTGGGTCGATCCGGGTTTTCGCCGCCGCCCAATTCACGACGCCTTCGACCGAATAGCCCGAATCCGGCGGCGCATACTGGATCCCCGTCCGGCCGCGTAGCGGCGAGATATAGGGCAGCGGCACGCCGGTTGTTGTGTTGGTCCCGCGTATGGCGGTGATATTGGCGAAAAGATTGATCGACGGCGTTGCCTGCCAACGTTCCTCGATCTCGATACCGTCGATTTGCGCGTCGCCGGCGTTCTGCTGCTGCGTGTAGGTATTGAGCCCGTCGTAGGTGACTGGCACGGTGAGTATGAGGTTCTGATAGACGCTGTGATAGGCCGTCGCGGTCAGCGTCGCGTCACCGGTGTGGAACCGGAATCCGCCTTCGTAAGTCAGGCCCGTCTCCGGCTTCAGATAGGGGTTCGGGATGGTCGAAGCGGTGGAGCTGAAAAGCTCCGTATCCGTCGGTTCGTGGAACGATGTCTGGATGTCGCCGATGAGATCGAACACCGGCAGAAGGCGGACGACCGCGCCGATGCTTTCGGTCGGCGCGACGCGGGAATTGTTTGCGGACTCATAGGCCGGCAACAGCGCCGGGGAGGCAAGCGGGCTCGTGGCCGACGACGTGTCGAAATAATCGACGCGCTGACCCGCCGAGAATGTCAACGGCGCGATCGGCGTCCATTCGGCGAGGCCGAAGACGCCGACATTCAACTGCTGCGAATTGGGGACGTTCTGCGCTTCGGGCGAAATTTTTATCGCGCCGGTCGCCAGGGTTTCGGTGGCCGAATATAAAGTGCTTCCCGGCCGATATTCGCGGAACGAATCGGCGCCGACCTTGAGATCGAGACGGCCCCAGCCCGGCCCGCTCAACGGCACCACGACGCCGAGGACGCGGCCGCCGACGGTCTCCGGACCGATCACATGGCTGTTCGAGTTGACGATCTTGGTCGCGCTGCTGGTGTTGAGCGTCAGCACATGGGTGTCGAAATAATCGATATATCCGGATGCTTCGATGTGCGAGAACGGCCCTTCAGCGAAATCGCCGGAATAATCGACACGGCCCATCATGAGATCATTCGGGCTTTGCCTCACTTGTAGATAGGGATAGCCGGGCGCGCCGCCGACGCCGCCGGCGCGGCCATCGGTTTCGATGCTCTCGTGGAACGTGCCGCTCAAATGCTGGTTTGCGACGGGCGTGTATTCGATCGTCAGTCCGGCATCGAGGTCGCGGTAGTCGCTGTTCCTGGCGAGACCGTTGGGAGTTTCATAAGAATTGGACTTCTGCTCGCCGATGCTTGAGCGGATGTTAAATCCGAGGCCCGCGGCCTCGACCCATTGATAATTGCTGAGCGCAGTGCCGTTCGAACCAAAGCCGAATGAAACGCCGCCGCCGGCGAATCTGAACGGCCCGTCTGGATCGGCTGTCGGATGGCGCATGATGACGTTGATAAGGCCGCCCATCGCGTCGCTGCCATAGAGGACCGAGGCCGGCCCGCGGATCACGTCGATCTGCTCGATCTCATCGGGCTGGAAATAGGCAAGCTGGAGCGTGTTGCGCCCTTGCAGCCGATCACCGTCAACGAAGAGCGGCACGCGCCAATTATTGGTGCTGAAGCCGCGCAGATAAATCTGGCCGCCGAGGCCGCCCGTCCGCGAAATTTCGACGCCGGGGACCTGTCCCAAAGCGTCCAGAAGCGTCGGGGGATTGGTCAACTCGAGCTGCTGACGATCAACCACGGAGACGTTCTGTGTCACCTGTCTAAGGCTTTTCGGCTTCGGCAGATTTCCGCCAATGGGGCCAACGATGGGATGTGCCTTGGATGGCGGACCACCCTGCGTCGTGACCTCGACTTGCGGCAGGGTCTGCGGGCGAGAAGTGCCTGCCTCCTGGCTTCGCGCAGCGTTCAGCGGCGTCAGCGCCGTCGTCGCCATCACGATACCCATAATATGCCAGCGGTTGAGCCTCGCGCGCGCTATGCAACGCGACCGCGAATACTTTAGAGATGAACGCACTACCAAGCCCCCTTCGGCACGTTTAGTCACAATATTGTGCGACTAGATCTTGTTTGTAACAATTATAAATTAGGGGTTTTAGTAGAAATGCATTCTGAACTGTGCTGATACATCCCATGTAACTCATGAAAGCAAGTAATTTTTCCAAGAATTACTTTTGAATTATAATAGTTCTATTTAAGTGCCCTGCGTGAATTGATGCGCGAAACGAGGGATTCGAATGCTCTGGAATAGGTTGCGGCGCGGTCGTGGAGTTCTCCGCGTTCTGAGCTTGGCTTTTATGTTTGGCGTGGGGGCGGGTGCGCTTACGGCGAACGGCGCGGAGATCGTGGATCAGCGCGGGCATCACGCGACACTCAAGGCACCGGCGCAGCGGATGGTTTTTCTGCCGATGCCGGGGCCGGCGATGTATGTCGCCGTCGATGGTTCGGCGCAGCACATCGTCGGCATGAACCCGTCATCAAAGATCGCGGCGCGCGAGGGCGCGCTCACCAAGTTCTTTCCCGTGCTCGATACCGTCTCGACCGACATCGTGCGCGGAGACGGTTTTGCGCCCAATGTCGAATCGATCCTCGCGCTGCATCCAGATGCTGTCTTCCAATGGACGAATCCCGGCAGTGGCGTGTTCGCACCGCTTGAGAACGCGGGTCTCACGGTCTTCGGCATCCGCAATGGCGGCCAGGATGATTTGCTTGAAGCGACCTTGCTGATGGGGCAAGTCGCCGGCGCGTCCGCGCGGGCCCAAGCGATCGTCGACAAACAAAAGCAACGTGCGAAGGAGATCGCCGATGCGCTCAAGGGCTTGCCGGATGGCGAGCGACCCCGCGTGCTCTATCTTCATCGCTTTTCGGATTCGCTCGGCGTCAATGGCGCGGGCGCCTATAGCGATTTTCTCATCCGCCTCGCGGGCGGCGAAGACGTTGCGCATTCCCTGCCCGGCGTCTCGCAGGCGGTGACATTCGAGCAAGTGCTGGCGTGGAATCCGCAGGTCATCCTGCTCGGCAATTTCGACAAGACGATGCCGCAGGACATTTACAACGATCCCCGCTGGCAAGATGTCGCCGCCGTCAAGGCGCATCGCGTCTATCGCGTGCCGCTCGGCGGCTATCGCTGGGATCCGCCGAGCGAGGAATCGGCGCTTGCCTGGACTTGGCTCGCGCTTCTCCTGCATCCTGACCGGATCAAATACGATCTGCGCAAGGATGTGCGCGACTGGTATCGGTTTCTTTACAATCGCACGGTCACCGACGCCGACCTCGACCGCATCCTTTTCGTCAAGCAGAACGGAACGTCGACGGATTACGCGCGGCTGACTACACCATGAGTGTCGGGAACGCCATGGCGCGGACGGCCATGCCTGAGCAACCTCACCTCAGGAGGAATATCGTCGCGTGGCTTGTGCTGATCGCAACGCTCTGCGGCATTGTTCTTATTTCGCTGGCGTCGGGCCGCTATGCGGTACCGCCCGGCCATGTGATCGATATTCTGCTTTCGCATCTCCACGCCGGTACGCATGGCTGGACGGCGGACGAGGAGATCGTCGTCGATTCGGTGCGTCTGCCGCGGCTCATCACTGCGGCCTTCGTCGGCGCCGGTCTCGCGCTCTGTGGCGGAGTCCTGCAAGGCATATTTCGCAATCCGCTCGTAGGACCCCAGACCATTGGGGCATCGTCGGGCGCCGCGCTCGGCGGTGTTGCGGCGATCCTCTTTTTTGGTTTCGGCCCGGCGGTCCAGATCTGCGCCTTTGTCGGAGCAGCGGCGGCGCTGGCGGCCGTGGTCGCCCTGCAGCGCAGTGATGGTCAGTCGCCGCTGCTGACTCTCGTTCTCGCCGGTGTGGTCGTCGGCGCCTTTTGCTCGGCCATCGTCGGGCTCGCAACCTTTGTGGCTGATCCGGATACGCAATTGCCCGGAATGGTCTTCTGGCTGCTCGGCAGCTTTGCTGCTGCCGACTGGCATCGCGTCATTCTGGTCGGAGCCTTTTGTCTCATCGGCGGCGCAATCCTGCTCGGCATGCGTTGGCGCGTGAACGTCCTCTCGCTCGGCGATGAGGAAGCGCGGCTGCTGGGTCTCGACCCGGCGAAGGATCGGCTCATCCTTCTCGCCGCCATTTGCCTCATTGTCTCGGCGCAGGTTGCGGTCAGCGGTTCGATCGGCTGGATCGGTCTCGTCGTTCCCAATCTCGCCCGCTTCGTCATCGGTGCCGATCATCGCCGGATGCTGCCCTTTGCGACCGTGATGGGCGCGGCCTTCATGATCGTTGCCGACACGCTGGCGCGGACATTGACGCCCGCGGAAATTCCGGTTGGCATTATCACTGCCATCGTCGGAACGCCGATCTTTGCCTATCTGCTTCGCAGCGTCATTGCGGGCGGCAGATGATGGAAGCACATGACATCGGCTTCTGGTACCGGCCCGGCCAATGGCTCTTCCGCCATGTCTCGCTCAGCTTTGCGCCTGGGACGATCACAGCGCTCCTCGGCGTGAACGGCAGCGGCAAGACGACCTTCTTGCGCAGCCTCTGCGGTGTCATCCACCCGAAAGAGGGGCATTTCGTCCGCAGCGGCGTCATTGGCTATGTTCCACAGGCGCTTTACGCCGAGCACGCCTATAGCGCCCTCGACATGGTGCTGCTGGGGCGCAGCCGCTATCTCGGCCGTTTTGGCGCGCCGGGGCATTCCGATATGGAGCGCGCGCTTGCCTGTCTGGACGATGTCGGTCTGGCGGGGCTTGCGCACGCGCGCTATGACCAATTAAGCGGCGGCCAGCGCCAGTTGGTCTTGCTTGCGCGCGCTCTGGCGACGGATTGTGTCGCTCTCGTGCTCGACGAGCCGGCTTCGGCGCTCGACCTTGCGAACGCCGGGCTCATGCTGAAGCTGCTCAGCCGCTTGGCTGCCGAGCGGGGTCTCACCGTTCTGTTCACGACGCATCAGCCCGATCATGCGTTGAGCGTCGCCGATAAAGCACTTCTTTTTCTTGGCGATGGTTTTCATACATTCGGACCGGTCCAGGAAACGCTGAGCGAAGCGAATCTCTCGAAGCTTTACGGCGTTCCGGTCAAGCGTCTGGCCGTGACGGATCACGACAGAATATTTGAGGCGGCTATACCGCTCTATAGGATCGATCGCTAGACGCTGAACGCGATCCCGCAGGAGCAGAGTCGACTGGACTCGACAGACACGCCATCGCTTGACGCGGTGGCGTGTCTTTCCGCCGAAGCGGAACTTTTCACAATGAATTGGGGTGAACCACACACGCGCTTTCCGGCCGGACGCTCTAGGGCTCCAGTTCCGAATCCCAGTAGAGATAATCCATCCAGCTTTCGTGCAGATAGTTGGGGGGAAACAGCCGGCCGTTCTGGTGGAGATCGGCGACCGTCGGCTGATAGGGGTGCCGCGCCGGCCACATATGCGCCTCGCTCGTCAGCCGGTCGCCTTTTTGCAGATTGCAGACGGAACAGGCGGCGACGACGTTTTCCCAGCTCGTGATGCCGCCCTTCGAGCGCGGGACGACATGGTCGAACGTCAATTCCTCGCGCGTGCCGCAATATTGGCAGGAGAAGCGGTCGCGCAGGAAAACATTGAACCGTGTGAAGGCGGGGTGGCGCGAGGGCTTGATATAGGTCTTGAGTGAAACCACCGACGGCAGCCGCATCTCGAAACTGGGACTGCGGACCGTCTTCTCATATTGGGAGACGATGTTGACGCGATCGAGGAACACCGCCTTGATCGCATCCTGCCATGACCAGAGAGACAAAGGATAATAGCTCAGAGGCCGGAAATCGGCGTTGAGCACAAGGGCCGGACAACCTTCCGGCGAGACCGTGGGTTGGCAGTGAATCGTCAAACCTGGCACCTCTTTCGCCGGCGGCGCAACGACCAGATCTATTCAGCGCGACCGGCTTGTAACCCTATCGACCCCTCACATCCCTTTCCTGGCGGCGGCACACGCCGCAAACCGCCGGACCCTCTCTAAAACACCTCACGCTTTATGGCAAATCGCCCGAATCCTCTCTGTCATGCCGGCATGACGGGCCTATGAATACGAAAACGCGAGCGCCTGGCTAGCGGGTCGGCACCGGCGTACCGCTGCGATAATCGTAAAAGCCGCGCTGGGTTTTGCGGCCGAGCCAGCCAGCTTCCACATATTTCACCAGTAGCGGGCAGGGGCGATATTTCGAATCGGCCAGCCCCTCGTGCAAAACCTGCATGATGGACAGCACGGTGTCGAGGCCGATGAAGTCGGCGAGCTGCAGCGGCCCCATAGGGTGATTGGCGCCGAGCCGCAGAGCGGTATCGATGGAGTCGACCGAGCCGACGCCCTCGTAGAGCGTATAGATCGCCTCGTTGATCATCGGCAGCAGAATTCTGTTGACGATAAAGCCGGGGAAATCTTCCGAGACGATCGCGGTCTTGCCGAGCTTGGCGATCAACTGCTTGGCGGCGGTGAAGGTGACCTCGTCCGTGGCGATGCCGCGAATCAATTCGACAAGCTGCATGCGCGGCACCGGATTCATGAAATGTATGCCGATGAAATGTTCCGGCCGGTCGGTCGCGGCCGCAAGGCGGGTGATCGAAATCGACGACGTATTGGTCGCGAGGATGGCGCCGGGCTTCAGGTTCTGGCCGACCTTCTGAAAGATCGCGTGCTTGATCGTCTCGTTTTCGGTCGCCGCCTCGACCACCAGATCACAATCCGCAAGAGCGTTGTAATCGGTCGCACGGGAAACATGGGTGAGCGCCGTCTGCACGGCGGCCTCGTCGATCTGCTTGCGTTCGACGAGGCGGGTGAGGTTGCCGCTGATCGTCGCCAGACCGTGATCGACCCGCTCATCGGAAACGTCGTTCAGTATGACGTCGAAACCTGCGACGGCGCAGACCTGCGCAATGCCGGCACCCATCTGCCCGGCGCCGATAATTCCGATTTTATTGATGTCAGCCATGGGTCTCATTCCGAAAGAGAAACGGCAGGGGATCAGCCGGGTCGAGGACCGCTTAGCGAATGTCGCGCCAGCAAAACGGGCGCAGGAGGGCGCAGGCGACCCGGCGAGGACTTACGCCAGTTCACCATGCCTCGTCAAAGACCGTGTGACGGCATCGTGGTTCTCCCGCCGGATGAGTGCGTCCGACGGGTGAGCGCGTATCAGCGGCCGACGCTGAAATGCAGCGGCACGGTGAACGCGCCGCCGTTGACGCCGGGGGGCGCCGGGGGCACCGGATTGGCCCGGCGCACCGTCTCGACCGCCGCCCGATCGAGGATCGCGGAGCCCGAGCTTCGCGCCAGACGCACGCCGCGGATGCTGCCGCTGGGGCCGACCGAAAACGCGACGAGCGCCGTGCCGCCGACGCCCTGCGACCGCGCCTCCTCCGGATATTCCTTCTCGGCCATGATGCGCATGACGATTTCGCTCTTCCAGTCGGCGACGGCGGCACCACGGAGGCCGGCCATCGGCGCCGCCTGCTGCGCCGAATGCGGCAGGTCGGTGCGCGTCGATTTGATCCGCCGCTGCGGCTTCGGCAAATGCTTGGTCGGCTTCGGCTTTTCGACCTTCTTCTCGATCACCGGTTTCGGCGGCGGTGGCGGCGGCGCGGACATGACGACTTCCGCCTGCTCCGCTGGCAGGACGTCGGGATCGGGCGGTGCGGTCGTGTCCGTCGGCGGCGGCTGGTCGGGCGGCGGCGGGATATTCGGGGTTACCGGCGGCGGTTGGTCGGGCTGCACCTGGTCCGGCTGCGGCGGCGTATCGACCTCGTCTTGCGGCGGCGGCGCGACGGCGATGGGCGCGAGATCGATCATCACGGTATCCGGCGGCGCGCCCGGTGGCCGGTCGTCATGCGGCGTCAGAATGTAGCCCGCCAGAAACGCCAGATGGACGGCGACGACAATGAACGCCGCAAGGCCCCAGCGTCGCCAGCCGAGGTGCTCCTGCGGCGGCAATATGGTTTCGGCGAAGCTCGCCGGCAGTGCTCTTGCGGCGTCGCTCATGGCGCTGCGGCGGGCCCCGGCGCTTTTTCCGGCGGCGCCTGCGAGGCGTCGAGACCGACAAGGGCAATCTTCAGATAGCCCGCCTTGCGTAGCAAGTTCATGATGTCCATGACGCTGCCGTAAGAGATGGATTTGTCGCCGCGCAGAAAGACACGCTGCTGCTTGTCGCCGCCCGAGGCCGCATCGATCGCGGCGCCGAGCGAGTCGCGCGCGACCTGCGAATCGCCGATCGCCAGCGTCAGGTCGGGCTTGATCGAGACGAAAATCGGCTTGTCCGGCCGCTGCGAGGCCTGCGCCGTCGAGGCCGGCAGATCGACATTGATATCGACCGTCGAGAGCGGCGCCGCCACCATGAAGATGATGAGCAGCACGAGCATCACGTCGATGAACGGCGTGACGTTTATCTCGTGGGTTTCATCGAGCGTGTCGTCGCTCGTCGAGAGCTTGACGGCCATGACTCACTCCGCCGGGCGGCGCATGCCGACGACGTGCCAGTTATCGGCCGTCGCGGAGGTGCCGCGGTCGAGATCGCGTGAGACATGGCGCAGGATTTCCGCCGCGGCGTCGGCGAGAATGGCGCGATAGCCGGAAATGCTGCGCGCGAAGACGTTGTAGATGATCACCGCCGGAATGGCGGCGACGAGGCCGAAGGCGGTCGCGAGCAACGCCTCGGCAATGCCCGGCGCGACGACGGCGAGATTGGTCGTGTGCGTCTTCGAAATGCCGATGAAGCTGTTCATGATGCCCCAGACGGTGCCGAAGAGACCGATGAAAGGCGCGGTCGCGCCGATCGTGCCGAGAATGCCGGTGCCGCGATTGATCACCCGGCCGGCGCGGGCCTCGATCCGCGCGATGAGCGCCGCGGCGCGTTCCTTGATGCCGTCGGTGTTGAGATCGGCAGAGCGGTCGACCTCGGCGGCCCCGGCATCGACCATGCGCACCACCGGGCCTTTTGCGCCCTCGAGTTCGGCGCGGGCGGCATCGAGCGTCGCGGCGTGCGCGAGGATGGCGAGCTGGTTTTGCGCCTTTTGCTTCGCGGCAAAGAGTTCGATGCTCTTGGCGATGTAAACCGTCCAGGTCAGCAGCGAGGCCAGAGCCAAGCCGACCATCACCACTTTCACGATGATGTCGGCGTTGAGGAACATGCCCCAAGGCGAAAGATTCTGCGGCAACAGGCTGGCCGAGATCGATCCCGGCGCGGGTTGCAAGGTGGGTACATCCTCCGCTGCGGGTTTCGGCGCGCCTGCGACGGGTGCGGGGCTCGCAACTGCGGGAGTTGCTGGTGCGGAGATTGCGGGCGCGGGGACAGCAGGCGCTGGCGCGGTGACTGGAGCTGGCGACGGGCCGGCGGTCTGCGCGGCGCCGAATGTCGGAATGGCGATCAGGGCGAGGAGGACTGCGGAAGGGACGAAAGTGCCGAACCGGGCCTTTACGCGACGCGTATCAAACAACAGCATGAATTCTATCCCTGTTCTTTGCCTTCCCGCCCGTAAGTGCGGCCAGCTTGCGTGGCAGTGCGCCCATGGTCAATTGGCGGTAGGAAATATTCGCGCAATTGAATGACTTCTCGGTCCTTTCCCGAGCGCGCCGTTCTTTTACAGCGAGATTATTGGCAAGTCTTCTCGATCCTATCGAGAAAATATGAACCGCCATCTGGGAAAAAATCCCTTACGCCTCGTTCAGCTCTCGAACAGTCTGTCGCCGATAAAACCGCCAGCCGTCACGCCAGGGGGGCAGGCGAACAGGCCGCTGCCGATATGGGTGGTGAACTGGTTCATCGCGTCGAGCTTGGAGAGCTTGTCGAACAGTTTGACAAAGCCGGTGCGCGGGTCGCGCTGATAGCAGATGAAAAGGCTGCCGGCATCATATTCGATCCCCTGATGCCAGGGCGGCCAGCGCTCGGCGGTGAAGGTCGCGCCGTTGTTATAGGAATAGCCGCGCCGCAGGATCTGTGTGCCGTCGTTCATCGCCGCGGAAGCGATCCGCGCATGGGCCATCGCCGGGATGAGAGGATTGCCGTCCTTGTCGACGGCATCAAGGTCAAGCGGGTCGGATTCCTTCTTGCCGCTGAGCGGCGCGCCGGAGAACTTGCGCCGGCCGACGGTCTGTTCCTGATAGTCGATGTCCATCCGGTCCCAATGCTCAAGCGCGATGCGGACGACCCGGGCGACGACATAGCTGCCGCCGTTCATCCACGCCGGTCCCTCGTTGCCCACCCAGACGAAGCGATCGTAATCGAGCGGCGTCCCCGGATTGATCGTCCCGTCCTTGAAGCCCATCAGGTTGCGCGGCGCTTTCTCCCCATATTGGGCGGAAAATCCGCTCTGCGCCCAACGGATTGAGGCGACGCCATGCGCCTGGTTCACCAACTGGCGCACGGCGTGGAACGCGACTTGCGGATTGTTGGCGCAGGCCTGGATCGAAAGATCGCCGCCGCTGTGACCGTCGATCAATTGATCGCCATTGAAATAGGGCAGATCGATCAGCGCTTCCGGCATCTTGGCTTTGAGGCCGTAACGATCCTTGCCGCCCTTCTCGAAAAGGCCCTTGCCGAAACCGAAGGTCAACGTGAGGCGGCTGGGCTCAAGGCCCAAAGCCTCGCCGCTGTCGGTCTTCAGAATCTCCGGCGATTGCGCGAGGTTGATGACGCCGGTCGAAAGCTTCGCGGCGAGGTCGGTCCAGCGCCGCAGCAGCGCCTTCACCTCTTCGACCTTCTCCGTCTGCAGATCGAAGACGGCGAAATAGGTCTGCGTCTGCGCCGCCGTGGCGATGCCGCCCTGATGCGTGCCGAAGAAGGGCTCGATATCGGCTTCAAGCGTGGAAGGTTTCGGCGTGATGCCGACTTCCGGCGATGCGGTTGCCGGGCTTTGTGCGGCGATACCGGTCGCGGCCAGGACGCCGCCCGCGCCGACAAGAAAATTCCTGCGCGAGCTCTGCATCTTCTTGTCGTCGGATTTGCTCATGTCAGGCTCGTGCGCCTCACCGAGTTGGGCTCCGGCGCATGCTCTAAGCGCGCCGGAATGCCTTTGTTGCCTGTCTCTCAGATGCTGGCGGTAGACGATTTTTGCATTGATCGCCATCAAATTCCGCTGTCAAACCAAGAGATTAGAACCACTCGAAATTAGCGTGCGACGGCCAGCGTATTGACGTCGTCGTTGACGTAATAGAACCCCTTGTGGTCGGGCGTCAGCGCGACGCCGAAGAGATTGCCGCTGCCGGGCGGGGTCTGCGCCTTGTTGGTATTGATCCAGCGCGAGGCGACCTGCTTCTTCGACGCCGGGTCAACTTCGATGATCTCGCCGTCGAGGCCATTGATCACGAGCAAGTTGCCGTTCGGCGCATTTTCGAGCGCGAGCGGGCGCTTGAACAAGCCGTCCTTGGAAATCAGGGTCCCGGTGCCGGCGCTATCGTTGCGGGTCAGGGCGTGCGGAATGGCATTGACCGAATTGCCGACAGCGTCGGAGACGTAAAGTGTGCTGCCGATGAGCGCGAGCCCGGTCGGGCCGATCACGAACACATCCTTGTCGGCGCGTTCGCCGAAGCCGTCGCCGATGACGGTCTCTTTCTTGATCGCCGGTCCGTCCTTGCCGATCGCAAGTTCGAGGCGCAGGACAGACGCGAGCTTGCCCGATTGCGTGACCGACGGAAATTTGCCCGCGCCGATCTGCGAGACGAACAGGGTTGCGGTCTTGCCATGGTCGACCAGCGCCGTATTGCCCCAGGGTCCATCGATCTTGCTGCCAGCCAGAGTCTTGATGAACTTGCCGTTGCTGTCGAAGACGATGAGGCAGCCGGGCCCCGTGGTCTTGAACGTGCCGTCGGTCGAGGGCAGGCTGCCGATGATGACATAACCGGCCTTCAGGAAGGCGATTGCCGTCGTCAGGCCGACCCCGCCGGGGCAGGACGGCAGAGTCTTCGGCACGGACGCGAACAGGGTCGTCTTGCTGGTCGCCGGATTGTAATCGACGATGGTGGTGCCGACGCCTTGCAGGTTGCCCTTGTCGTTGAAATTACCGACCAGCACATCATCCTTCTTGATCGTCCCGGTCGAATAGGGGGCGACGATGATCGCGTAAGGATTGACGTCGCCGTTGGCCGGAATGGTCGAGCCGAGCGTCGTGTTCTTCTTGATCGTGTCGAGGAAGTTTGTCTTTGCCGCAGCCGGCGCTGCTGTCAGGGCGGATGCCAATGCGGCGACGGCGGCGAAGGAAATCCAATTGCCGGATTTACTCATGATAATGTGTCCTTACTCATATTCATTGCAAAGAACTGTGCGCGTGAGTCGGCCGTCGCGGCCGCGGGCAGCGAATTTGGCAAGTCTAGAATGCGATGGTCGTGCGTACGCCGAACACGGCTTCATCATGCACGAGCTGGCTCGGGATCTCAGGATTCACGATCCCGCCGCCGGGATTGAAGATGTATTGGAAGTCCGGTGTTATCTGCCACCAGGTGGCGAGATTGATTGTGTAGAAAGCTTCGAGGAACGCTTCCGAGGTGCGGATCGGCGAGAGCGTTCCAGGTGCGGCAAAGGTGGCGGCATCGGCGTCAAAGGCGCGTGTATTGCCTGAGATTAGACCGTAACCAAAACCGAGGCCGACGATATCGCCGTCGCGCCCCTGGAATGGTGCCTTAAGTGCGAAGCCGCCATTAGCGCTGAACGTGATGAGATTGCGGTCGCTCTCCGGCGTGCCCATCACACGGATAAAGGCGCTGAGCGCGCGGGGCGCGGATAGATCCGGCTGCCAGATCACTTGATCGGCGATGCCGTAGAAGCTGTAATTGCCCTGATGCAAGACGGCGACGCCGTTGCTCGCCGGGTTCGCCAGCGACAGGCCATCGGTGCCGAACCGCTGATCGGGGAGCGAGCCTGTGTCATACCAGAAGCCGATCTTGTAGGTGCCCGGCAGGCCGGTCGCCTTCACTTTCGGATCGGTCGGCGCCGGGTTCAAGGCATATTGCAATTCGCCCATGATGAGCGCGCCGGTGTTGAGATTGAAGCGCACGCCATTCGCTTCCGGTCCACGCAATTGCGAATCGTCGTTGAAGGGACCGCCCGGCGGATTGTCGTTGAAAACGCCGATAAGCGCCGTCAGGTTCGGCACGATCTGACCGCGTGCCCGTATGCCCAGGGCGGAGAGCGGGTACGCTGGACCGCCGGCATACATATCTTCGGACGGAACCAGCGGCCAGCCCATCGACGTATTGAGGAACAATAGCGACGTAGCGCTGGTGATCCATTCCTGGTCGAGACTTTGCTGTCCGATCTTGATATCCCAACCGCTCTTGCCGAGCGTCTGCTGATACCAAAGTTCCCACAGGCGCGTGGAATCTTCCGCTTCCAGACCACTGACCAACTGCATCACCCCGAGATTCTTGGCGCTGAGATTCGAGCCGTGAATCTGGAAGCCGCTGACCTCGAACGTGCCGCCGTCCCAGCCGAACGCCTTGCTCGTGTCGAGCATGACCGTCGGCGTCGTGACGCCATCATAATCCGCGCCGCGCTTATAGCCGCCGGTGACGTTACCGAAGACTTCGCTTTCTTCAAAAAGCGTGAACGTGATGCCGTATTTGGCGAGCGCGGGACGAATTCCGCCGGCGTCCCCCAGAAGAGTCGTGCGCGATGGTGCGAAAAGATCGCTCAAGGTGAAGGTGGGCGCCGGAGCCGTCAGGGTGCTGGCATCCGCGGCCCACGCCGAATCATTCAGCGCGCTCGCGACCAAGCACAATGTGAGCGCCGTGCCAGTCTCCAGTGCATGGATGCGCCGCGACAGGCGCCCGTGATTGCCATCCGTTGGCATACGATTCTTGGCTCGTGCCATTTGCGCCCCCGCACAAAGAATAAAACCTTACGAGATCGATATTGCGCGAAATTTGCACAGTCAATACTTTGAGTTAAGAAAGGAGTTTTTCTAAAGACTACACAAGAACTGTTCTAAAAGATAAATAAGAACGCTTCTAAAAACTGCGTGAGAATACTTCTAACCAACTGGTGTACTTGTCGGTCAGTTCGACGCCAATCCGGGAATGCTGACGCCCGCCGTCTGCAACAGCAGAACGATATTCAGCGCGAGAATGATCGCCGCGCCTGCAATCGCGGCCGCATCGATCCATCTGCTGTTGGCGAACGCGCCCATAATGTCGGCGCGCCGGGTGAAGATGACCAGCGCGATCATCGGCACGGGCAGGGCGATCGACAGCACGACCTGACTGACGACCAGCGATTGCGTCGCATTGACGCCGAGCGCGACGACGACAAAGGCCGGGATCATCGTCACGAGGCGCCGCAGCCATACCGGGATGCGGAAGCCGACGAAGCCCTGCATGATCATCTGCCCTGCCATCGTGCCCACCGCCGAACTCGACAGGCCGGAGGCCAGCAGCGAGACGAGAAAGATCGCCGCCGCCGCCGGCCCGAGCAGCGGCGTCAGGGTGTGGTAGGCGGTCTCGATCTCCGCGACATCGGCGTGCCCGGCGTGGAACGCGGCCGCGGCCATCATCACCATCGCCATATTGACGAGGCCCGCGACGGCCAGCGCGACGAAAACCTCGATGTTGGAGAAACGCACCAGCTTGCGGCGCTCGCTGTCGTTGCGTGTCGGCGCGCGGTTTTGCGTCAGGCCCGAATGCAGATAGATGGCGTGCGGCATCACCGTCGCGCCGACGATGCCGACTGCGATCGTCAACGCCTGCGCATCGGGCAGCGACGGCACGAAGGTATGAAAGGCCGCCGATCCCCAGGCGACCGGCGCGATGAACAGCTCGGCGACATAGCAGAGCGCAACGGTCGCCACGAGCACGCCGATGACGATCTCCATCGGCCGGAAGCCCTTCGTCTCGACGAGCAGAATGGCATAGGTGACGATTGCCGTGATGCCCATGCCGACGAGAAGCGGCAGGTGCAGCAGGAGCGAAAGCCCGATCGCGCCGCCGAGAAATTCGGCGAGATCGGTCGCCATCGCCGCGACCTCGCTCACCAGCCACATGGCGATGACGACGGGTCTGGGGAAATGCGCGCGGCACAATTCCGCGAGATTCCTCCCGGTGACGATGCCGAGCTTGGCCGATAGCGCCTGAAACAGCATGGCGATCAGATTCGCCAGCAGAACGACCCAGAGCAACGCATAGCCATAGCGTGCGCCAGCCTGAATGTTGGTGGCGAAATTGCCGGGGTCCATATAGGCGATCGAGGCGATCACCGCAGGCCCGGCAAAAAGCAACAGATCAGCGGGCCGCGGCCGTCCGCCCGCCAGAACAGCGCCAATGGCCGTGGTGGTCCGCTCGGTCAGTGTCTGACGCGGCAGAGCTTGATCGGTCATCTTCGAGCGCAGATGTTACCCATGCACCCTAATGTAGCCTTAGCTACATTTACGTCAAGGGGTGTGACATTGCAGCCGCGCCCAATTGGCCGCGAAGTGTCCCGCCAAGTGCAATGGAAAGGTTGAAGGCGAGGCCTATGCCGCGGGGGTCGCCGGGGCCGGCGTCGGCGCCTTGGCCTTGCGGCGCTCCTGGATCTTCTGGACGATCACGTAGAAGGCGGGCACGAACAGGACCGCGAGGCAGGTCGACGCCAGCATGCCGGAGAAGACGGTGATGCCGATCGATTTGCGGGCGTTGGCGCCGGCGCCTTCGGCCACGACGAGCGGGGCAACGCCGAGGATGAAGGCGAAAGACGTCATCAGGATCGGCCGGAATCTGGCGCGCGCCGCCTCCCGCGCCGCCTCGACGATGTCGTGGCCCTCGAGGTGCAGATCGCGGGCGAATTCGACGATGAGGATGGCGTTCTTCGCCGACAGCGCGATCAGCAGGACTAGGCCGATCTGCACATAGAGATTGATGTCGAGCCGCAGAGAAGTGAAGACCGCAACCGGCCCCACCAGCGACAGCGGCACGGCGAGGATAACGGCGAGCGGCAGCAGCCAGCTTTCATATTGCCCGGCGAGGACGAAATAGACGAGCAGCAGCGCGAGGCCGAAGGTGAGATACATTTGGCCGCCGGCGATCTTCTCCTGATAGGACATCGCCGTCCAATCGTAGCCGGTGCCGCGCGGCAATTCGCGGTCGGCCATCTGCTCCATCAGACTCATGGACTGCCCGGAGCTATACCCCGGTGCCGGCGAGCCGATGACCGTCGAGGATGGATAGAGATTGTAGAGGCTGATCAGCGAGGCCCCTACGTCCGACTGGAAATGAACCACCGTGCCGAGCGGGATCATGTTTCCGTCGGTGTTGCGCACCGGCAGATTCTCGACATCCGCCGGTCTGACGCGGAATTGCGAATCCGCCTGCGTGTAGACCTGGAAGGTGCGGCCGAATTTGTTGAACTGGTTGATATAGGTCGAGCCGAGATAGGAGGTCAGCGTATCGAAGACCTGCTGGACCGTGACATGCAGGCTCTCGGCTTTCGTCCGGTCGACCTCGATGGAGAGTTGCGGCACGTTCGCACGGAAGGGCGAGGAGACATGCTGCAGCGCGCTCTGGGCGTTGGCGTCGCTGACCACTAGGTTGGTGATGCTCTGCAATTTCGCGAGATCGAAACTGCCGTCTTTCAATTCGATCTGGAACGTGAAGCCGCCGGCATTGCCCACACCCTGGATTGGCGGCGGCGGAACGACAGCGATCCGCGCCTCATCAAGCTTCGACAGCGCCGCGTTGAGATTCTTGTACATCGGCAGCAGGCCGAGCCTCGTTCCGCGCTCGTTCCAGGGCGTCAGGATGATATAGGCGACGCCCGCATTGGCGAGGCTCGCACTGTTGTCGAGCACCGAGACGCCCGAGACGGCGACCACGTGCTGGACGCCCTCGACCTTGCTCAAGACGGTGCTGACATCCTTCATCGCGGCCTCGGTGCGCTCCAGCGAAGCACCGTCCGGCAATTGCACGGCGGCGATGAAATAGCCCTGATCCTCCAGAGGCAGGAAGCCGGTCGGAATCCGTGCGATGCCATAAATGGCGCCAGCGACGATCAGGAGACCGACGACGACCGTCACGCCGCTATGCGCCGTCAGGTGGCGGATGAGCCACATATAGCCGGCTTCGGCGTGCGCATAGGTTTTGTTGAAACCACGGGCCAGAATGTTGCGCTGATCGGGTGGCTTGGCCGGGCGCAGCCAAAGCGCCGCTTGCGTCGGCTTCAGCGTGACGGCGTTGACGGCGGAAATCAGCGCCGTCGCGGCGATGACGAGCGCGAATTGCGCATACATGCGCCCCGTCAGTCCGGGTAGGAAGGCGGCCGGGAGGAACACCGACAGGAGGACGAGCGTGATGCCGACGATCGGCCCGAGCAATTGCTGCATGGCGCGGATGGCGGCGTCGTGCGGCGTCAGTCCCTCCTCGATATGCGACGCGGCACCTTCGACGACGACGATCGCGTCGTCGACGACGATACCGATGGCGAGGATGATCGCGAAAAGCGTCGAGAGATTGATGCTGAAGCCCAAAGCCGCCATGGCCGCAAAGGCGCCGATGATCGTCACTGGCACGGTCGTCGCGGGCACGAGCATCGCGCGCCAGTCCTGCAGGAAGGCGAGGATCACGATGAGCACGAGAATCCCCGCCTCGAACAGGGTCTTGTAGACTTCATTCACCGAGGCCTGGACGAAGGTCGTCGTGTCGAAAGGAACCGTATAGGTAAGACCCTCGGGAAATTCCTTCGCCAATTGCTTCATCTTGGCTTCGACGGCCTGCTCGACCTGGAGCGCGTTGGCGCCGGGCAATTGATAGATGGCGATGCCGGCCGCGGGCTGCTTGTCGAGAGAGAAGGACTGGCTATAGGTCTGCGCGCCGAGCTCGACGCGGCCGATGTCGCGGATGCGGGTGACGGCGCCGTTGGCCCCCGTCTTGACGATGATGTTCTCGAACTGATGCACGTCGTCGAGGCGGCCAGCGACATTGAGCGTATATTGGAACGCCTGCCCCGCCTTCACCGGCGGCATGCCGAGCTGGCCGGCGGTGACCTGCTCGTTCTGCTGCTGGACGGCGGTGATGACATCCTGCGTCGTGAGCGCCCGCGCATAGAGCTTGTTGGGGTCGAGCCACAGGCGCATCGCATATTGGCCGGCGCCGAAAACATTGACATTGCCGACGCCCGGCACGCGCGCCAGTTCATCCTGCAGATGAATGGTCGCGTAATTCGCGAGATAGAGAGAATTGTAACGTGAGTCCGGCGAATAGAGCGTGACAAAAAGCAGAATCGCGGTCGATTTCTTCTGGACGACGACGCCCTGGGCCTGCACCGCTACCGGCAGCGAGGCCAGCGCCGAGGCGACACGATTCTGCACCAGGATCTGCGCGAAATTGATGTCGGTGCCGATGTTGAAGGTGACGGTCAGGGTATAGGTGCCATCGGAAGCGCTCGTCGATTGCATGTAGATCATGTTTTCGACGCCGTTCACCTTCTCCTCGATCGGCTGGGCGACGGTTTCGACCAGCGTCTTGGCGCTGGCGCCCGGATAGCTCGTCGTCACCTGGATCGTCGGCGGGGTGATATCGGGATATTGCGAGACCGGCAGACGCCACAGCGAGACCGCGCCGATCACCATCGTGAGGATGGCGATCACGTTGGCGAGGATCGGCCGGTCGATGAAGAATTTTGAAATCATCGCGCCGGCCTATTTGGCTTCGGTGTCGGGATCGGTAGCGGTTATCTGCTGGACTTGCGGTACAACCTTCTGGCCCGGCGCGGCTTGCAGCAGGCCGGCGACGATGACCTTGTCCTTCGCCGTCAGTCCCGAAAGAATCCGGCGCATGCCGTCGAACGTTTCGCCGATCGTCACTTTGCGCTGCTCGACGACATTGCTGGCGTTGACGACGAGGACATAGCGGCCGCTCTGATCGGCGCCGATCGCTTCGTCGGGCACCAGCACAGCATCGACCGGCCGCAGCGGCAGGTGGACGCGCACGTAATAGCCGGGCAGAAGCCGGGCCTCTTTGTTGTCGAGCACGCCGCGCACGTTCAGCGTGCCGGTCGAAGGATCGACGTTCGGCGCGATATAATCGATCACGCCCTTGTAGGGGAAACCGTGGTCGGTCTGCAGCCCGACCTCGACGGACACTTTGCCGACAATATCGGCCGTGGTGATCCCGTGCTTGGCCATCGCGGCGCGGATCGTCTGCACATCGCGTTCGCTGATGGTGAAATTCACCCAGATCGGATCGAGCTGATAGATGGTCGCGAGCTGTGTCGGCGAATTGGTGCCGACGAGTTCGCCGACCGAGACGAGATGCTGTGTCACCGTGCCGTCGAACGGCGCGTCAACATGCGTATAGCCGAGGTTGATCTGCGCCTGCTGCAGATTGGCCTCGTCCTGCTCGACCGTCGCCTGATTGAGATCGCGGGTGGCGCGCGCCTGATCGAGCGTCGCCTGGGTCGAGATCTGGCGGGAGGCGAGGGCCTGCTGGCGGCCGAATTCGGTCTGCGACTGAAGCAGTTGCGCCTTGGCGCCGTCGAGCGCCGCCTGCGCCTGGTCGATCTTCAGCTTGTAGGGTTCGGGCTCGATGACGAAGAGCGTCGTGCCTTTCTTGACCGCCGCGCCGTCCTTGTAATCGATCTCCTGAAGGAAGCCCTGCACGCGGGCGACAAGATTGACGCTGTTGACCGCCGCCATATTGCCGGTGGCTTCGAGATAGGGCTGCACCGTCTTTTGAATTGGATTGGCGACGCCGACCGTGGGCGGTGGCGGCGGCACATAGGTGTTTTCCTGTTGGCAAGCTCCGAGCAGGGTCAGAAGCCCGAGTGCCGCGACGCTCCGACCCGTTCTGAAAACCGCCAGCATTCGTTCCCCTCGAACCGGTGCCGACCGGAAATATGCGGCGACCCTAACCTTGAACAGCTTGCCGAGGCAATCGGCGCCACGGCTAATGCGCCATAAAGATCGGAATATTCGCCTCGGCGAGAATTTGGCCGGTGGCACGGCCGAAGATGAATTGGCGCAGACGGCTCTGCGTGTAGCCGCCCTTGATCAAAAGATCGGCGCCGACGGAGCGGGCGGTGACCAGAACGGCGAGACCGGGCGTCTTGGCGGTTTCATGTACGTCGATGGCGCGCGCCGGCACGCCGTGACGTTTCAGATTCTCGACCAGTTGCACATGGTCCGGTCCGGCGAGCGTATAGCCGGGGATGGTGAAGACCGGCACGTCCCGCGCCAGCTTCAGCAGCGGCAAGGCGAAGGCGACGGTGCGCGCCGTCTCGGAATTGCGGTTCCAGGCGATGGCGATCACCTCGCCGAGCCGCTCCGGGGCGCGGGGCGGGGCGATCAGCAGCGGCCGGCCGCTTTCGGTCAGCACCGCTTCGAGGGTCGATTTCCGCGGCTGCTCGGCGCCGGGCCCTGGCCGACCGACGGCGATAATGTCGAAGACGCGGCCATATTCGCCGACGCCCGTGTCGGAGATCAGCCCGTCGCGGACCCAGCCGTAGCTGGGGGCGGAAGCGTCCGCCGCCTCGGACCGCGGCGGGATCGCCGCGTCCCGCATGAAGCTCTCGAAGGTCTTGCGCGCCTCATCGAGAAGGTCGCGCCGCACCGCATAGTCGAAGACGATGCCATCAAGGGAAAAATCCGCCGCGACGATCTGCGTCAGATCCGGCCCCAGCGCGACGCCTTCGATATAGCTGGCGAATTTCTGGGCGAGCAGACGGGCGGTCTCGAGTACGGCCGACATGCCCGCGTGCGTTTCGACGGGGATCAGGATCGACTTCATCGGCCTCGTCCGGTTGCGGGCGCATGATGCCCGAATTTGCGCCTAACACAAAGAATCTAAAGTACGATGGTTAAGCTCACCGCGGCGCGGGTCACGCCTGTGTAGAGCCAGCGGGCGCGATGATCGCGAAAGGCGCTGCTTTCGTCGAACAGCACGACATCGTCCCATTGCGAGCCTTGCGCCTTGTGCACGGTCAATGCGTAGCCATAGTCGAATTCGTCGGATTCACGCCGCAGCGCATAGGGAATCTCCTCCTCGCTGGTGAAGAATTCCGGCAGCACGCCGATGCGCAAGGGTTTGTGCGTGCTGTCCTCTTCCGGCACGACGGTCATGCGGATCTTCCGGCGGCGCAGGCTGCCCGCCGTGCGCACATTCCACAGCGAGCCGTTGAGCAGGCCCTTCTTGCGGTCGTTGCGCAGGCAGACGAGTTTGTCGCCGGGCTCCGGCAAGATGTCGGAGCGGCCGAGCAATTCGCGAATCCGGCGATTGTAGGCGCGGCGCGTGCGGTTGAGGCCGACCAGCACCTGATCGGCTTCGGTCACTTGCTCGGCATCGATCGCGTCGCGATGGATGATGCGGCAGGCACCATAGAGGCCGGGCGACAGCCGGCCGCCCTCGCGGATCGTCATGGAAAGGCGGATGATCGGATTGTCGGCGGCCTGGCGATGCACTTCGGTCAGCATGACGTCGGGCTCGGCCTCGGTGAAGAAGCCGCCGCCCTTGATCGGCGGCAATTGCGCCGGATCGCCCAGCACGAGGACGGGCTTGCCGAAGGAGAGGAGATCGCGACCGAGTTCCTCATCGACCATCGAACATTCGTCGATGATGATGAGCTCCGCCTTGGCGACGGGGCTTTCCTCGTTCAGCACGAACAGCGGTTCCTCGCTGTCGGTTTCCTTGGCGCGATAGATCATGCTGTGGATGGTGCGCGCGTCGCGGCAGCCTTTCGAGCGCATCACCAGCGCCGCCTTGCCGGTGAAGGCGCCGAACAGAACCTCGCCATCTTGGGCGTCGGCGATCGTGCGGGCGAGCGTCGTCTTGCCGCTGCCGGCATAACCGAACAGACGGAAGACCTGCGGTGCGCCGCGCTTCAGCCAGAAGCTGACTGCTTTCAGCGCAGCATCCTGTTGGGGTGACCATTCCATGCTTGCGTCAGATCATGCCATTCGGGGCGAATCGGGGGCGTGCGGCGGCGGTGTTGAAAACGCTTCTAAACAAGCCCTTGGAACATTTCCATTCTCTCAGGCTTGACTTGCTTTTGGCCAAAACTTCGCGCTCTAGATGTTCCATACACGGCCAAACAGGACTTCGGAAAATGCCCATGACTCGCTTGAATATGGCTCATGCCGCGGCGCTTGCCTTCACGTTCGCTTTCGCCGCCGTTCCGGCGCGTGCGGCCGACGCGCCGACGATCGAGTTCCACGATGGCACGATCACACCGCTGCATCTCGAAGTGCCGGCCAATACGCGGTTCAAGATCGTGGTGCGCAACACCGGAAAGACGGCCTCCGAGTTCGAGAGCCACAGGCTGCACAAGGAGAAGGTCGTAGCGGCCGGTCGCACGGTGAGCGTCGAAGTGCATCCGCTGGCACCCGGCAAATATGATTTCTTCGACGATTTCCACGAGGACGCGCCCAAGGGCGTCATCATCGCGAAATAGCGCCCGCCCCGGCGCGGCGGCCTCACTCCGCCAGATGGCCGAAATCCCGGATCACGCTTTCGTAAACCTCGCGCTTGAAGGGAACGATAAGCTGGGGCAGCCGCTCTATGCGTTCCCAGCGCCAGGCATCGAATTCGGGATGCGCGTCGCCGCCGGGCGTATGGATGTCGATCTCGGATTCGTCGCCCTCGAAGCGCAACGCGAACCATTTCTGTCTTTGGCCGCGATACCGGCCTCGCCATGAGGCTCTCGCGGACTCGGCCGGCAAATCGTAGCTGTACCAAGCAGGCGCTTCGGCGAGCAGCTTCGTCGAGGACACATTGGTTTCCTCGAACAGCTCGCGCACCGCCGCGTCATAGGCCGCCTCACCGGGGTCGATGCCACCCTGCGGCATCTGCCAGTCAAAATCGAAATGTTCGCGACGGCGGTGACGGCGGCGGCCGATGAAGACAAGCCCCTCCCGGTTGAGAAGCATGATGCCCACGCACGGACGATAATCCAGGAACTCGCTCATGTGACTCTTGACGACTGGGTTCTTTTACTGGCCTCGATCGACGACGCTCGGCGCGTCCCGGCTGACCGCCGCGCTCAGCGGGACAAGCGCCAGCCCGCGTGACTGGGCGATGCGGGCGAAGCGGCCGATCTTCTCGAGACTCTCTGGCAAAGCGCTTGCCACGCCGATCGCGAGACCCTTGTCGCGGGCGATGGCTTCGAGCTTTACCAGGGTCGCGTCGATCCCGTCCGGGGCCGTGTCGAGAACGAGATCGGCTTTGACGGCGGGCACACCATCCTGCGCGGCGAGACTCGCCGTCAGGCTTTGCGGCGACGTACCATCATCGAGATATATAAGGCCGCGCTCGCCGATTTCCTGCAGCACGGGCGCGAAGCTCGCGGTATCGGCGGTGAATTTGGCGCCGAGGAAATTGCCGATGCCGACATAGCCGGAAAAGCGGCTCATCAGCCAGTGCAGATTGTCGGTGTTCTCGGCCGGGGTCGCAGTAGTCATCAGCGTATGCGGACCGGGATCGGTTTGCGGATAATCGACCGGTTCCATCGGCGCTTGCAGGATCACTTCGTGGCCGCGCGCGCGGGCCTGTGCCACGCTGGCGGCGAGGTCGCGTCCGTAGGGCGCGAAAGCGAAGGTCACGCCGCCGGGCAGGTTCTCGATGGCCGCGTCGGTGATCGGGCGGCTGAGCCCGAGGCCGCCGATGACGAGGACGATACGCGGCGCGCCGGCTTTGAGTGCGGAATTTGCCTCGACCGGCCGCGCATAGACATCGGCCGGGCGCGAACCGTCGTCGCCGACGCGCGGCAAAGGCCCGTAGCGGCTGCTTTCGACGAGTCTCGGATCCGGTGCGGATGCCAGTGCGAGACCATGCGCCTGCGGCACCTCGATGATCATCGAATCGGGCGCGGTGCCGCCATTGGCGCGGACGACCTTGACGCCGCTTTCGTATTCGACTTGCGCCGCGCTCTGAATGAAATCATGTGCCGTCGGCGCTGTTGCTGAGGTCATTTTCGGCGCGGGCGGTGGCGGGGCAGGCTGAGGCGTCGGCGCGACAATGGCGGCGACGGTCTGCGTGTCTATCGGGGGTGCGGCGAACTCGTGCCACAGAATAAGGCCGCCGATCGCGGCGCAACCCAGAAGCGCGGGCATCAACCAGCCGGGCCGGCGGCGCGCCGCGGTTTTGCGGTCGAGTCCTAGCGGCTTGTGGAGATCATCGCTCGGCATTGCTTCGCTTTTTCCGGCCGCAAGGTCGCGCGCAGTTTCTACTGCGAGCGCGAATCAGGGCCGCCCATCATACACAGGCGCGGATGGGGCAGGAACCGGCAGCGAAATCAAAAAGAAAAGTCCCGCAATCGGTGTGATTGCGGGACTTGATCTTGTCGTCGAAGGAGCGATCAGGGGCTCTTGCCGGCGCTCGGGTCAGGCGTTGCCGCCGGTTTGGCGGCGGGCGCCGCCGGCTTCGCCGGGGCTGGCGCGGGAGCCGGAGCAGGGGTCGGAGCAACCGACACACCCGGCGCGGGCGTCTCGGCAGAAGCCGCGTCGGCGCGCTTGATGCCCCGCAGCAAATCCTCGGCGGCGATCAGCTGCTTGTCGTTTTTCTCATCCGGCGGAACATAAGCCTGCGAGCCGAACTGCTCATGCGTGCCGTTCAGCAAGTGGCCCTTGAGCGAGGCTTCGCCCTTGGTTTCGTCGCGGCCCTTGAGATCGGCCGGGACGTCTTCCAGCACAATGATATCCGGCTCGATGCCCTGCGCCTGGATCGAACGGCCAGACGGCGTGTAGTAGCGCGCCGTGGTGAGCCGCAGCGCGCCGCTGTCCGAGCCGAGCGGGATGATGGTCTGCACCGAGCCCTTGCCGAAGGAGCGCGTGCCGATGATGGTCGCGCGTTTGTGATCCTGCAGCGCGCCGGCGACGATCTCCGACGCCGAGGCCGAGCCGCCATTGATCAGGACCACGAGCGGCTTGTCATGAGACAGATCGCCCGGCCGGGCGTTGTAGCGCATCGTCTCGTCGGCGTTGCGGCCGCGGGTCGAAACGATCTCGCCGTGGTCGACGAAAGCATTGACGACCGCGATCGACTGGTCGAGCAGGCCGCCCGGGTTGTTGCGCAAGTCGAGGATATAGCCCTTGAGCTTGTCGCCGGGGTCGGTCTGGAATTTCAGCAGCGCGTCGCGGACGCCGTCGGCGGTCTGCTCGTTGAACTGGGTGATGCGGATATAGCCGATATCGTCGCCCTCGGTCTTCGAGCGCACCGATTTGATCTGGATAACCGCGCGGGTCAGCTTGACGTCGCGGGCATCCTTCTTGGGGCCGCGCAGGATCTTGAGTGTCACCACCGTATTCGGCTCGCCGCGCATCTTGTCGACAGCCTGGTTCAGCGTCAGGCCGTCGACGGCCTGGCCGTCGATCGCCGCGATGATGTCGCCGGAGAGGATGCCGGCGTGAGAGGCCGGGGTGTCGTCGATCGGCGTCACGACTTTGATGAGGCCGTTTTCCTGCGTCACTTCAATGCCGAGACCGCCGAATTCGCCGCGGGTCTGCACCTGCATGTCGTTGAACGCTTTGGCGTCCATATAGCTGGAATGCGGATCGAGCGATGAGAGCATGCCGTTGATCGCCGCCTCGACGAGCTTCTCGTCGTCGGGCTTTTCGACATAATCGGTTCTGATCTTCTCGAAGACGTCGCCGAACAGGTTGAGGCTGCGATAGGTATCCGCCGCCGCCGCCGTGGCTGGCGTCGCACCGGGTATCAGAAAAGCCTGGGTACCAACCAAAGCCGTCGCCGCGCCGAGAGCAGCGCCGCACAACAAAAGCGAAATTTTGCGCATTATCCGCGAACCCTTTGCATGTCCGGCTTTGCCCACCATGGGCCCGGATCGATCGCCGCCCCGTCTTTCCGAAACTCGACATAGAGGATAGGTTCAGCCGCGCCAATGGCCATCGCCGCGGCAGTCTTGACCGACCCGTCACCCATATTCGCGACGGGCTCACCGGCGAGGACGAATTGTCCCGCCTCTACGTTAATTCTCTTCATTCCGGCCAAGACCACATAATAGCCTCCGCCGGCATTGATGATCAAGACTTGTCCAAAGCTCCGGTAAGGTCCCGAAAAGGCAACCCAACCGTCATAAGGCGCGGCGACAATGGCCCCGCGCCGTGTCGCCATCAACATTCCCTTTTCCGTACCGCCGACGCCATCCGGCGCACCAAAAGAGCGCAGAATCGTGCCTGCCGCAGGAAAAGGCAGCAAGCCCTTCGTATCCGCGAAGGCCATGGCGGGAGCAAGGCGGCCGGGGTCTTTGAACGGCGAAATAATCGTTTTTTGAACAGGCGGCACGGCGGCTTCGGCAAGTTTCCGCGCCGCCTCGGCTTTCGCGGCTTCCTCGGCGGCCTTTTTCGCCCCGGCGAGGTCTTCCTCCATCCGGGTGATGAGCTGTTTCATGCTCGTCGCCTGGCGGCCGAGGTCGGCGGCGCGCTGCTGCTCGGCGTCGAGCGCCTGCTCAGCGACACCGAGCGAAGCCTGCCGCGCCGAGACAAGAGCGGCAAGCGTTTGACGCTGCAGCTCAAGCTCCGCGTTCCTTTGCGCCAATTGCGTCTTTTCCGTCGCCACCGCGTCACGCAATTGCACGAGCGCCGAAAGGTCGCTCGCGAGCGCCTCGGTCTCGGCGCGCATCTGCGGCACGACGGCGCCGAGCAGCATCGAGGTGCGAATCGCCTGCAGCATGTCCTCTGGCGAGACGAGGAGCGCGGGCGGCGGCGTGCGGCCCATCCGTTGCAGCGAGGCGAGAACCTCGGCGATGACGTCGCGGCGGCTGGCGAGGGAACGGCGGATGGCGTCCTCGCGCCCCTTGAGGCTCGCGAGCCGCGCCTCGGCATCGCTCACCTTGGTTTCATTGTCCTGGATCTGCTGCGTGGTTTCGATCAAGGCTGCCGAGAGCCGGGCCCGATCGCCCCGCAGGTTCTCGACCTCCGCCTCGATCTTCTGCCGCTGCGCATCGGAGGCGCTGATCGTATCCTCGACGCCCTGCAATTCGGTCTTATGCGCCGATATGTCGTTCTCTTTACTGGTGATCGCAGGCGACGGCGACGCGGGCGCATTAGGTGCAGGTGCATGGGATATTTGCGCGGCGAGCGGCAGCGGCGCCAGCACGGCGAAGGCCAGTCCGAGCGGCGCGAGGCGCATGAGGCGGTGCTTGTCCCAATGGACGGGCGCGTTGGGCGGCGTCACGAATCACAGCTATTGAAGCGGCAATGGCCGAAGTATGGCGCGACAGGCCCTTCAACAAAATCCGCGGCCGCGAATAGCGTCAATTCCGGTGATAAGGGTGGCCTGAAAGGATAGTCGTTGCGCGATAAATCTGTTCGGCGGCGAGCGCCCGGGCCAATTGATGCGGCCAGGTCATGGCGCCGAAGGCGAGGACAAGCCGCGCCTCCGCCCGGAAGGCGGGATCGAGCCCGTCCGGTCCGCCGAGGACGAGGCCGAGCGTCGCGGCGCCATTATCCCGCGCGGTGCCAAGTTGGGTGGCGAAATCGGTGCTGGTGATCGCTTTACCCGTTTCGTCGCAGGCGATGACATGCGCATCGGTGCCGAGTGCGGCGCGGATCGTTTTCGCCTCTTCGAGCTTGCGATCCTGCGTCCGCCGGGCGCGGCTTTCGTCGATCTCGCGCAATTCGATGGGCTGGATGCCGATGCTGCGGCCGATCGCCGCCGCCCGCAAAAGATAACGCGCGACGAGATCGCGCTCGGGGCCGGGCTTTGCCCGTCCGACGGAAATCAGGAGCAAACGCACCGGACCAAGCCTCCGGCCGAGCCGGCATTGCACAAAAAAACAGGCTCTGCGCGCCGCAATGACTCGCGCGCCGATCGACAGGCGGAAACTGTGGCTCTCAGCCGGCCTGGCCTGCGCCCGGCCGGTCTTGCCCCCACATTTTTTCCAGGTTGTAGAATTGCCGCACTTCGGGCCGGAAGAGATGGACGATGGCATCGCCGGCGTCCACCAACACCCAGTCGCAGTTTGACAATCCTTCGACGCGCGGCGCTACGACGCCCAATTCCTTGAGCGCCTTCATGACACGCTCCGCCGCGGCGCCAACATGCGTGTTGGAGCGGCCGGTCGCGATGATCATGGTATCGGCGAGCGCAGTCTTGCCATTGAGATCGATGCAGACAATTTCCTCAACCTTGGCATCTTCCAGACACCGCAGCACAGTCTGCACCAGCACGCCGGGTTGGGATTCAACGGATTCCCGCACCGGAGGGAACGGTAATGCTACCGTTTCACGGGCAATTGTCGAAACCAGTGGCTCGATCCTTTCCTAGCGCGTTCGGAGAACACGCAATTCTAAAATGGAGCGAATCAGCTTTTTTTTCAATCCGTACCTGTGCGAATTGGCCCCTTGCATCGCAGCACGTGCTCCGTATAAGGCCGCTAGGTGTCTTGTCTGCAACAGGTCACATTGCGGCAAGGCGCGATAGGATATCCGCGAGGCGGCATGCGTCAGCATCGGGGAGGGGGTTGATGGCAGGGATCGAGGCGAAACAGGGCCAGGATATCGAATTGCGGCGCCCGCTGTCGCCGCATCTTTCCATTTACCGGCCGATGCTGACCATGGTGATGTCGATCGCCCATCGAATTTCGGGCATCGCGCTTTACGTCGGCACGCTCTTTCTCGTCTGGTATCTGCTCGCCGCCGCCACCGGCGCGGGCTTCACCTTTGCCAGCTGGTTCTTCGGCTCTTTTATCGGCCAGCTCGTTCTCTTCGGCTTCGCTTTCGCGCTGCTGCTGCATTTCTTCGGCGGTATCCGCCACCTGATCTGGGATGCCGGCTACGGCTTCGACAAGGAATGGCGCGAATATCTCGCCGTCGGCACCTTGGCCGCGAGCGTGGTCACGACGCTCATCATCTTCATCGCAGCCCATCTGGGCTAGGGCCTCCGATGCGACGGGATAAAGCATGACGCACGATCCTTCCTCCATCCGCAGCTCGGCCGGCAGAGTCAGGTTTCTCGGCGCCGCCAGAACCGGCACCGGCGATCTCTGGCTGATGCGGGTTACGACTGCCGCCCTGGTGCCGCTTGCCATCGCTTTCATCTGGATTGTGCTGCGCCTCGTGGGAAAAACCCATGTGGCCGATGTGCGGGACGAATTCGCGCATCCCTGCACGGCGATCTTTCTGCTGCTCTTCATCCTTGCCAGCATCGTGCATATGCGCGTGGGGATGCAGTCGATCCTCGACGATTACATCCATGCGCCCCGCGCCAAGGAATGGGCCATGATCGGCAATACTCTGTTCTCGATCGGCTTCGGCGTCGCGGCGATTTTCGCTGTGCTCAAACTGAGCCTCTTTTGAGATCGAACCGGCATTCGCTGGAGAAGGTGAAAAGGTATGGCGGCTGAAGGCTTCGGCACGGCACCCGGCATCAACGGGAAAGCTTATCCGATCGTCGATCATGTTTTCGATGTCGTCGTCATCGGCGCCGGCGGCGCGGGCCTGCGCGCCATCGTCGGCTGTGCGGAGGCGGGGCTGCGCACCGCCGCGATCACCAAGGTCTTCCCGACCCGCTCGCATACCGTCGCAGCCCAGGGCGGCGTTGCCGCCTCGCTCGCCAATATGGGGCCGGACAATTGGAAATGGCACATGTACGACACCGTGAAAGGGTCGGACTGGCTCGGCGATCAGGATTCGATCGAATATATGGTGCGCCATGCGCCCGCCGCGGTCTATGAGCTGGAGCATTGGGGCGTGCCGTTTTCGCGCACCGAAGACGGGCGCATCTATCAGCGCCCCTTCGGCGGCATGACCACGGATTTCGGCAAAGGGCCGCCGGCGCAGCGTACGTGCGCCGCCGCCGATCGCACCGGCCATGCGCTGCTGCACACGCTCTACGGTCAGGCTTTGCGCCATTCGGCTGAATTCTTCATCGAATATTTCGCCATCGACCTCATCATGGAAAATGGCCGCTGTTGCGGCGTCATCTGTCTCAAGCTCGACGATGGGACGATCCACCGCTTTCGCTCGCAACTCGTAATGCTCGCTACCGGCGGTTACGGCCGGGCCTATTTCTCCGCCACCTCTGCGCATACCTGCACTGGCGACGGCAATGCGATGATTCTGCGCGCCGGCCTGCCGCTGCAGGACATGGAATTCGTGCAGTTCCATCCGACCGGCATCTACGGCGCCGGCTGCCTCATCACCGAGGGCGCGCGCGGCGAAGGCGGCTACCTGACCAATGGCGAAGGCGAGCGCTTCATGGAGCGTTACGCGCCGTCGGTGAAGGATCTCGCGCCGCGCGACATGGTTTCGCGCGCCATGACGATGGAAATCCGCGAGGGCCGCGGCGTTGGCCGCAACAAGGATCATATCTATCTGCACCTCGATCATCTCGATCCCAAGGTGCTGCACGAGCGTCTGCCCGGCATTTCCGAGAGCGCGCGGATTTTCGCCGGCGTCGATCTCACCAAGGAGCCGATCCCGGTGTTGCCGACGGTTCACTACAACATGGGCGGTATCCAGACGAATTTTCACAGCGAAGTGGTCGTCAAGAAGGGCGATGATCCGGATGTCGTCGTTCCCGGCCTGATGGCGATCGGCGAGGCGGCTTGCGTTTCCGTCCACGGCGCCAACAGGCTCGGCTCCAATTCGCTGATCGATCTCATCGTCTTCGGCCGCTCGGCGGCGGCGCGCGCGGCCGAGGTCGTCGTGCCCGGCGCCAAGCAGGCCGAACTTGCGGCGGATTCCGCCGACCAGGCGCTGACGCGGCTTGACCATTTCCGCTATGCCAGCGGCAGCACCCCGACGGCCGAACTGCGGCTGCGGATGCAGAAGGTCATGCAGAACAATTGCGCCGTCTATCGGACCGGCGAGACGCTGATCGAAGGCTCGAAACTCATCCACGAGGTCTGGGCGGCGCGCGACGATATTCGCGTTTCCGACCGCTCGCTCGTCTGGAATTCCGATCTTGTCGAGACGCTCGAATTCGACAATCTCATTGTCCAAGCCGTCGTCACGATGGATGGCGCCGCCAACAGGACCGAATCGCGCGGCGCCCATGCGCGCGAGGATTACCCGGAGCGCGACGACACGAACTGGATGAAGCACACTTTGGCTTCGATCGATCCGGAGAAGCGCACCGTCAGCATCGATTACCGGCCGGTGCATAGCTACACGATGACCAATGAGATCGCCTATATTGAGCCCAAGGCGCGCGTGTATTGAGCGATTGATGTAGAGGAAGATTATGGTTCAGCTTACCCTTCCCAAGAACTCGACAATCAGCAAGGGCAAGACCTGGCCGAAGCCCGAGGGCGCGGTCAATCTGCGCGAGTTCCACATCTATCGCTGGAACCCGGACGACAATCTCAATCCGCGAGTGGACACCTATTTCGTCAATGTTGACGATTGCGGACCGATGGTTCTCGACGCGATCATCTGGATCAAGAACAAGGTCGATCCGACGCTGACCTTCCGCCGCTCCTGCCGCGAGGGCGTTTGCGGCTCCTGCGCGATGAACATCGACGGCACCAACACGCTCGCCTGCACCAGGTCGATGACCGAGGTGAAGGGCGCCATCGCGATCTATCCGTTGCCGCATATGAGCGTCGTCAAGGACCTCGTGCCGGACCTCACCAATTTCTATGCGCAGCATGCTTCGGTGCAGCCCTGGCTGCAGACGATCACGCCGGCGCCGGAGAAGGAATGGCGCCAGACGCCGTCCGACCGCGCCAAGCTCGATGGCCTCTATGAGTGCATCCTGTGCGCCTGCTGCTCGACCTCATGCCCAAGCTATTGGTGGAACAGCGACCGTTATCTCGGTCCGGCGGTTTTGCTTCAGGCCTATCGCTGGATCAGCGATTCGCGCGACGAGGCGACGGGTGAGCGGCTCGACAATGTCGAAGATCCGTTCCGGCTCTATCGCTGCCATACGATCATGAATTGCGCCAAGGCGTGCCCGAAGGGCCTCAATCCCGCCAAGGCCATCGCCGACATCAAGGATCTGATGATCGAGCGGCAGCTTTAATCCAGCCGTCATTGCGAGACGCGCAGCGGCGAAGCAATCCAGCTAGATTCCTGGATTGCTTCGCTTCGCTCGCAATGACGTTGCCGTAAAAGCCCCGCTTATGCTGCCGTGCTGAGGCCTAAATCTTTGCGCCTAGCTGCGGGCGATGACTTCGCAATGGCCACGATCTGCCTTGCTTGCCGCTGCGGTGACGCTTCTGTGTTCCGCCGCGTCTGCAACAGAAAAGCCCGTGCCGGCGCTCGATCCGCTGATCGCGCGCTACGCGCATCGTCATGGCGTGCCGGAGCATCTCGTGCGCCGCGTCATCGCCAAGGAGAGCGGCTATAATTCTGCGGCACTCAATCGTCGCTTCTACGGGCTGATGCAGATCACGTATGTCACCGCGCGCGGCATGGGTTATCGCGGTGCGCCGGCGGGCCTGCTCGATCCCGAAGTCAATCTCACCTATGGCGTGCCCTATCTCGCCAATGCCTATCGTCTTTCCAACGGCAACGAGGCGCGGGCTCTACAGCTTTATTCATCGGGCTTTTATTATCTCGCCAAGCACCGCCATATGCTCGGCGTGATGCGCACCGCTGACTCGCCGTCTTTGGAGGCGCCGAAGCCCGTCAAATCCGCATCGCCTTGATCAAATCGGAATCTGCCGGCCGATCTCCACCACCTGTTCCGGCGGCAATTGCAGGAAGTCGCTGAGATGGGCGGCATTGCGGTCCAGCGCCGCGAAGATCGCCTCCTGCCAGCGCGGCATTGCCGATTTGCGGTTCTTGCTCGGCACCACAGTTTCCGTGCCGATGAAATAAACCACATCGGAGAGATCGATCCGCGGGTCTTTGGCGTGGAGGGCCAGCGCCAGGGCAGGCACGTTCGGCCGCTGCATGAAGCCGTAATGCGCGACGGCGCGCCAGAAGCCCGGCCAGACCTCTTCAAGCGTAACACGCTCGGCCTTGCCGACATAGGCCCGCTGCTCCATGACGACGCTGACAGCGATGACCTGCCGATGCAGACTGCGGCAGGTCCGCACATACCAGGCGACGATGGGCGGCGTCGCGCTCTGTGCCCGCGTCAGGAAGACGGCGGTGCCGGGCACGCGGACGATATTCCGGCTTTGCAGATTGGCGCAAAAATCTTTGAGTGGCGTTGTTATGGCCGCGATCTTCCAGCCGACCGCCTGTATGCCCCGGTGCCAGATATACATCACGCCATAGACGAGCGCCGCGAGCGCCAGCGGCACATAGCCGCCTTCGGCGAGCTTGGTCATATTGGCGAGGAAGAAGCTCAGATCGACAATAAAGAAGCAGCCTGCGACAGCACCGGCGGCGGCGAGGCTCCAGCCCCAGATTTCGCGCATGGCTATGAAGAGCAGTACGGTCGTCATCAGCATCGTCGCCGAGACGGCGATGCCATAGGCCGATGCGAGATTGTCGGATTTCCTGAAGGCGAGCGCGAGGCCGATCGTCGCCACCATCAAAATCCAGTTCACCGCGCCGACATAGATCTGGCCGAAACCCTCTTTCGACGTCTGGGTGATCTTGAGCCGCGGCAGCCAGCCGAGATTGATCGCCTGCCGCGTCATCGAAAAAGCGCCGGAAATGATCGACTGGCTGGCGATGATCGTCGCGGCCGTGGCGAGGACGATGAACGGCATCAGCAATGGGTGCGGGCAGAGCTGGTAGAAAATATTGCCCTCGGTCGCACCGCCCGCCGCGACCAGCGCGGCCTGCCCGGCGTAGTTCAGGATCAGGCTCGGGAAGACGACGACATACCAGGCGAGGCGGATCGGCCCGGCGCCGAAATGGCCCATGTCGGCGTAGAGTGCCTCGGCCCCGGTCACGCAGAGGAAGACGGCGCCGAGCACCAGAAACGAAACCCAGCCGCCATGAATGAGGAAGCTTGCCGCATAGGTCGGGCTCAAGGCGACGAGGACTGCGGGGTGGCGTGCCAGTGACATGAGGCCGAGCACGGCGATCGCGACGAACCAGAGCAGCATCACGGGGCCGAAGGCGCGGCCGATTTTGGCGGTGCCGAGCGGCTGCGCGGCGAAGAGCCCGATGAGGATCACGACCGTCAGCGGCAGGATAAAATTATGCAGTTGGGGCGCGGCGATCTGCAAGCCTTCGAGAGCAGAAAGGACCGAGATTGCCGGGGTGATCGCGCCGTCGCCATAGATCAGCGCCGCGCCGAAGAGGCCGACCGCAACGATGAGCGGGCGCTGCCGCCGCTTGATGCCGAGCAGCGACATCAACGCCAATATGCCGCCCTCGCCGTCGTTGTCGACGCGCATGGCGAAGGACACATATTTGATCGAGGTGACGATGATCAGCGTCCAGATCAGCAGCGAGAGGACGCCGAGCACGTGCTGCTGGCTCGCGCCGCCGGTCACGTCCAGCACCGTCTTCAACGTATAGAGCGGGCTCGTGCCGATATCGCCGAACACAACGCCGAGCGCGGCAAGGCCGATGCCGGCGAGGCTCCGGCTGGTTTGGCTGGCAGGGCGATTTGGATCGGCGCTTTTGTCTTGGGGCACGGCAAGGTCTCCGATTGCGGCCCGATTCGCCGATGCGGATGGCATCTTCATAACGGCGGCGGCGGAATAAGGCGATTCCGCGAATCTTTGAACGCCTTTACTCTCCGGGCGGCCTCGTGTATCTGGTCGGCGCAATGAGCCCCGGTGCTGCCGTTGCAGGTCGCGCCGGGGTTTTTCTTTTGTTTTCCGGAGAATTAGTCGCGCCATGGCGAATGTGGTGGTGGTCGGCGCTCAATGGGGCGACGAAGGCAAGGGCAAGATCGTCGACTGGCTATCGCTCGAGGCGGATGTCGTCGTCCGCTTCCAAGGTGGTCACAATGCCGGCCACACGCTCGTCATCGGTGACCAGACCTACAAGCTCGCCCTGTTGCCGTCGGGCATCGTGCGTCCCGGCAAGCTCTCGGTCATCGGCAATGGCGTGGTGCTCGATCCGCATCATCTCGTCGCCGAGATTGCCAAGCTCGAATCGCAGGGCGTCGGCATCTCCCCCAACAATCTCAAGATCGCGGAAAACGTCACGCTGATCCTGTCGCTTCACCGCGATCTCGATGCCTTCCGCGAATCGGCGATCACCGAAGGGGTGAAGATCGGCACGACGAAGCGCGGCATCGGCCCCGCTTATGAGGATAAGGTTGGACGCCGGGCGCTGCGGCTGATGGACCTCGCCGACCCGGATACGCTCGACGAGAAGATCGCCCGGCTGTTGGCGCATCACACGCCGCTGCGGGCGGGCCTCGGCATGCCGGCGGTTTCAGCCGCGGCGGTGCGGGACGAACTCTTGTCCGTGGCGGCGAAAGTCCTGCCGTTCATGGACGCGACCTGGGATCTTCTCGAAACCTATCGCCGCGACGGGCGTCGCATTCTGTTCGAGGGCGCGCAGGGCGCGATGCTCGATGTCGATCACGGCACTTATCCGTTCGTCACCTCGTCGAACACGGTGGCCGCCAATGCGGCCACGGGCTCGGGCCTCGGCGCGAAGGCCATCGGCTATGTGCTTGGCATTGCCAAGGCCTATACGACCCGCGTCGGCGGTGGTCCGTTTCCGACCGAATTGCACGACGAGATCGGGCAGTTCCTGGGCGATCGCGGCCACGAATATGGCGTCAATACCGGGCGGCGCCGGCGCTGCGGCTGGTTCGATGCCGTGCTGGTGCGCCAGGCGGTGAAGACCTGCGGCATCGACGGGATCGCCCTGACCAAACTCGACATTCTTGACGGCCTCGAAGAGATCAAGGTCTGCGTCGGCTATAATCTCGATGGCGAACGGCTCGACCGGATGCCGGCGGCGCAGGCGATCCAGCAGCGGCTGGAGCCGATCTATGAATCGATTCCCGGCTGGCAGGAGACGACGGCGGGGGCGCGTTCCTGGGCCGATCTGCCGGCGCAGGCGATCAAATATGTGCGCCGGATCGAGGAATTGATCGAAGCGCCGGTGGCGTTGCTCTCGACGAGTCCCGAGCGCGAAGACACAATTCTGGTTCATAATCCTTTTCAGGATCGTTAGAGTTCGCCCCGTGGAATTCGCCCGGCGGCGCCGCAATGGTGCATTCCGTGCCGTGGTTTTGCCCTAGATCGAGTGTGGTCTGAAGAGACATGGCTGATTATTACCCCTTGCTGGCCAAAGCCGTCGCTGGCCTGCCGAATTCGACGCCCGAAACACGCCGGGCAGTGTATGAGCGGGCGCGCAAGGCGTTGCTGGGCCAGCTTCAGAGTTTGCAGCCGCCGGTGCCGGAAGCCGATCTGCGCCGCGAAAGCGAGGCGCTCGACGCCGCCGTCGCGCGGATCGAGAGCGAATTGAGCGGGGGCGCCCAACCCGTGCAGCCACAGCCACAACCGCAACGCCCCGTGACAGCGAAACCCGCCGTCCCTCCGCGCCCCGCGCCGCCGCTGCGTCAGCCAGTTTCCCCGCAGGCGCCGGCGCAGCCGGCCACACCGCGCCGGCCGAATGGCGCCACCGTCTTGGGGGACGAGCCCCCCGCGCCGCCGAGCGCTCGCGGCCAGAACGGCCCCACGCCGGTTACGCCCAATCCGGCAAGCGAGCCGCCGCCCACAGCGCCGCAGCAACCTGTTCCGCCGCGCGAGCCGCGCGTGGAACCGCCGCGCGCCCGGCCTTCCGCGGCCGCGCGTCCGGCCGCGCCGCAGCCGGATTTGGAGGATGCGCCGCAGAACCATCGATTGTGGATCGTCGTCGGCGTTGTCGTTGTTCTGGTGGCGCTGGTCGCGGTCGCGGCCTGGAAATTGCGCGACCGGCCTGATCAATTCGCGGCATTCAAACCGCATCCGCAGACAACCGCTGACGCCAACGACAAGAGCACCCAGCGCGCCGACGGCTCGGCCCCGGCCACGCCGACCGTTGCTGACACGACGGCCCCGACCCCGGCGGTGCCGGCTCCGGCCGCAGAATCGGCCCCTGCCGCTGCGGCAAAACCGGCCGACGCCAACAATCCCGTCCCCGTCGCCTACCGGGCGGCACTGCTGGTCGAGGCGCCCGACGAGCCGAATAAGATAAAGACCTATGTCGGCACGGTGATCTGGAAGACGGAGAATGTCAGCAACGGGCCCGGGCAACCGCTGGCGAGCGCCGTGCATGGTGACATCGATGTCCCGGACGACAAGTTGAAGGCCACGATCGATATTCAGAAGAACAACGACCCGAGCCTGTCGGCGTCGCACACGATCACTGTTGTTTTCTCGATCGTGCCCGATAGCCCAACAGGGGGCGTCAAGGAAATCAGCCTGCCGCAGTTACGCAACGAGGATAGTCCGAGCGGCGAGGCGCTGAAGGGAATCGTGGTGCCGATCATGGACAATTCCTTCCTGGTCGGGCTCACGCGCGGCGATGCCGAGGCGCACAACGCCGATCTTCTGAAGAAGCTCGAATGGATCGACATTCCGATCATGCTGAACAACGGCCGTATCGCGAAGCTCACATTTGAAAAAAACACTTCGGGAACGCGGGCGATCAACGATGCTTTCGCCTCCTGGCAGACTCCGCAATAAGGCGTGCGCACGTCTTCGTGTGGCGAAATTCGCGCTCTGCCACATTGACGGCATGAGGACGTGACAAATTGCAAGCGACTGCCGCAAAACGGCGCATGACGAAACCCGGAATTAGCAAAATTCTATTGAAGAATGGCGTGATCCAAATAGCTTGCTAAAACGAATCGGGTTTTTTCAAATTCGTGCCGTTGCGCCGATTTTAAAGTTTGCAGGCCGCTCCGGCGGCAGCCATTGCGAAAGAGAGATCCATGCTCGGAAAGCACACTCTTCTTCTCGGCCTGTTCGCACTTTTCCCATTTGGCGTTGCGGCGCAGTCCGCGGGTAACGATGCAGTGAAGGCGGCTGAGCCACCGGCCGCGAGCGCCGCGATTGTCGCGCCGACGACTGAAGAGCGCGTTTTCGACATTACGCGCGACGGCAATAAAATCGGCACGCAGATCGTCGATATTACGCGCGATGGCGATGAGACGACGGTGAAATTCAAGACCCATATCGAGGTCGAGATCATGTTCGTCGTCGTGCATCGCTTCGACCATATCGCGACAGAAATATGGAATGGCGGAAAGTTTGTCTCCTATAAGGCCTTCACCAAGGAAAACAGCGACGTAAACAAGCTGACGGCTGTGGCCAAGGGCGACAAGATCGCACTCACGGTGAATGGTGAAGAAAAGGACGTCGACGGCAATCTCGTCTTTGCGAGCTTCTGGAAACCGGATTTCGTTGGCCAGAAGGCCTTGCTGCACCCGGATACGGGGCACGAACTCGCAGTCGAAGTCGCGGATCTGGGTGACGATACAATCACGCTGAAGGACGGTAGCTCCGTAAAAGCGCGCCATTACAAGATCAGCGGCGATATTGAGCGCGATCTCTGGTTCGATGGCGACAATCTCATCCGGATCAAGCTTTTCGGCTCCGATCATTCGACGATTGTGTCCGAACTCACTTCGGCCAAAACGAACTGATTTATCCGGGCGAGCCTCGGGCGTTTTTCCTGCTTACGCGCTCAAGCATTTCCTAAATACGACGCCAATCCCGGCCATGGCGTAGCATCGGCTTGCCGCGCCTGCGCGGCTTTGGGTTATGACCCGACCGACAAGCCCACGGTTTTTCTTGCAGATTCGTGCTTGAGATTTATTGCGCAGCGGCATCGCACGCGGGCGCATATGCTGTCGCGCAGCATGAGAGAGGTCCAGCAAGAGATCGGGAAAGCCTCCCGAAAGCGATCGGGAAGAAGTCCCGTGGCTTTCCCCCGCATCTCGTCCTTTATTTCCCCGCCAATAAAAAAGCGAAGCCGCTTCGATCTTCAGTCCCCAAAGACCTCGGTCCCCAAGGCCCTCAAGTCTCCAAGACTTTGGAATCGAATGACAAAATTAGCTTTCGCACTAGGGTAAGGATGGCCGCCAGGCCCTCACAAGCTCAACTTCTCGACATTTTCGGCCGCGCCCTTGGCGCGTTTGCCCACCGTTCCGCTTGCGCATCTGTGCGCGGCAGACCGGTGCCGAAAATATGCAGTCTGCATGGGAGGAAAGTAGCATGAGACTTCGCAAAGTAATGCCTATCTGTTTGGGGCTGTTAGGCGCATGGGTGTATTCAGGCGCCTATGCTGACGGCACCAACTGGAATGACCGCGACCAGAACTATTGGACGGAACCGGGCGCTGACAATCAGCTCACCCGCCACAGCGACCTGAAGCAGATCACCACGCATAACGTTAAGCATCTGCAGCTCGCCTGGGATCAATCGACCGGCGCCCTGCGCGGTCACGAAGGTCAGCCTCTCGTGATCGACATCGACGGCACGCCGATCATGTACATCTTCAGCGCGTGGCCGAACATCGTTCAGGCGCTCGACCTCTCCGATCCGGACAATCCGAAGGAGATCTGGAACTACGTCAAGAAGACCGATCGTGATGAATCGGCTGTTCCGCGCGCCTGCTGCGACACCGTCAACCGCGGTGGTGCTTATGGCGATGGCAAGATCGTCTACCTCACCCTCGACGGCTGGCTGATCGCCCTCGACGCGAAGACCGGCAAAGAGGCCTGGGTCGTCAAGAACAACTATCCGGACAAGGGTGAAGACGGCACGCCGGCTCCGCTCATTGCCGATGGCAAGGTCTTCGTCGGCTTCGGCGGTGATGAATTCGCCGCTCGCGGCGCCTTCTCGGCCTATGATCTCGCGACCGGCAAGGTTGTCTGGCACAAGTACAGCACCGGTTCGGATGATGACGTCGGCATCACTGCAGACACCAACAAGGACAATCTGCGGCACGCCAACACGGCTGGCGACCTCGGCATCCACACCTTCCCCGAAGACAACAATTATAAAGTCGGCGGCGGTGCGGCCTGGGGCTGGTACAGCTTTGATCCGGAACTGCACTACGTCTACTACTCGACCGGCAACCCCGGCCTGTGGAGCCCTGGCTATCGCTGCGGCGAGAAGCCTTTGACTCAGGCTGGCTGTAACTCCGGCAAGTGGGACAACAAGTGGTCGATGACCATTTTCGCCCGCAAGGCGGACACCGGCGAAGCGGTCTGGGCTTTCCAGATCACCCCCTTCGACCAGTGGGACTATGACGGCATCAACGAGAACTATCTCGTCGATTTCCCGAACGTCGATGGCAAGGCTGTCAAGGGCCTTGTGCACTTCGACCGCAACGGCTTCGCCTTTGTGCTCGATCGTGTCACGGGCAAGCTGCTGCGCGCCCACAAGTATGTGACGGCGAACTGGGCCGAGAAGTACGACTTCTCGACTGATCGCCCGATCAAGGTGCCGGAGCATTCGCCGCTCGAAGTCGGCCGCAATACCCAGGCTTGCCCGTCGGCGATGGGCGGCAAGGATCAGCAGCCGGGCTCGGTCGATCCGAGTGATCCGACCAAGTTCTATATGCCGACCAATAACTGGTGCATGGAAGACAACCCGCAGACCCGGGCCTACCAGCAGCAGGGCACGGTCTATGTGTTCGCCAACGTCTATATGTATCCTGAGAAGCCCGGCGTGACCGGCCGTCTCAAGAAGTTCGACGTGCTGACGGGCAAGGCCGATTGGGACATCCCGGATCCGTATCCGAACTGGGGTGGCACGGTGAACACCGCCGGTGGTCTCGTGTTCTACGGCAGCTTGGGCGGTGACTTCCGCGCCGTCGATCGCGACACGGGCGAAATCCTGTGGCAGCGCAAGCTCGGCTCGGGCATCATCGGCAACCCGATCACCTATGAGGTCAAGGGCAAGCAGTATGTGTCCGTGCTCTCCGGTATCGGCGGCTGGATTGGTCTGCCCGTCACCGCCGGCCTCGACCTGAGCGACAAGTTCGGTGCGATCGGCGCGACGGCCATGACCAAGGCCACTGGCCTTGCCATGATCCCGCAGGGCGGCATGCTCTCGACCTTCCGCGTCTATCAGTAAGAAGCGGTCAGGTATAAACACAGATGGCGCCCGGTCCTCTTGGCTCGGGCGCCATTTCTTTTGCAGTGCGAAGTCAGGTCCCGTCGCGGCGTGCAATCTTTCGCGAGCCCGCTTGAAAGCGGACGCGACATGCCAGATTTGAGAGGGGATCGTTCCGGCGCTAAATTGCGCACGCTTGTCTGCGCGATGTTCGCTCCGCATGTATCGCCAAAAGGATATATCGCCCAAGATGAAACCCTATCCCCGGACCGCTCGGCTGACGTTTTGTCTCGCCTCGATCGCCGCCTGCCTGTTCGCCGTCTCGGCTGTCGCGGCCACCCAGGACGAACAGGCGCGGCAGGACCACGCGGTCGCTGTGGCGCTCAGCAAGATCGACGCGCTGCAGCCGCTGACCGCCGGTGACCGTGCAGCGCTGAAAGGCGCCGCCCGCCGGCGGACGCTTCAATCCCTGCGCATTTGCGGCGATCCCGGCAATCTGCCGTTCTCGAACGACCGGCTTGAAGGGTATGAGAACAAGATCGCCGAAATCCTCGCCAAGGCGATGGATACGCACACCGAGTATTATTGGCGGCCCTATATCGATCGCGGCATGTTGCGCGAGACCTATGGCAACGATCAATGCGATGTGCTGATGGACTTGCCCCTTGGCTTCGAAGGCGTTTTGCTGACCGAGCCGCTCTACAAGACGACCTTCGTCCTCGCCTCGCGGGCCGATCGCAATTACCATTTCAAGAGCCTGGAAGACCCCGCGCTCGCCAAGCTCAGGATCGGGGTCTATCAGACCTCGGCCATCCGCCAGGTCTTCCATGAACATGGCATGGACAAGAGCCTCGATATCCACACGGTCAGCCATGACTCCGACATCAACCCGAAGGACGCGCCGATCTATCAGGTTCAGCAAGTGCTGGATGGCTCGCTCGACGTCGCTGCGGTGTGGGGACCATTTGCCGGTTATTACAAGGCCGTGAAAAAGGCGCCGATCACGATCCAGGCGGTCAATCTGATGGAAGATCAGATTCCGCTTGAATTCGAATTGGCGTTTGGCGTGCCGACCACCGACCGTATTCTCAAATATAAGATCGACCTGGCGCTCGAAGACAACAAGGCGGAGATCGAGAAAGTTCTGCGCGATTATGGCGTGCCGCTTGTCCAATGCAGCGAGTGCGTTGTTCAAGGCGACCTGCCGGCGCACGGCGAATATGCCGCGCTGCCGCCGACGCCGGCGGCGGAGCTGAAATCGTCCGTGACGATCAAGCAGCTTGAGTCCTGGCTCGCGGCGGGTGCCGATGTGAACGAGGAGTTCAGCAACGCGGTCACCGCCGGTTCGATCGATCGCGTCACCTTCCTGCTCAGCAAAGGCGCCGATCCGAACAAACCGGACGATCAAGGCGAGCTACCGCTGGTCAATGCGGTGCAGGCGCAGAATATGGATCTCGTCAAATTGCTTCTCGATCATGGCGCCAAGATCAATGCGCATGACGCGAATGGCATGACGGCCCTGCTCGAGGCCGTGATTCAGGACAATACCGCGACGATCAAGCTACTCGCCAGCCGCGGCGCCGATCTCGACGCGCGCACGTCGGATCAAGCGACCCCGCTTGCCCTGGCGATCGTCGAAAACAAGATGCAAGCGGCCTTGGCGCTGATCGACGTCGGCGCGCCGGTCAACACGCCGAGCGGCGAACTCGGGCTGACGCCGTTGATGGTGGCAGCCGGGCGGCAGGGGACGGAGCTGTCGCTCCAGGCCGGCCTGCACGAAGTCGAGAATCTGTCGACCGATCCGCGTTACCCTGGGCCGCTGCAAATCGCCCGCGCCTTGATCGCCCACAAAGCGGACTTGAATGCGGTGAACAAATCGGGCGTCACCGCGTTGATGCTTGCGGCTGCGCATAATAACCCGCCGATCGTCGGCCTGCTGTTGCAGTCGGGCGCCGATCCCTCCAAGCGTTCGCCCGACAAGAAAACTGCCCTCGATTTCGCCGTCGAGAACGGCAACGATTCCGTCATCAGCCTGATCCGGCTCATTCAGCAGTCAGGCGGCAAGTAGGTGGCGAGTAGTTGGCAAGTGGTTGAACTCAGGCAAGGTTCAGGTGCCGTGCCGGGCGGTGCCCGGGCTCTGGCGGATTTGGGCCATGTTTGACGGGAAGATCGGGAAAAGCAGCGCTTGACGTTTGCAAGTGGCTGGCGGAAAAGGCCAACCTCCGCAGGACGATCCGTCCGGCGATCTGGAATTTTGTTGGAAGAAGTCCTGCCGCGCGGGATAGAGGAGGGGTTATGGTCGTCAGAGGTGCAGTGAAAATTGCTTTGAGCCTGGGTTTGGCCTTCGGCGTCATGTTCGCCCTGGGCGCGCGGGCGGACCAGGATAACAACAGTGCTCCGGTCCCGCTAGCGGAGGGGTCGAAGCTCGGCACCCTCGTAAACCCCTATCAGGCCAAAGAGGACGCGCACGATCAGGCGCTCGCCGACGAAGGCCACAAGCTGTTCGGCAATTATGGCTGCCCGGGCTGTCACGGCTTCGGCGGCGGCGGCGGCATGTGCCCGCCGATCACCAACGGCGTCTGGATCTACGGCGACAAGGACGACACGCTCTTCCGTCTCGTTTCGCTTGGCTCGGCGGAACTCCAGTCGAAGTATGGCCTGACGCGTCAGGCGACGGAAAATATCGTCGCGCCGATGCCCTCGATGGGCACCGTGATTCCGAAGGCTGACGACCTCTGGAAGATCATCTCCTGGATCAAGATCCAAGCCTACACGAACGTGAAGAATAACCCCCAATAAGCGCGGCTTACGCGTATCGGTGGTTCGTCTGCGCCATAAGGCGCGGCGGCGAGAGCGGGATAAGTCCCGCTCTCCAATTGTTGAATGTGGCGGAGACGCGGGTGGAGCATGCGGAATTGAAGGCCGCGTTTCGGCGCGCGTTGCGTATTTGCAGCCGATCGATGCTCATGCCGGCGGCAGGCTTAGTGCTTTTCATTGGCGGCGTCGTGCCCGACGTGGCGCAGCCGGCCCCCGCGACACCGGCCGCGCAAGCGCCGTCCCTCAACGTCGACATCCTCTATCTCGGCCGCCAATATAACGAACCGCCGCCCTTGTCGCTGCTCGACAAGATCGTCACCGACGAAGGCATCCAGGGCGCCCGCATCGCTTTGCAGGAAGACGCGCTCACCGGCCGTTTCGTGAACCAGACCTATCATCTCAGCGAGATGATCCTGCCGCTCGAAGACGACTTCAAGGCCAAGGCGCGCGCCGCACTGGCGACCCACAAGCTTGTCATCGCCGATCTCGAAAAGGATGACCTTCTGGCCCTGGCCGATATGCCGGAAGCGAAGAACGCCATCATCTTCGATATTCGCACCAGCGACGACAGCCTCCGGCAGGAGGACTGCCGGGCGAACGTCTTTCATTTTCTGCCGAGCCGGGCGATGCGGACCGATGCCCTGGCGCAATATCTCGTCTGGAAGCGCTGGACGAACTGGCTGCTCGTCTCCGGCAAGCACCCGGACGATCTCGCCTATGCCGAAGCGGTCAAGCGCTCGGCGCGGAAATTCGGCGCCAAGATCGTGGACGAGCGTTTCTATACCTATGCCGCCGGTTCGCGCCGTACCGACACCGGCCATCAGCAGGTACAGCAGCAATTGCCGCTCGTCACCCAGAACGCGCCGCCGTACGACGTGGTCTTCGTGGCTGACGAGAGTGAAGTCTTCGGCGAATATATGCCCTATCGCACCTGGGATCCGCGCCCGGTCGTCGGCACTGCGGGGCTGATCGCGGTCGCCTGGCATCGCTCCTTCGAAGAATATGGCGGCACGCAATTGCAGAACCGCTTCGAGCGCGAGGTCGGCCGGATCATGACCGAGCGCGATTATTCCGCCTGGCTTGGCATCCGCGCCTTTGGCGAGGCGGTTCTGCGCTCGAACATGGTTCAGCCGGCCGCCTTGCGCGCCTATCTGCTGTCAGACCGTTTCGGCGTCGCCGGCTACAAGGATGAGAGCCTGAATTTCCGACCCTGGGATTTGCAATTGCGCCAGCCGGTCATTCTGGCGAGCGCGCGCGATCTTGTCTCGGTGTCGCCGCAAGAAGGCTTCCTCAATCCGAATTATCTGACCGATACGCTCGGCTTCGACAAGCCGGAAAGCAAATGCCATCTTCAGTGAGAGTGAAACCCGGCGATGAATACAATTCGCAAAATCTCTCTCTTCGGCTTTGTCGCGCTCTTTCTCGCGACGGCGATCGGCGAGGCCTGCGCGGCAGCGATCTTCGTCTCGAATGAGAAGGACGATACTGTTTCCGTCGTCGATAGCGAGAGCCTGAAAGTCATCAAGACCATCCAGGTCGGCCACAGGCCGCGCGGCATCATCATCACGCCCGATCACAAGAACATCATCGTCTGTCTCGGCGATGACGGCCAGCTTGCGATCATCGACGCCAACACATTCGCGGTCACGCGCAAGCTCGATTCCGGCTCTGATCCGGAGCTTCTCAATATCGATCCGACAGGCAAGATTCTCTACGTCGCCAATGAAGACGACAGCCTCGTCACGATCATGGACTTCAAGACCGGCAATACCATTCAAGAGGTGCCGATCGGCGTCGAGCCGGAGGGCATGGCCGTGAGCCCCGGCGGCGGCATCGTCGTCGCCACGTCAGAATCGACCAGCATGGCGCATTTCATCGATACCAAGACCTATAAGGTTCTCGCCAATATCCTCGTCGATTCGCGGCCGCGCTATGCCGAATTCACGGCCGACGGTTCCAAGGTCTGGGTGACGTCGGAGGTTGGCGGCAGCGTCTCCGTCATTGACGCCAAGACCTATAAGATCCTCAATGTCGTCCATTTCAGCATTCCCGGTGTCCGGCCGGAATTGATTTCCCCCGTCGGCATCACTTTCACGAAGGACGGCAAGCGCGCCTTCATCTCTCTCGGCAAGGCGAACCGTCTCGCCGTGGTCGATACGTCGAATTACAATGTCATCGATTACGTGCTCGTCGGCCAGCGGCCCTGGCATACGGCGCTCAGCCCGGACGGTTCGACCATCTATTCCGCCAACGGCGAGACCAATGACATAACGGTCGTCGATGTCGCTTCGCTCAGGCCGCTGAAATCGGTCCCGGTCGGGCGTCTGCCCTGGGGGCTGACGATCCGGCCGTAAACTTAAGAAGACAAGGGATGGGAACATGCTTGGAAAGCGCGCGAAATCTTCGACACGGGCCATCCTGGCGATCTCGAGTTTCGCCTGCGCCGCGGTTTTCTTTGCCGCGTTCGCCCATGCGGCGCCGAGGACGAAATTCTGGAACATCACCGGCGACACGGTCGTCAAATTCGAGTTGGCGCCGGCCGGCACCACGAATTGGGGACCGGATCAATGCAAGAACGATTCGGACGATTCCGTTGACGACGACGAGCGCCTGACGATCAAGGATGTGGCGACCGGAACCTATGATGCGCGCCTGAGCTACAAGGATGGCGGCATCTGCTTTGCCAAATCTGTCAAGGTCGTCGAAGGCAAGATTTTCTCGATCGAGAAGAAGGAACTCATCGATTGCACCAAGCCGCGCTGATAAGGTGAGGTGACACAATAGGTCCAAAGCGAAAAGGACCACGCCAATGGCCCATAAAAAAACTGTCGACGGCTGCGGGGGGCCGTTCAAAACCCTCGATGCATTCCACCTGATTTCGTTTTTCTGCGTTTTCGTTCTGGTCGCCGCGAGCCTCGCCTTGGGGCTCGCCACGGCCAGCCGGGCGGACCAGGCCCGGCTGCAGTACATTCAGCTCATCGGGCACTCGGCCGATCTGACCGATGCAACCTATAGCCCGGACGGCAGCGAGATCGTGACCGCGTCGAGTGATAAGACGGCGCGAATTTGGAACGCCACCAACGGCGTTCCACTTCAGGTTTTGCGCGGCCACACCGAAGCTTTACGGACGGCGCGATTTAGCCCCGATGGCAAGCATGTCCTGACCTCGGCGCAGGATTCGACGGCGAAAATCTGGGACGTCGCGACCGGCAAGGTCCTGCTGACGTTGAAAGGCCATACCGACCCGCTCGAAGACGCCGAATATAGCCGCGACGGCAAATTCGTCGTCACCGCCTCGCGCGACGGAACGGCGAAAATCTGGGATGCTTCGAACGGCGCCCTGCTGGAGACGCTCACCGGCCACACCGGCCCGGTCATGCATGCGGTTTTCAGCCCCGACGGGCTGCGCGTGGCGACGGCTTCCGCCGATCGCACGGCGCGCGTCTGGGATTCCAGTACGGGCACGCTGCGCTATACGCTGACGGGCCACAATGGCATCGTCACCGGCGTCAGCTTCAGCCCTGACGGGCGGCTCATCGCCACCGCGTCGAGCGACAAGACGGCGCGGATCTGGAACGCCCGCACAGGCGCGCTGGCCGAGACTTTGCTCGGTCATACGCGCGCCGTCGAGTTTGCCGTCTTCAGCAATGACGGCAGCAAGATTGTCACCGGATCGAGCGACAAAAGCGGAATCGTCTGGGACGTGAAGACCGGCACCAGACTGGTGACATTGCTCGGGCACCACCGCGCGATCATGTCGGCAAGCTTCAGCCCGGACGACAAGCGCATCGCCACGGCCGCATATGATTCGACGGCGCGGGTGTGGGACGCGGCGAGCGGCGCGCCGCAACTGCTCCTGACCGGCCACGGCGGCGAGGTCGTACGCGCGAAGTTCAGCCCCGACGGACAGCATGTCCTCACCGCGTCTTTCGACACGACGGCGCGGATTTGGAACGTCGGTCTCTCGGGCGCCCCATTGGCGGCCACGCCGGCGAAATAGGAACCCTCGACGGCGGGCGCCGGCTCGCTTATTGAAGCGCGATGCAGAAAAAGCGTGACCAATTTCTCGCTTTGATCGCCGGGCGTTCGGCGATCATGGGCATTCTCAACGTCACGCCGGATTCCTTCTCCGACGGCGGCAGGTTTCAGGCGCATGATGCGGCTGTCGCACATGCCCAAAAGCTCGCGGCCGAGGGCGCCGATATTATCGATGTCGGGGCCGAATCGACCCGTCCGGGCCATGTGCCCGTACCGGTCGCGGAGGAACTGGCGCGGCTCAAGCCGATGCTCGCCGATATTGTCCAGGCGACGCCGCTGCCGGTCTCGATCGACACCTCCAAGGCGGCGGTCGCCCGCGCCGCCATTGCCGATGGCGTCGCTGTCATCAACGATGTCTGGGGTTTGCAGCGCGACCCGGAGATGGCCGATGCTGTGGCCGAAGGCGGCGCGGCGGCGGTTATCATGCACAATCGCGAGGACGTCGATCCGGCGCGCGATATTCTCAGCGACATGCGCCGCTTTTTCGATCATTCGCTGGCGCTGGCCGAGAAAGCGGGCATTCCGCGCGCGCATCTCATCCTTGATCCGGGCATCGGCTTCGGCAAGACCAAGGACCAGAATGTAACCGCCTTGCGCGATCTCGATCATTTCAAGGATTACGGCCTGCCGCTGCTTGTCGGCGTGTCGCGCAAAAGCCTGTTCGCGCCGATCCTTGGCGCCGGCGTCGACGAGCGGCTGATCGGCACGATCGCGACGAATATCATCGCCGCGACGCGCGGCGCTTCGATCTTCCGCGTGCATGATGTCGCGGAACATGTCGCAGCATTCAAAGTGTTCGATGCCATCGCGCGCACGCCGGGCGCGCCATGACGGAGATCGGTCTTACCGAGATTGGTCTTGGCCTCGGCAGCAATATCGGTGATGCGGCGGGCAATATCCGTGCGGCCCTGCGTCTGTTGAAGGCGAGCGATGCCGTCGAGATCATCAAGGTGTCGTCGATCTACAAGACGGCGCCCTGGGGCTATGCGGATCAGGCGCCCTTCGCCAATGCCTGCGCTCTGGCGCGGACGGCACTGAGCGCCGAGGCGCTGCTGGCGGCGGTGAAGAAGATCGAAGCGGAAATGGGCCGCACCAAAACGGTGCGCTGGGGGCCGCGGCTGATCGATATCGATATTCTGTTCTACGGCAGCACGTCGCTTGTCTCGGACAATCTCGTCCTGCCGCACAAGGAACTCTTCAATCGCGCCTTCGTTCTCGTCCCGCTGGCTGAGATCGCACCTCATTTGGTGCTCGATGGGCGCTCGGTGGCAGAGGCGGCCACAGCGATTCCTCGCGACGGCATCGAGAAATGGGGCGAAGATCATGGGTAAATGGAGTGAGCTGACGGCGAAGGACGGCGTGACCATCGGCGCTTACGAGGCTGCGCCGAAAGGTATTGCTCGCGCCGGGCTCGTCGTCCTGCAGGAGATTTTCGGCGTCAACCGGCATGTCCGCAGCGTTGCCGACGATTTCGCCGCGCATGGATATCATGCTGTCGCGCCGGCCCTGTTCGATCGCGTCGAGCCGGGTGTCGAACTTGGCTATGAGAGCGACGATGTCGCCAGGGGCGTCGCCATCCGCGCGAAAACAAAGCACGAAGATACGCTCGCCGATATCGCCGCCGCCGTGGATGCGGCCAAGGTTTTTGGCGCTGTCGGCATCGTCGGCTATTGCTGGGGCGGCACGCTCGCCTTCGCCGCGGCCCAGCATGTCGAAGGTCTGGCGGCCGCGGTCGGCTATTACGGCTCGGGCATCGCGGCTCTGCCGCCCGGGCAGTTGTGCTGCCCGGTGATGCTGCATTTCGGCGACCAGGATAAAAGCATTCCGCTCGCCGATATCGAGAAGATCCGCCGCGCGCATCCGGACATCGCCATCCATATCTATCCGGCCAATCACGGCTTCAACTGTAACGACCGCGCTGCCTACGATGCGGATAGCGCCACGCTGGCCCGGCAGCGGACGCTGGATTTCTTCGCGCAATATTTGTGAGGCTTTACTTCCCTTCGCCGCGCAGCGCCGTCGATGACAGGTCCGAGCGCGGGCCGTGCAGAAAGATCAGCGCGGGCGGCTTTGCGAGCGGAAACACCTGACCATCGCTTTCGTCATGGCGATAGCGCGCCAGCGCGAGGGCCGCCGGGGAATGCGTCGCTGAGAGCGTCGAGCCCGGCCGGTCGATGATCGCGATCGGGACATTGGCGGCGATGGTCCGCCAATGTTTCCAGCGCTCGAAGCTCGCGAGATTGTCGGCGCCCATGATCCAGACGAAATGGACGCCGGGGCAGCGCGTCTTGAGATAGAGAATGGTTTGATAGGTGAATCGCGCGCCGATCGCCGCTTCCAAGCCGGTGACGACGATGCGCCGGTCGGGCGCGATCTTTTTTGCCGCCGCGATTCGCGTGGCGAGCGCGGGCAGGGCGTTCGTATCCTTGAGCGGATTGCCGGGGCTTACCAGCCACCAGACGCGATCAAGCCCGAGCCGCCGGAGGGCGAGAAGACTTGCCTGGCGATGGCCCTCGTGCGCGGGATCGAAACTGCCGCCGAACAGTCCGACTTTCAGCCCCGGGGCATGTGGCGGCAGTTCGGAGATTGACGTCACGCGCTGCCCTTAAGGCCGGGTCTGGCCAGAGCCGTGGATGCGATATTTGAATGAGGTCAATTGTTCGAGGCCGACGGGGCCGCGCGCGTGCATCCGGCCGGTCGCAATGCCGATCTCGCCGCCGAATCCGAATTCGCCGCCATCGGCGAATTGCGTCGAGGCATTGTGGATGACGATGGCGGAATCGACTTCGCGTAGGAAACGGTCCGCTGCCACATTGTCTTCGGTAATGATGCAATCGGTGTGATGCGAGCCATAAGTCGCGATATGCGCCAGCGCGCCGTCGAGCCCATCGACGACCCGCACGGAAATGATGGCGTCGAGATATTCGCTCGACCAATCCTCGTCCGTCGCCGGCTTCGCGCGTGCATCAACGGCTTGCGTTGCCGTATCGCCGCGCACTTCGCAGCCGGCGTCGAGCAGCATTTTGACGAGCGGGGCAAGATGCGTCGCAGCGCCGGCGCGATCGACGAGCAGCGTCTCCGCCGCGCCGCAGACGCTGGTGCGCCGGAGTTTCGAGTTGCGCAGGATCGTGAGCGCCTTTCCGAGATCGGCGGCGCGATCGACGTAGATATGCACAAGCCCTTCGAGATGGGCGAAGACGGGTACGCGCGCCTCCGCCTCGACCCGCGCGACCAGGCTGCGGCCGCCGCGCGGCACGATGACGTCGAGATTGCCGCCGAGGCCGGTGAGCATTTCGCCGACCGCGGCGCGGTCCTTCACCGGCACAAGCGTGATCGCCGCCAGCGGCAGGTCCGCGGCGCGGAGCCCGGCGAGCAGGCATTCATGGATCAGCGAAACCGAATGGAAGCTTTCCGAGCCGCCGCGCAGGATCGCGGCATTGCCGGATTTGAGGCAGAGCGCGCCGGCATCGACGGCGACCGAGGGGCGGCTCTCGAAAATCACGCCGATGACACCAAGCGGCGTCGCGACGCGCTCGATGATGAGACCGTTCGGCCGCTCGAACCGCGCCAGGACGCGCCCGACCGGATCAGGCAGAGCGGCGATTTCCTCAAGGCCCCTGGCCATGCCGTCGACATGCTTGGCGTCGAGCGTCAGCCGTTCGAGAAAGGCGTCGGTGAGGCCGTGAGCGCGCGCCTCGGCGACATCGCGCGCATTGGCGGCGAGGATTTTTTCGGCCTTTTCGCGGATTTCGCGCGCGGCGACGAGAAGCGCCGTGTTCTTGGCGTCGGCCGGGGCGAGGGCGAGCAGATGCGCGGCTTTGCGCGCCGCCTGGCCAAGCGACAGCATCACGGCGCGGATGTTGGCCGGCTCGTCATTGCGCACGAGTTTGAGGTCGAGATCTTTCTTCATCTGCTCTTCATCGCGCCCCGCATGGGGCGTCTCACATATAAGCAAATCGCGACCCTTGCCAGCTTCATCGCCGACTTTGGCAAATCCGCTTCGAGTTTACCAGTGATATCAGCGCGTTGGGTGCGCCGTCGCGGCGGAGCAGCTAAATGCGCCGCAGGATTCCTTTCAGGACTGGGCGGAGCCGCGACAGCTCGTCGAGATGAACCGCCGAGAGTTGCGACAGAATATCGGCGGCGGCGTCACTGAGGCTGAGGAGAACGCGGCGGTTGTCGAGCGCGTCTGGCCGGCGCAGCAGCAGGTCGGCATCGACCAGCCGATCCACCAGTTCGACCGCACTGTGATGACGGATGCGCAGCCGCTCGGCCAGATCGCCGATCGTCACCGCCGTGCCCGGCGGAAATCCGCGCACCGCCAGCAAAGCTTGATGCTGTTGCGGCGTCAGCCCGGCGTTGCGTGCGGCGTTTTCGCTGAATTCCAGAAAACAGCGGATCGAATAACGAAAATCCGAAAGCGCCTCATAGTCCTCCTGCGTGGGCCGCAGCGGGCTTTTCAGTTCTTCGCGCCTTTTCTCTTCCGTCATCAGCAGCCTCGCTTGCACCGCAAATAGTATCGTAATACGATATATATCCGCGCTCTTCGCTTCAATCGAATTTGCCCTTTCATCCATGAAATCTGCTGTGCCGACAAGCGATCGCCCCCTCTCCGACTTTTCCGCAGGGCCGCGTATTCTCGCGATTGCCGCCCTGGCCGTGCCCGTAGCGCTGGCAGGGGTCGCGGCGGGGCTGGCGCTTCTCAAGCTGATCCGATTGGCGACCAATATCGCCTATTTCGGCCAATTCAGCTTTGCCGATCTCAAACTTGGGTCGGCGCATCTGGGGCCGTGGTCTGTCCTGATCCCGGTTGCTGGCGCGTTCATTGTAGGGCTCATGGCGCGCTACGGCAGCGAGAAGATTCGCGGCCACGGCATTCCCGAGGCGATCGAGGCGATCCTGCTGGGCCGCTCGCGCCTCGATCCCAAGGTCGCGATCCTCAAGCCGCTGTCCTCGGCGATCGTCATCGGTACCGGCGGCCCGTTCGGCGCGGAAGGGCCGATCATCATGACCGGCGGCGCCATTGGCTCGCTCATCGCGCAAATGCTGCCAGTGAGCGACGCCGAGCGCAAGACGCTGCTCGTCGGCGGCGCAGCGGCGGGAATGACCATTGTTTTCGGGACGCCTATCGCCGCCGTGATGCTCGGCGTCGAATTGCTGCTGTTCGAGTGGCGTCCGCGCAGCTTCGTCCCGGTGGTGGTCGCCGCCGTCACGGCCGCCGTGGCGCGCACCGCGCTGCATATGCCGGGCCCGCTCTTTCCTTTCGCGGGCGTCAGCGAGATTTCGCTGATTGGGCTCGTCACCTGGGTCGTCCTCGGCGTCGTGGCCGGCTTCCTTGCCTGCATCCTCTCGCAGCTTGTCTATCGCTGGGAGGATTTTTTCATGAAGCTGCCGATCCATTGGATGTGGTGGCCAATGCTCGGCGGTCTCGTTGTCGGCCTCGGCGGCCTCATCGAGCCGCGCGCACTCGGCGTCGGCTACGAAAACATCGCAGCGATGCTGCAAGGCCAACTTGCGCTGAAAGTCCTGCTGCTCCTGCTTGTCGTGAAAGCCGTCATCTGGTCGGTCGCGCTCGGTTCCGGTACATCAGGCGGCGTTCTCGCCCCGCTGTTGATGATGGGCGGCGCGGCGGGTGCGGCCCTGTCGTGGGTCATGCCGGACCAATCCCCCGCATTTTGCGCGTTGCTCGGCATGGCGGCGACGATGAGCGGGGCCATGCGCGTGCCTTTGACGGCGACATTCTTCGCGGTCGAATTGACGGGCGATCTCCACGCTCTGCTGCCGCTGCTGACGGCTTGCGCGACGGCCTATGCGGTGACGGTGCTTTTAATGCGCCGCTCGATCCTCACCGAGAAGATTACGCGCCGGGGCCATCACCTCGTTTGTGAATACAGTGTCGATTCCTTCGCCCTGGCGCGGGTGCGCGATGTGATGACATGCCCGGTCGAAACGCTGCCCGAAACGATGACCTTGCACGAAGCCGCACGTTTTCTGACCGCGCCAACGACGGCGCATCCGAGCTTTCCGGTTGTCGATGCTGAAAATAAAGTGCTCGGGATCGTCGATCCGCCGACCGTCTTGCGCTGGCGGCGCGCGGGGCGTCAGCGCGCGACAAATCTGGCTGAACTCCTTGCGGGCGCTGAGCTGCCCGTGGCTTATCCGGACGAATATCTCGAGCGTGTCGCGGCGCGTCTCGCGGCGACCGATATCGGCCATCTCGCCGTGATCTCGCGCGAGAGCCGGCAAATCGTCGGCTATCTCGCCTGGCGGGACGTCATCAGGGCTCGCGCAGGATTTGAGGCCGAAGAAGCACCGAGGACCGCTTTCTTTGGGCGCCGTCCGGCCTCGGCCGGAGCTCCTATCGATGATCGAGGCGGCCTCGCATCTGGCGCGGAGATGCCCTAAATAGGGCCTATGACCGCTCTCGCCGCACTCGTCTTCGCCGCCATCGTCCTCTCCGGGCTCCTGAACACCTATCTCGACTGGCGGCAGGCCGCCGCCGTCCGCGCCCATCGCGGCGCCGTGCCGGGGGCCTTCGCCGGAACCGTGACCCTGGAGGAGCATCAGCGCGCCGCCGATTATACCGAGGCGCGGGCGCGGTTGGCGATCATCGAGGCGATTTACGATGCCGATCTCGCGATCATCTGGCTCGCCTTTCTGCTGCGGCCTGTCTTCCATTTTGTCGCCGCGCATATTCCGGCCGGGCTGACACGCAGCGTCGCCACCGTCGTTCTTGTGACGGCGATTTCTTACCTGCTCACGTTGCCGTTCTCCATCTACAAGACATTCCGCCTTGAGGCGCAATTCGGCTTCAACCGCACGACGCCGGCGATGTTCGCGCTCGATCAGGCGAAGGCGGCAGCGCTGCAACTCGTGCTTGGCGTGCCGTTGCTTTATGGGCTATTCGCGCTGCTGCGCGCGCTGCCGAATCTCTGGTGGATCTTCGCCTGGGCGGCGATGATGGCGATCATGGTGGCGATGATCGTCATCTTTCCGACTTTCATCGCGCCGCTGTTCAACAAGTTCACGCCGATGGCCGAGGGGCCGATGCGCGCCAGCATCGTCGCGTTGCTCGCCAAATGCGGCTTCGAATCGAATGGCCTGTTCGTGATGGACGCGTCGAAGCGCTCGGCGCATGGCAATGCCTATTTCACCGGCTTCGGCAAGGCCAAGCGCATTGTCTTCTTCGACACGTTGCTGGAGAAGCATACGAGCGACGAAATTCTTTCCGTTCTCGCGCACGAGCTTGGGCATTTCAAATTCGGCCACGTGCTCCAGCGCATCGGCGAGAGCGCGCTGTTGGCGCTGGCCGGTTTCGCCATCCTGCATTGGGCCTTCGCGGCCGGTACGCTGCCGGCGGCCTTCCACCTGCCGAACGATCCCGCTCTCGTGCTGATCATCGTGATGACCGCGATGGGGCCATTTGGCAGCCTTCTCGCGCCACTGACGAATTTTCTGTCGCGCCGGGCGGAATTTCAGGCCGATGCCTTCGCCAAGTCCACGGTCGGCGCCGCGCCGATGATTTCGGCGCTGACCAAACTCAGCCGCGACAATCTCGCGACGCTGACGCCGGACTGGCTTTATACAATCTTCAATTATTCGCACCCGCCGGTGCCGGAGCGGATTGCCCATCTTGAGGGTTAGCCTTCGTCGCCTCGATACGCGCTTTGATGCGGCGGACCTGCGCGAGCTGGCCGCGTAGGATATCGATTGCATCTTTCTCGGCCGGCTCGAGGTCCTTGAGCTTCAAATGATCGAGGATGACTTCGAGCGCGTCGCCAATATGGCCGATCTGCCGCCCATAGCTGCCGACATCGTTGAGAATGGTGCGCTCGGTCTGCGGGCTCGGCGTCTGGCCCAAATCGATGTTGAACAAGCCGATCTGCGAACCCTGCTGGTAGAAGGTCAAAGGATTGATCGCCTGCCAAAGCTGTTGCGGCGCAAGTGAAACCTGAAAAGGGTCGGACATGGCTGCCTCCTGAAAGAGGCAAGCCTATCGGGGTTCGCGCGGGTCAGGAAGCCGCGCGGCATAGCCTCCCTCATCCTGAGGCGCGAACATCCGCGGCCTGTGGCTGCGGATGCGAGCCTCGAAGGATGCTTCGAGACGGCTGCTTCGCAGCCTCCTCAGCATGAGGTTCAGCGACGCCCTAATTGGCTAATCCGGCGTCACGACAAGGGCGACGGAGGGCGCGGTGCTGCTGCTGATCTCGACGGTGAAGGGCGTCGCTTTCAGATCGAATTTGACACTCTTCGCGAGGCCGGCGCAGCCGGTGGCACCGGTGTGATCGACGGTTTTCAGAAGATGGCCATCCTGTACGACGTCGATCCAGGCGCCACGCGTCAGCGTGACACGATAGATGCCTGCGCTGGCCGGCGCCGCGAGCGTGACGAAGCCCGCGTAGGAACCCGGAAACTTCGGCGGTCGTGACGGCGCTTGCGGCAGTTTCGCCGTAGCCTCGGGGTCTAGCGTCAGAGTCTCGCCGGTCGCAAGGGTTGCCGCGCCGCCGGAGGCGACAGCGATCGGTTTGGACAGCAAAGCCTTCTCATGGTCGAGCGGCCATTTGAAATGGTCGCAGCCCGTGGGTTCGGCCATGGCCGGCACCACCGCAAGCGTGGCGATCAAAACCGCCGACATGCGCAAGAGGGGCATCATTTCGATGTTTCCAGCGCGGTCACGAAGGACCGGCTTCTTTTTTTATCCGGTGGTCGAACCAGGCCTGCACATCTTCCATCGGCACCGTCTCTTCGTCCGGCCCCTCGATGGCGGTGATCTCGATGCCGTCTTGCTGCGCCAGGTTCCAGGCGTCTTCCAAAGCTTCCTCTTCCGTCGCCCATTCCTGTGAGAGCAGTTCGTGTTTCAACGCTTGATCGATGTAACGCACGTGCCAACCCATGGCCGCATCCTTTCCCCCGAGAAGGCGGAGCATCCTGGCCTGAGCGGGCCGGGATGCCCCGCGCGGTCATATTAAGCGACCCGGCGCTCTTCCACCACTATCGTGCCGGCGATGCTTTCCGGCTCATAGAGCCAGCGCGCCAGCAGGCCGGCGACGATCGCCCCGGCGATCGGCACCAGCCAGAACAGCCAGAGCTGGGAAATATACTCCCCGCCGGCGAAGAGCGCCGGGCCGGTGCTGCGCGCCGGGTTCACCGACGTATTGGTCACCGGAATGGTGATCAGGTGGATCAAGGTGAGGCCGAGGCCGATCGGGATGCCGGCAAAGCCCGCGGCGGCGCCCTTCGAGGTCGTGCCGATGATGATGAAGAGGAAGAAGAACGTCGCCAGGAACTCGGTCAGCGCAGCAGCGCCGAGGCTGTATTTTCCGGGGCTCAAATCGCCATAGCCGTTGGAGGCGAAGCCGCCCGCTACCCAGCCGGGCTGGCCGGAGGCGATCACATGCAGCACCGCGGCGGCGGCGATTGCGCCAATTACCTGCGCGATGATGTAAGGGACCACCTGCGCCCCGTCGTGCCGGCCGGCCGCAAAGAGGCCGACCGTGACCGCCGGGTTGAAATGGCCGCCGGAAATGTGACCGACGGCATAGGCCATGGTTAAAACCGTGAGACCGAAGGCAAAAGCGACGCCGACGAAACCGATCCCGGTATGAGGGAAGGTCGCGGCCAGAACCGCCGCACCGCAGCCGCCGAACACGAGCCAGAACGTGCCGAAGAATTCGGCCGCAACGCGTCTGATGAGATCGTTTTGCATAGGGCACCTCTCAAATTGGCTGGAAAGACTGCCTTCTTTGGTCCGCGCGGAGACGTGGCGGGCATGGGGCAGCTTATTGGGATGACGCAACGAGGCGCGCGACCGTTGCCGGCCCCGCGGCGGGGAGTCTGCTTCGCGGCTAAATCGAAGTCGAGGGGCGGCCGGTTCAACTTTTGGTCGCGCTCGTGCTTGCCGCGACGCCGAACGTCGCGCGCCGCCAAGGCGATGCGCTACGGCGAAGCCAGCGGATAAATCTTCAAAAAAATTGTGGAGTGATGGGCGGCGAGGCGAAGCGGCGCGTCCCGCGTTAATAAAAAACGGCGTGTGGAGTTAACCGATTCGATTCTGACGCCCGCGCGGATAAGGTCATCCGCGCGGCATGGATTGTCTCAGGCGCAGCGCCGCTGCGGTCTCATTTCCACGGCGTCGGCGCCGGAACTTCGGCAACCCCTTCGACCTCGACAGTGCCGAAATTCGCCGGGCCGACGATTTCGAGATATTCCATATCCGGCGAGTAATCGAACAGATAATGGGTGATGCCCGGCCGCTGATGCACAACGTCGCCGGCGGAGACGAGCGTCTCCTTGTCCTCGTACATGAAGCGCGCCCATCCCTTCGTCATGATGACGATCTGGAAATCGGCGATATGCTTGTGCCAGCCCGTTCCTTCGGTCGGCGCCATGTTGGCCTTGACGAGATGCGCGATCACCTTGCCGTTGGTCGCCTTGGCGATGCCGAGATCGCGATACAGGAAAAAGTCGCGCAGGCCCGAGCCTTTGAATTCGGTATCGCCCGGCTTGACGTGGGAGAATTCGGTCTCGGGCTTCGTCGCGGCGGCGAAGTCCTTTTCCAAAACCGCAGCATGTCCTTCTGTCATCACAACCTCCTTACTATTTGGCGCGCGCGCGGCTGCGCCAGTCAATTCATCGCCAGCACCAGATTGCGAATGACCGGATAGATCTGCCCGTTCCAGCGGCGGCCGCTGAACGTGCCGTAATGACCGACGCCGACCTGGTAATGATGGCGCTTCAGGTGCGGCCGCAGTCCGTTGCAGAGCAGATGCGCCGCCGCCGTCTGGCCGACCGAGCAGATGTCGTCGCGTTCGCCTTCGACGGTGAGCAGCGCCGTGCGGCGGATCGCGCGCGGGTCCACTTTTTTCCCGCGATAGGTCAGCTCGCCCTTCGCCAGAGAAGCGTCCTGAAATACGGTCTTGACCGTTTCGAGATAGAATTCCGCCGGCAGATCGAGCACGGCGAAATATTCGTCGTAAAAGGACTTGATCGCCTTGGCCTCGGCCTCACGGCCGGCACTCAGATGCTCGTAGAGATCGCGATGTGCCTTGACGTGGCGATCCATGTTCATCGACACGAAGGCGGTGAGCTGGACGAAACCGGGATAGACGCGCCGGCCGCCGCCGGGCAGATGGTCCGGCACATGCGCGATCAGATTGTCCTCGAACCATTCGATCGGCTTTGAGGTCGCAAGCTCATTAACCTTCGAGGGATTGACCCGCACATCGACGGGGCCGGCCATCAGCGTCATGCTGCGCGGCTCGGCGGGGTTGCGCTGCTCCGCCATCACCGCGACGGCGGCCAGCGTCTGCACGCAAGGCTGACAGACCGCGAGGACATGCGCGCCCGGCCCGATAAGCTCAAGGCAGCGAATGATGTAGTCGACATAATCGTCGAAGCCGAACGGCCCTTCCTCCAGCGGCACGTCGCGGGCATTTTTCCAGTCGGTGATATAGACCTCGTGATCGCGCACCAACGTGCGCACCGTCTCGCGCAGCAGCGTCGCGAAATGGCCGGAGAGCGGCGCCACGACCAGCATTTTCGGCTGCGGCGCAGCGCTTTCCTTGCTGAAGCGGACGAGATTGCAGAAGGGCAGCGAGGCGACCACCTTCTCATGCACCGGCACGGGCTCGCCATCGACCAGCGTGCTTTCGATGCGATAATCCGGCCGCGCGTGCGAGAGCCTGGTGCGGCTGATCAATTCCAGCGCCGCCACATAGTGCTTGCCGAATCCGACTTCGCTGATACCGGTAAACAGCGGACCCAAGCTCAAGCCGGCGCGGGCCATCATGCGGATCGGTTCGGAGGCTTCCGAGTAAGCCTGATAAGCGCGGTACAACATGTGCTTCAAGGCTAAGGTCTTTCATTTTGCGCCGCAATATCGGCGCGTGCTTAAAGTTTCACCCGTTCGCGTCCAGGAGCGGTCATGTCGCGCCCAGTACTTACGATCTCAAGCAAGAACTACTCCTCTTGGTCTTTGCGCGGTTGGCTGCTGTGCCAACTCGCCGGAATAGAGGTGGAAGAGCAGCCCATCGCCCTCGACGATGCGGCCAATCGTGCCGAACTGTTGCTGCTGGCGCCGTCGGTGCTGGTGCCGCGGCTAACAGAGGGCGATGTCAGCGTCTGGGACACGCTCGCCATCGCGGAATATCTCGCGGAGCGCAATCCGGAAGCGGGCATGTTGCCCAAAGATAAGGCGGCACGGGCGCATTGCCGTTCGATCTCCGGCGAGATCCATTCCGGATTTTACAATTTGCGCTCGGCGCTGCCGATGAATCTGAAAGCCCGGCATACGAACTTCAAAGTTTTCGCCGGGGCGCAGCCGGATATCGATCGCGTGCAGACGATCTGGCAGGAATGCCTGACGCGCTGGGGCGGGCCGTTTCTCTACGGCGCCCGGCCGACGATCGCCGACGCCATGTATGCGCCGGTCGCGACCCGTTTCATCACCTATAATGTGCCGCTCAATCCGGCGGCCAAGGCCTATTGCGCGACGATCCTGGATTGGGCGCCGATGCAAGACTGGATCACCGCCGCCAAGGCCGAACCCGAAGAACTCGCCGAATTGGAGGTCGAGTTCTGAGCCGTTCCGGCGTCATGTGACGCCGTTACGCAGGCCGGTGGGAGATAAAGCGGATTCTTTCTGCATGTGTTGCAAGGCTGCATCGCCTTGGGAAATGGGCGCGCCATGGGCGTCGGGCGGCGGCGGCGAGGCGCGTACCGCATCGACATAAGCTTTTAATATCACATGTGAATCTGGCTATGGCCGTGAAAAATCCCGCAGCCGTCCCAGATGGGTCCGGCGCGGCGGATGCACGCAGGCGGCTCCGATTCTGGCGACGAAAGCAGGTTTCGGCGCCTTCATCCCCGTTTTCCAGCCTCGCGCCGGCGGCAGGCCCCTTGTGGCCGAAGTTTTTTTTTGGAAGGCTGGGGCAGGGGCAAAAAGTAAATCCGAAGTTGATGAAGTCTTAATAAGCCCCGCATTCGGCAATCGGCCGGGGCTCTGCCCTGTCATTGCCGTAATCCGGAGTATCGTAAAGATAAGATCATTAATCGGCATTTAACTAAAAACGTCCTCAAATAAGAGCCTCCGCATTTCGGCGCCACCGCGAGGTGGTCAAGTCCGGGCAAGCGAGAAGGCATAGAGTTGAGATCGAACAGGACGCGGGGTGGATGACTTACTGGACCTATGCGCCACAGGATTTCACGTCGTTTAATCGACGGGGGTTTTTCCGCAGAGTTCTTTCCGAGGCAGCGCCTGGCGCTGTTGTCCTCGGCCTCGCGGCATTAGCCGGCGCCTGGATCGTCTACGTTCACCCGGACGCGCAGATCAGGGTCGTTGAAGCGCCAATCGAAGCTCCCACCCTCGAGGCGGCTTCCCTCCTCAGGCCGCAAGTCGCCGCCCAGGCCGTCAGGACACCGGCCGCTCCGGTGCATGTCGCGGCGAATGTCTACAGCCCGTTTATCGACCCCACCTTTTCGTTGAAGGCGGCCCGCGCCTCCTTCGCGCAGAGCGCGCCCCTGGCGTCCACGTTTGGGGAAGACCCCGAGGCCCTTTCGCCGTCCCGCGTTGCCGCGATCCCGACCCAACTCGCCGCGATCCCGATGCCGCCGGTCGAGCCGCAAGCGCTCGTCGCGCCCCGGGTTCCGGCGGATGACGTCGATACGCAGGATAAATCGGCGCAGGACGATCAATCGGGGAAGGAGAACGTGCTTCCCCTTTCCGGCGATCAGAACCTCGCCGCCAGCGCACCGCTGCCGCCGGCCCATATGGTCGCCAGCGTACCGCTGCCGGCGCCGCGCCCCGATGGCCTCGTCGTTCCCGAGGCTGAAAATCACACCCGCGTCGCCGTCCGTCAGGCGCCGCAACCGAAAGAAACCACGCAGGTCGCTGCCGCGCCCACCCCGCCGCAGGATCACAATTCCTTCTTCGACAAGCTTTTTGGCGGCATCAACCGCCCGTCCGGTCAGGCGCTCGCCTATGCCGAATCGGAGGACGGCGTCGTCGATACGTCGAAGCCCGTGGCGGCGGTCCTTTCGCCCTACGATCACTATACGGCCGTCTACAATATCGCGACGCATACGGTTTATCTGCCCGATGGGCGTCGGCTTGAGGCGCATTCGGGCCTCGGGGAAGCCTTCGACGATCCGCGCTATGTCCGCCAGAAAATGCGCGGGCCGACCCCGCCCGGCGTCTATGACCTGCAGCCGCGCGAGCAACTCTTCCACGGTGTCGCGGCGCTTCGGCTGGTCCCGGTCGGCGGAGATCCCTATGGCCGCGTCGGCCTTCTCGCCCACAGATTTATGCTTGGACCGCGCGGCGATTCCAACGGCTGCGTCTCGTTCCGCAATTACCCGGCCTTCCTCGACGCTTTCCGCAACGGCGAAGTCAGACGGCTGGTGGTGGTCGCCGGGCTCTGATCCGGGCCCACCGGCCCTGCATTCTCAAATCTTCCGCGTCTCCGGCTCACGATAGAGCACAAAGACCGCTGCCGCCTGAAGCAGCGCGAGCACGAGTGGCCCGATCGATTTTCCGGCGTCGTGCTGGGCAAGACCGACGAAGAAATCCAGAAACTGGATAATGCCGGCCAGCGTGCCGAGGACGATCAGCGTCGCGCGCCAGTTCTTGAAAATCGCGATCAGCACAAACGCGGCGAGCGGCAGCGTCCGCGCCGCCGCATACATCGCGAAAACACTCGCCGCAGGCGTCGGCGCAAATCCGGCCGGCAGGATCGCCTGCGGACGCAGGAGACCGGCGAGGGCGAACCCGCTCGCCACCAAAACATCGAGCGCGGTCACCGCCTTGGCGAGACCCGTGGATGTGCTCATGATCGCTCTCCGTGAAAGCCGCGGTTGCGTCCGGCAGACGCCGCGCTGCGGCGCGGGTGCCGCGCGACAGGCAAACGTCAGAAAAATGCGCTAGTCATGGCGCGGGAAGTCCGGCTTCAGAGATCTTATGCAAGAGCAAGTTTTGCCCGCGAAGACAGAGACCACTCCGTCGCTCCGCCATCTCATCGCCGATGCGCGCATCCGCGCCATGTTCGGGCTCGGCTTCAGTTCGGGCATTCCGTTTCTGCTCGTCTATGTCACGCAATCGGCGTGGCTTTCGGAAGCGAAAGTGCCGCTCGCGATCATCGGCATGATGAGCGAGCTGACTCTGGCCTACAAGTTCAAGTTCGTCTGGGCGCCGTTCATGGATCAATATGACGCGCCGCTTTTCAGCCGCTTGCTGGGGCGGCGGCGCGGCTGGATCGTCACCGCGCAGATCGGCGTCGCGCTGGCGCTCATCGGCGTCGCGTTCGGCGATCCCGCGCACTGGCTCGCCTGGACGATCTTCTTTTCTCTGGCGCTCGGCTTTGCTGGCGCGACGCAGGATATCGTCATCGACGGCTGGCGCATCACCGTCGCGCCGCCGGAGAATGCGGGCCTCATGTCGTCCTGGTCGGAGATCGGCTGGCGCATCGGCGGTTTCGTTTCGGGCGCGGGGGCGCTTTATATCGCCGATGCCTTCGGCTGGCGCGCCGCCTATCTCTCGATGGCCGTCTGCATGCTGCCCGGCATGATCGCGGCGCTGCTCGCCCCCGAGCCGCCCTCCGATCTGCGCCCGCATGCCAGAAGCGATGGTTTCGTCGCGACGATCGTCGCGCCGATCAAGGAGCTTCTCACCCGTCTCGGCACGATGGGCATTCCCATCCTGCTGCTCGTCGCGGGTTTTCGCATGCCCGGCTATCTGTCGAGCGCGATGGCGATGCCGCTGTTCAAACATCTGCATTATTCGGATGCGGATATAGCAACGGTGACGAAGCTCTTCGGCTTCTGGGTCGCGCTGGCCGGCACGTTCACCGCCGGCATCATCATCACCCGGCTCGGCATCATGGCGACGCTCATCATCGGCACCGTCTTCGCCTCGGCCTCGCATCTCGCGCTCGCCTATCTCGCCGCTTATGGCGGCCACGGGCACGACTTCTGGCTCTTCGCGACAGCAGTCAGCATCGACAGTTTCGCCTATGCCTTCGCCTCGATCGTGCTCATCACCTATATGTCGACCCTCACGGCGACGGAGCACGCGGCGAGCCAATATGCGCTGTTGACATCGCTCTGCGCATTGCCCGGCAGCCTGCTCGCCGGAACGTCCGGCTTCATCATCGAGCGCGAGGACTTCACCTGGTTCTTCATCGAGACGTCACTGATCGGCATCCCGGTGGCGCTGCTTGCGCTTTATGTCTGGCACAGACATTTGCGCGAGCGCGTGCAGGCGCCGGCATGAGCCGGGAACCGCAGCCGCGGCGCGGCGTTAAAGCCCGGCGTGGCGACAGATTATATTCATTCTAAAGTCGTCGCGCCCTAAACGGGAGAAGCGCCGATGACCCAATCCACACCCTGTTCGTGCCGTGCCGAAACCGTGACGCTTGAGACGCAGGCACTTTCGCGCCGCACCCTGCTGAGCGGGGCGGCCTTTGTCGCAAGTGCCGCGGCGGTCGGCCTCATGCCGCTGCGCGCCCGTGCGCAGCAGAAAGTCGCGCAATCGGCGGCGCAATATCAAGACTCGCCGAAGAACGGCCAGCAGTGCAGCACCTGCTCCCACTTCCAAGCGCCGGGCTCCTGCGAAGTCGTCGACGGCACGATCAGCCCGTCCGGCTGGTGCGCGCTCTACACCAAGAAGGGCTGAGCGCAGCGCCGGCGCAAAGCCCTATTTCTTGTGCAGTTCCTTGTTGGCCTTGGCGTCGATCTTGGTCTCTTCCGACTTGCTCATGCGCCCGGCCTTGACGGCCTGCGCCGCGCGGGCCTTGGCGTTGGCCGCATGGGCCTTGTCCTCGACCGGATAGGAGCGGCCGGGGCCAGCGAAATCCTTGGCCGGAAGTTCATCGCGACCCTTGCTTGTGAGCTTGCTCATCGATTTTCCTCCCTAGACCGCTTTCAGGAAAAGTGGAAACCGGTTTTCCGTCCGAAAGCGGTCTAAATATTTGAATTGGAGCGTTTTCATAACGCGAACCGGTATCCACTTCGCGTGAAAACGCTCTAGAGGGCCGCGCATAAAGCGCGGGCCTAAAACAATGCGGTCAAGGCCATCTTTGTTCCGGCTCAGGCGCGCTTGACCTCGAGCACTTCGCCCGGCCGCACGACGAAGGTGCGATTGCTCTGGAAGATGCGCACCAGCGTGCGCGGGTCGGCGCTCAGCCGCCGCAGATCGGCGGCATAGGGCTTGCTGCGCCAGGCATCGGCCGCGCCGCGATCGACATGCACATCGACAAAGCGGTCGAAGGCCGCATCGTGGCCGCCGGTGATCTGCACCACCATTCTGGCTTTCAGCGGCGCCCAATGCTCGCCGGCCGCCGGGTCCGCCAGCCAATGGCAGGAGAAGGTCCGGCAGGTTTGGGGCCGGCTGTCATAAATCGTGCAGCCGCCGGCGCCTGGCCGGCAATGCGCGCACCATTGATCGTGCGGCTTTTCCAGCGCGGCGATGGGCAAAAGCTTGCAGCAGAGCGAGCAGGCGCCGCACGCGCGACGCGGATGGACAGATTTGTCCAATACCCACGGCCCGCGCGCCTTGCTATGTCTGCGCCTGTCCAACGCGGTGATTCGACCCGTGCCAGACTTTTCGGCCTTTTCAATCAAAACGAAGCTCGATGACGGCAGGCCCGTCACGCTGCGCGCGGTGCATCGCGACGACGGCCCGCGCATCCGCCGCGCCTTCCACACCTTGGGGTCGGAGACGATCCACGCGCGCTTTTTCGAATATCGCGCCGAAGTCACCGAAGCGGAGCTGGCGCAGATCACCGGCGTCGATTTCAAGCGCGACGCCGCGCTGCTGGTGACGACAGGCGCCGGCGTGGATGAGGTCGTCATCGGCGGCGTCAGCTATTTCGCGCTCGATGATTTCGATCCGCCGAAGCGCGCCGAACTCGCCTTCACCATCGTCGATGGCTATCAGGGCCACGGCATGGGCCGCGTGCTGATGCAGGAGATCATCGAGATCGCGCGCGCCAACGGGATTCACTATCTCGAAGCCGATTTGTTCGCCGACAATATCCCGATGCTGCACGTCTTCCAGCACGCCGGTCTCCCACTCGTTCTGCTGCGCGAGGAAGATACGATTCATATCCGGCTGGAGGTGAGGGGGGCTTAAGCCTTCGACCTCGCCGTCCGTCATGGCCGGGCTTGTCCCGGCCATCCACGCGGGTCATCCTGAAGCGATGCGGGGAGGCTGGGTCTACATCATGACCAACAAGCCGAACGGCACGCTTTATACCGGCGTGACGAATGACCTTTCGCGCCGCGCCTATGAACATCGGACAGGTCTTTATCAAGGCTTCACGAAGCAATACGGGCTCATACGTCTCGTGTATCTCGAACGCTATGATGATATCCGCGCAGCGATTCAGCGCGAACGCAATATGAAGCATTGGCCGCGTGCGTGGAAAGTGCGCTTAATTCTCGAATCCAATCCCGATTGGCGCGATCTTTACGACGATCTTGCGTGAGCACCACGGCGTGGATGGCCGGGACAAGCCCGGCCATGACGCGTACGGAGATGAATGGGTTGAGCAGAGTGGTGGTACGAGGCCGGACTAGACGGCTTTTCGACTTTGCCGTCATGGCCGGGCTTGTCCCGGCCATCCACGAAATCCTCAGTCCCCCTTCAGCACCATGTCATCCCGGTGGATGAGCGCCGCGCGGCCCGGCGTGCCGAGCAGGGTTTCGATCTCGGCTGAATTGTGCCCGGCGATCTTGGCGGCTTCGTCGGCGTCGTAATTGGCGAGGCCGCGGCCGAGTTCGTGGCCGTCCGTATCGCGGATGATCACGCAATCGCCCCGCGCGAATTCGCCCTCGACTTTCGTGACGCCCGCCGGCAGCAGGCTCTTGCCGGAAAGCAGCGCCTTCACCGCGCCGTCATCGACCGTCAGCGCGCCGCGCGCGATCAGCGTGCCGGCGATCCATTTCTTGCGCGCCGTCACCGGCGTCGCGCTTGTGAGGAACCAGGTGCAGGGGCCGCCCGATTCGATCCGCGCGATTGGATGCTCCACGCGCCCGTCGGCGATGATCATATGTGTGCCGCCGCCGGTCGCGATCTTGGCCGCCTCGATCTTGGTGCGCATGCCGCCGCGCGAGAGAATGGAGGCCGCGCCGCCTGCCATCGCCTCGATCTCCGGCGTGATGCGCGGCACCAGCGGGATGAGCTTCGCGCCGGGGTTCTCCGCCGGTGGCGCATCGTAGAGACCGGCGACATCGGAGAGCAGGATGAGCAGATCGGCGGACGCCATAGTTGCCACGCGCGCCGCCAGCCGGTCGTTGTCGCCATAGCGGATTTCGGAAGTCGCGACCGTGTCGTTCTCGTTGATGACGGGCACAGCGCGCAGGTCGAGCAGGCGGTCAATGGTCGCGCGGGCGTTGAGATAGCGCCGCCGCTGCTCGGTATCGTGATAGGTGACTAGGATCTGCCCGGCTTTGATGCCGCGCGCGCCAAGCACTTCCGACCAGATGCGCGCCAGCGCGATCTGGCCGACGGCGGCGGCGGCCTGGCTGTCTTCGAGCTTCAGCGGACCGCCCGGCAGGCCAAGCACGCTGCGGCCGAGCGCCACCGAGCCGGAGGAGACGACGAGTACATCGGCGCCGATCTTGTGCAGCCCGGCGATGTCGTCGGCGAGGGCCGCGAGCCAGTCGCGCTTCACCGCGCCGCGCGCGGGGTCGACAAGCAGCGACGAGCCGACCTTGATGGTGATGCGACGAAACTGGACGAGCTTTGGCAGCGCCTGCGCGCCCTCGGCAAAGCTCATGGGTGCCACTCCGCCGCCTTGGCCGGCGTGGGGTTCTCGACCGTGCGCTTGGCGTCGATCTCTTTCTGCAGGGCGCGCAAAACCTCCTGCACGTTCTGGCCCGTTGCCGAGGAAAGCGCGAGCGGCGTGCGCTTGGCGGCGCGTTTCAGCCGCGCCAATTGCGTCTTCAGCGTTTCGGCATCGACCGTGTCGATCTTGGAGAGCGCGACGATTTCCGGCTTTTCGGTCAGGCCCGCGCCATAGGCCTCGATCTCGTGGCGCACGGTCTTGTAAGCTTTGCCCGCATGTTCGCTGCCGGCATCGACGAGATGCAGCAGCACTTCGCAGCGTTCGACATGGGCGAGGAAACGGTCGCCGAGGCCGACGCCTTCATGCGCGCCCTCGATCAGGCCGGGAATATCGGCGAGGACGAATTCGCGCCCGTCGCAGGCGACGACGCCGAGCTGCGGCGCGAGCGTCGTAAAGGGATAGTCGGCGATTTTCGGCTTCGCGGCCGAAACTTTGGCGAGAAAGGTCGATTTGCCGGCGTTGGGCAGGCCGACAAGGCCGGCATCGGCGATGAGCTTCAGGCGCAAGATCAGCGTGCGCTCCTGCGCCACCTCGCCCGGGTTGGCGCGGCGCGGGGCGCGATTGGTCGAGGATTTGAAATGCGTATTGCCGAAGCCGCCGTTGCCGCCCTTGAGGATGCGCACGCTCTGGCCGATTTCGGTCAGATCGGCGATCAACACGCCCGCTTCGGCGTCGTAGATTTCGGTGCCGACCGGAACTTTGAGGACGGCGTCCGCACCCCGCGCGCCGGCGCGGTTCTGGCCCATGCCGTGGCCGCCGGTCTTGGCTTTGAAATGCTGCTGATAGCGATAGTCGAGCAGCGTGTTGAGGCCGTGGACGCAAAGGGCAACGACATCGCCGCCGCGGCCGCCGTCGCCACCGTCCGGGCCGCCGAACTCAATGAACTTCTCGCGCCGGAACGAGACCGAGCCGGCGCCGCCGGCACCGGACTTCACATAAATCTTGGCTTCGTCGAGAAATTTCATCGGGCGCTGGAATCGGTTCGCGCGCCAATCCCTCTCCCGTCCGGGAGAGGGGGGCGCTTAACATTGATGCTTATTGCTATCGGATCAGCCAGGCGCGCGGTCAAGCACCGCCGTCTCCCTCGCGTCGCGCTGGTGCGTCATGGCGGGCAGGGCGCGGCCCGCCGTCCGCCAGTGCGCGCGGTCGAGCTCGAAGCGGTCGCACGGGTGCAGGCCGCCACGGGCGGGGAGCGGGTCGAGGCCCGTATCGACATAGACGAAGCCGCTCTTCTCCAGTACCGCGCGGGAGGCGGGGTTGTTGACGCGGGTATTGGCGAGAATCCGCTGCGCCGGGGTCAGCGCGAAGACGGTGTCGACGAGGATTTGTGCCGCTTCGCTGGCATAGCCCTGGTCCCACATCTCGGGGGCGATGGCATAGCCGATCTCCGCCTCGCGCTGCCCTTCGGCAATCGCCGAGACGAGTCCGACCACGGTCCGCGGTCCGCCCTTGAGGGTCAGAGCCAGATGCAGCGCCCGGCCGGCAGCATTGTCCGCACGCGCCTCGAAGATGAAGCGGTCGGCTTCCTGGGCCGGGTAGGGATACGGGATCGCCGCCGTCATCTGCGCCACCTCGGGCCGCGAGGCGAAGGCAGTGATGGCGGCCGCATCCGCGGCGCGCGGCCAACGCAGCCACAGCCGCTGGGTTTCGAGGCGGAAAACGTCGTCGCGTGTCAGGTCCGGGAACATTTTGATCTCCGGGGACCCTGCCGGGTCCAAAAATAAAGGGGATGGTGGTCTCCCACCTCCCCCTATCAAAAACCCTGCCGGGTTTTTCCTGGACCTGACGTCAGCCTATTCGGGCTGCGGACTGTCCACCGGGTTTGCTGGGAGCCGGTGGAGTCCTTTTGAACACCACCGTTATTCTTGTGCCTCGGCACGTTGGGCCGGGATGATCTCGACGCTCGCACGACACGTGGCGCTGGCCCTAAAGTGCACCGTGCCATCGACGAGGGCGAACAAGGTGTGATCCTTGCCGATGCCGACATTGACGCCGGGATGCCATTTGGTGCCGCGCTGGCGCACGATAATGTTGCCGCCCACGACGGATTCGCCGCCGAATTTCTTCACGCCGAGACGTCGGCCTGCCGAGTCGCGACCGTTGCGGGACGAACCGCCTGCCTTTTTATGCGCCATCTTCCTGGCTCCGAACTTCGCCCTCGCGCCGCGCCTGGCGGATCATCGAGGACATTATGATTCTAAACCTTTCCGCCATCGGCGGAAGCTCGACTTAAGGCCAACCCGACTCAGGCGACGCTGGTGATCTTCACCCGCGTCAGATCCTGCCGATGGCCACGCTTGCGCTTCGAATTCTGGCGCCGGCGCTTCTTGAAGGACAGCACCTTCGGGCCGCGCTCCTGCGCGACGATGGTGCCGACAACCTTGGCGCCTTCGACGAAGGGCGCACCAAACCTGGTCGTCTCACCGTCGACAAGCAGCAGAACATTATCGAAGGTCACGGCATCGCCCGGCTCGCCGGGCAAGGTCATGACGATAATCTCGTCGTCTGCGGCAACGCTGTATTGCTTGCCGCCGGTCTTAATCACTGCGAACATCTTTGCCTCGTGTTCGGCCCGGCTCGGAGGCTTTCCGGCCGGCTTTTTGACAGTTTATGTGGCTGGGCTCACGGAAATCCGAGCGGAACCGCCCGATTCCAATGAAAAAACGCGGCATTAGCCGCGCGATCCGGGCGGAGAAGTAACTGCCGGCCGAACATCTGTCAACCGTAATCCGGCAGGCGTCAGCGCCGCATTTGGGCCATTTTCCCGAGGCTTCGTCAACATTCCAAGAAAATCAGCCGGTTCGCCGGAACGCCTGTAAGCTTCGGGCAATATTCCGCGGACCATGAACGTTGCGCCACGCCGCAAGGCAATTGGCCTGACGCCCGGCGGGGCCTAAGGTGCCGCTGGCTCGCCAATTACGAGGGGAACTTGTCGGGCGTATGGACACGCTGACCGCCCATAGCCGTCTCGATTTTTCGCAGGCGGTCGGAGATCTCGGGCTGGAGCCCGCGATCGAGGTTGGCGGCCATCAGCGAAGTCCGCTCGAGCGGCGGCACGTCTCGATCCGCTGGTTCGGCGGTACGATCCTCACCGCCTTTGCCGGGGCGGTCCTCATTGGCGCGGCAATTTATGCGGCGCTCGACCGCCAATCGAATTTCGCCGAGGCGCCGGCGCCGGCGCTTGCCACCCATAAAGAGGCCGAGACGGGCATCAACCCAAGTAAGGGTGACCGGCTGGTCAAAGCCGTCGATATTGTCGCCGACAAGCAGACCTATAGCGCGCCGACGACGATCAAGGTCGGCGACAAGGAAGTCATCCGCCTCCATTCTTTCACCCACGTGGCGACGACCCTGGTGACGACGGAAGCGGGCTTCGCCGACGAAGTGCCGCCCTATGATCCGTTGAAATTGCTGGCCGACGCGCGCAAGGCGGTCAACGAACCCGTCGTCACCGATCAGGGCGACTCGGACGTCGCTTTCACCGTCCACGATCTGCCCACCGATAAAATGTCGTCAACGGCGGTTTTATCGCTGCCGGAGGTTCAGGCGCAGGTGGCCGAAGAGGTCAATTCAGAGCAGACAGCCGGCGGTGGCGACCATTTGTCGTTGCCGCCGCAGCTTTTGCTGATGCGCACGAGCCGCGCCGGCATGTTCAGCGCCTTGCCTTATGCCAACCCCAACGACCCACTGTCCTCCTCGCCGTTCTCGCAGATCGAGGTGCGGATGGTGCCGGAAAATGTGACCGTTGTTCCCCGCACCACGTCGTTGCAGCAGCCGACGGAGATGGAGGAGCGGCTCATCATCGTCCGCCACGGCCAGACGCTGGAAGATGCGTTGCACGGGGCCGGCATCGACGATTCAACGGCCGCGCAGGTCGCCAATGCCTTTGCTCCCAAGCCGGGCCAGCCGGCAGTGGCCGAGGGCCGGCGGCTCAAATTGCTGATGGCCGATCTCAATGGCTCCGGCAACGGGCAGACGCTCGCCCGGCTCTCGGTCTACAACGACGAGACGCTGGAAACGACAATCGCGATCACGGATGGCGGGAATTATGTCCGCGTCGAAGATAACGATGAGGACAACGACGAGAAGGCCGCCGCCACCGCCAATAACGACACGGACGAGGGGGGCATGCGGCTTTACGATTCGCTCTATGAGACCGCGCTCAAGCAAAACATTCCCAAGCCCGTCATCGACGATCTCGTTCGCATCTTCGCCAATGACGTCGATTTCCAGCGTTCGGTGACCGGCGGCGATTCCTTCGAGGCTTTCTACGACAATGGCGCGGAGGGGGAGCAGCGGGACGAACTGCTTTATGCCTCCGTCATCGCCCGCAACGAAACCTATCGCTATTACCGCTTCCAGACGCCGGACGATGGCCTCGTCGATTTCTATGACCGGAACGGCAAGTCGTCGCGCAAATTCCTGATCCGCACGCCGATCGTCGGGGCGCGCGAAACCTCGCCCTTCGGCATGCGGTTTCATCCAATTCTCGGCTATACCCGCATGCATACGGGCGTCGATTGGGCGGCGCCGATCGGCACGCCGATCTTCGCCGCCGGCAATGGCGTCATTGAATCAGCGGGTTGGGATTCAGGCTATGGCCGCCGTGTCGTCATCCAGCATGCCAACGGCTATATGACGACCTACAACCATATGTCGGGTTTTGCCAGATCGATCGCCAATGGCGTGCATGTGCACCAAGGCCAGGTGATCGGCTATCTCGGCGAAAGCGGCCTCGCGACGGGGCCGCACCTCCACTACGAGGTTCTGGTCAACGGCCATTTCGTCGACCCGATGCGGGTGCGGCTGGCCCGGACGCGGGAATTCGACGGCAAGATGCTCGCCGCGTTCAAGCGCGAGCGCGATCGCGTCGATGCGCTGATCGCCAGGGCGCCGAACAGCGGCGCCTTCAACACCGTCCGCGAAGACAAATAGCGCCGTCCCTTCCGCCGGTTGAGCGTAAAAATACTGTCATTAACGAAAATTTCGCTCTGTTTTGCGCACCCGCGAAAGTGCGCTATATCGGCTTATGGCGCGCAACACGAAGCACATAAGACGTGCGGCCCGGACGGCCCATTCGCGGCCGCCGAAAACCGCACCGCAGGCGAAGGATGTCGCGCAGACAGCTGGGATGGGGCACAATCAGATGAAGCCGACGCTGATCATGGTTGGGGCGGACAAGGGCGGGGTCGGCAAAACGACGGTCGCGCGCGCGCTTCTCGATTATCTCGCCAGCAATAATGTCATCGTCCGCGCCTTCGATACCGAGACGCCGCGCGGGACGTTGCAACGCTTCCATCCCGAGATCACCCAAGTCGTCGATATCAATCAGACGCCGGACCAGATGCGTATCCTCGATACGCTCAATACCTCGCAAGTGAAGGTGTCTCTCATCGATACGCGCGCCGGCGCGCTGGCTTCCAGCCTCGCGGCGCTTCGCGATGTCGGCTTCCTCGATGCGGCGAAGGCGGGCGATTTCAACTTCGTCCTGTTTCATATTCTCGGCCCGTCGATCGCCTCGCTTTCGGAAATCAGCGAAACGGCGCCTTTTGTCACCGACGCGCATTATTTCCTCGTCAAAAATTACGTCAACGACTCGACTTTCTTCGATTGGGATCCGGCGACATTGCAGACCTATTTCGGCAAGGTGAAGAACGCGAGCGAGGTCACGATCCCCAAGCTCAATGCGATGGCCTATGAGCAGGTGGAACTCGCCGGCACGCCTTTGTCGAGCTTTGTCGCCGACAAGACCGCGTCGGGCGAACCGGCGAACCATTCTTTCACTCTGCGTGGTTACGTGCGTACATGGCAAAACAAGAACGCGGAAGAGTTCGACCGAATCCACTTGCTCGATCTCATCAACGGCCGGGGTTGATCTTCAAGCCTCACGCGCGGCGCTTTTGGACGGTCCTCGGGCGATGACCGCTCGGACATTCGTCTTCATCGTCTGTTCGCTCTCCGGGCGCGTCGGCAAGACGACGGCGGCGCGCCTGCTCGGCGATTATTATCTCGCCAGCCGCCGCGATTTCCGCGGTTTCGATACCGACGCCCACGAGCCGGATTTCGCGCTGCGCTTTTCCGAGCGCGTCGCCATTGCCGATCTCAATACGATTCAGGGCCAGATGGCGCTGATCGACCCGTTGCTCGCCGATGACGGCGTGCCGAAGATCGTCGATCTCTGGCATCGCACGCTGGAACCCTTCTTCGCCGTCATCGACAATACCGGCTTTATCGCGGAGGCGCTGGCGCGCGGCGTCGAGCCGATCCTGCTCTATGTCGACGACGGGACGCCGCGGACGGCGGAAGTGACCGCCAGGATCGCGGAACGCTATCCCGACCTGCGGCTCATCCTCGTCGAGAACGAGATCGTGGAGCGCGAGGCCGCACCCGAGGCAAGGCCGCTGACCGCACACAGCTTCAGGATCGGCAAGCTCGATCCGACCCTGCGGGCGACGATCGACGATCCGGGCTTCTCGCTCTCACGTTTCATGCTCGCGCCGCCGCCCGACATGTCGATCGTGCTGCGCGCCGCCCTGCGCGATTGGGTCTGGCGCATATTCTCGCAGTTCAAGAGCTTCGAGCTTCGGATGACGCTGAGCGAGACCGAGCACCTCGGCTGATCCCGCAGCGGGATTTCCCCTCGATCTGTTGCCGCCGAGGCATCGGCCTTGCGTGGCGTGAGTCGGAAGGGCGGTCTGCGTCCCACTTCGGGACGGAATTGGGTCGCGAAGACCGAAAATCGCCGCACCGAGAGATAATTCGGGACGAATGCCTCAGCCTGCCACCGAAAAACCGCGCGTCGCCTGGGTCGATTACGCCAAGGGCTTCTGCATCATCATGGTGGTGATGATGCATTCGACGCTTGGCACCGGCACGGCGATGGGCGGCGAGGGCTTCCTGCACGAGGTCGTCACCTTCGCCAAGCCGTTCCGGATGCCGGATTTCTTCCTCATCGCCGGGCTCTTTCTCGGGCAGACGATCGCGCGCGACTGGCGCGTGTTTCTCGATCGCAAGGTCGTCCATTTCGCCTATTTCTTCGTCCTGTGGCTCGCCATCCAGGTCGTCGTGAAGGATGCGGCCGATGGCCCGCGTGCGGTGGCCGAGCAGTTCGCCTTCGGCCTCATCGAGCCGCTCGGAACCCTGTGGTTCATCTATCTCCTGCCGATTTTTTTCGTCACGACGAAGCTGCTGCGCCGCGTCCCCTGGCCGCTGGTCTTCTTCGCAGCCGCGCTGCTTGAGACGGCGCGCGTGACGACGGGTTGGACCGTCATCGACGAATTCTGCTCGCGCTATGTCTATTTCTACGCGGGCTATGTCTTCTCGGGCGCTATCTTCGCGCTGGCGGTCTGGGTGGGCGGGCACAAGACCGCGGCGGGTGTGGGCTTGGCGCTGTGGGCCGTGGTCGAGGGCCTCGCGACCTTTGTTCCGGCGCCGCTCGGGGCGCCGAACTTCGCCGCTCTGCCGCTGTTGAGCCTCATTGCTGGCTTTGCCGGCGCGAGCGCCGTCGTCGCCAGTGCGGTGCTTCTGTCGCAGGCGCCCTACACGCGATGGCTGCGCTATTGCGGCCGCAATTCGATCGTCATCTATCTGGCGTTTTTCCTGCCGATGGCGGCGACGCGCGGGGCGATTGTACATACCGGGGTCATCACCGATATCGGCGTCGCCTCGACACTTGTGACATTCGCCGGCGTCAGCTTTCCGCTGCTGCTCTACGCCCTGGTGCGGAACACGCCACTGAAGTTTCTCTTCGCACGTCCGGCGATATTCCGGCTGGAGAAGCCGGCGGAAAGCCCGGATGCGAAAAAGGCGGAGAGGATACCTCTCCGCCCGGACGAGCCGCTCAGATCACGTAAGACTTCAGAGGCGGAAAGCCGTTGAAGCCGACGGCCGAATAGGTCGTCGTGTAGGCGCCGGTGCCCTCGATCAGCACTTTCGCGCCGATCTCGAGGCTGAGCGGGAGCGGGTAGGGCTCCTTCTCGTACAGCACATCGACCGAGTCGCAGGACGGCCCGGCGATGACGCAAGGCTCCATCGCGTCGTCGTCATAGGCCGTGCGGATCGGATAGCGGATCATCTCGTCCATCGTCTCGGCAAGCCCGTTGAACTTGCCGATGTCGAGATAGACCCAGCGCATCTTATCCTCGTCCGACTTCTTCGAGATCAGCACCACCTCGGCCTCGATCACGCCGGCATTGCCGACCATGCCGCGGCCCGGCTCGATGATCGTCTCCGGGATGCGGTTGCCGAAGTGCTTGCGCAGCGCCCGGAAGATCGCCTGGCCATAGGCCTTCACCGCCGGCACATCCCGAAGATATTTCGTCGGGAAGCCGCCGCCGAGGTTGACCATCTGCAGGTTGATGCCGCGCTCGGCGAGATCCCGGAAGATCGCCGCCGAAGCCTTGAGCGCCGCGTCCCAGCTCTTCGGGTTGCGTTGCTGCGAGCCGACATGGAACGACAGCCCGTAAGCAACAAGCCCGAGGCGATGGGCGTGCTCAAGCACGCGCGCGGCCATCTCCGGCACGCAGCCGAACTTGCGCGACAGCGGCCATTCGGCGCCGTCGCCGGCGCAGAGGATGCGGCAGAAGACCTTGGAGCCGGGCGCAGCCCGGGCGATCTTCTCGACCTCGGCTTCGCAATCGACCGCAAACAGGCGTACGCCGAGCGCATAGGCGCGGGCGATGTCACGCTCCTTCTTGATCGTGTTGCCGAAGCTGATCCGGTCGGGCGTCGCACCGGCCGCCAGCGCCTGCTCGATCTCGACCACGGAAGCCGTGTCGAAAGACGAGCCGAGGCGGGCCAGCAGATCGAGCACCTGCGGGTCGGGATTGGCCTTGACGGCGTAGAAGACGCGCGTGTCCGGCAGGGCCTTGGCGAAGGCCATGTAATTGTCGCGCACGACTTCGAGATCGAGCACCAGGCAGGGCCCGTCCTCACGTCGGTTACGCAGGAATTCAATGATACGATCGGTCATCGCGGCATCCCCTCGAAGCGCGGCAAACCGCGCAGAAGCGAAACAAGCTTGGGATGATGACGAAGGAGGATTCCGGCGCATTGTGGAGACGCCGCCGTTCACCGCTCCGTCATCGCTGACCGACGCCGCACGAGATAACCCGTGCTGCGAAAGTCAGATGCTGCGCCGTTGGCTATGCTGGCGATGCGGCAAAGCTGCCGCCGTAACCGTCATAGCCTTCGCTTGGATTGGGAATGGAGTCCCGTTCCGCACGCCCGGCAAGATAGACTAGCCTCTTCGGTAAGCCAGTTTTGGAAGCTGGCAGAGACGAAAAAGCCCGGTCCGTCGTTGCTTTAAGTCGTGTCCCCCGTTTGGCGGGGTTCACCGGTTCGCTCCGGCTGCCGATTTTTGGTGGCGGTTAACCGGCCTCTTGTCCGGATCCCCGCCAATCGACACACGACCACAGGCACGTGCGATTTGGGCAAGGCAACAAATAAGAAGATTCGCACGTTTTACAAGAACTATTTTGGGTTTGGCGCCAACGAGCCCGTAATCGTGCTCCCGGCACCCGTCACATTACGCGAGGGCGGGGCGGGCGCTTTCGGCCGCGCCGTCGGGTCGCGCGGCGGCGGCGATGCAATTCGTTCAGCGATTTTTAAGCATGCGCAAAATCATGCTCACGGATTGTCTGCCCTGCGTTGTTTCTTCTCTTCCCGATTGTCGAGGGTCGGTAGCGTTGACTGTGCGCGGCGGCAGCCTCAAATTCCTTCGCCCAAACTTCGAGGAAACCTCATGGCGTCGGAAAGCGTGCCGCCGAAACATCCTTTCGAAACGAATTGGTATGTGCAGGCGCCCGCACAGGCGCTGGGGCCGCTGACGGGCTACGTGCTCAAGGACATGATCGCCAAGGCCGAGATCGGCCGCGACACCAATATCGCCGAGGTCGGCGCTACGGAATGGACACGGCTCTCCGACGTGCCGGTCTTTGCCGCCCTGCTGCCGCCGGCTCTGCCGGGGGCGCCCGGCGCCGAAGCGCAGGCTTTCGGCTCCGGCTCGCAATATGCGGGGTTCTGGATCAGGCTTCTCGCCTACATCATCGACGTGCTTGTGATGGAGGCCATCGCGCTTTTCGCCGGCGTCGTGCTGGGCATCATATTGGTCGTGACAGGGCTCGCCGGCGCAGCCGGGCTTCCGCAAGCCGGCCAACACCATTCTCTGCCGCCGGCTTTCACCATCATTTTCTGGATCGTCGGCTTTGCCGTGACGATCGGCTACAACGTCTATTTCAACAGCGGCAAATGGCAGGCGACGCCGGGCAAAAGACTGCTTGGCCTGCACCTTGTCACGATCACCGGCGAACCGGTCAGCGCCTGGCTGGCCTTCGGCCGCTGGGCCGCCTACATCCTCGACGGCCTCACGCTCGATATCGGCTTCCTGATGATCGCCTGGACGCGCGAGAAGACCGGGCTGCACGACATCCTCTGCGGCACACGGGTCGTCTACGGCAAGCTCTAGCTTGCCGCTGCGTCACAGGCGTGGCCTTCGCAGTCATTTTGCGGTCATTGTGAATAAAGTTCGAACCGCCGTTAACCCGGCGCTCGGCATATGACGCCAAAGATCAAAGCGAAAATTGCATCCTTCTGGTATTTCGTTTGTTTGATGTACGGCGATCGGCGGTTCCGTTCGCGTGGTTATTCTAGCGACGAGGCGAGCATATGAAGTGCCCACCGGCGTTGGCGAGCGAGCCGGAGAGGCTGAGGGCTCTGGCGGCCTATGGACTGGCAAGCGATCGCCCGCTTCCCAGCCTTGACCCTGTGGTGAATATTGCCGTGCGCGTGTTCGACATGCCGGTCTCGGCGGTCAACATGATCGGCAGCGATCATGTGTTCTTCGCCGCAAGCGCAGGCATTGGCGATGTCGACATGAGCCGTGACGTATCGTTCTGCGCCCATGCCATCACGCAGAACGGCGTGATGGTCGTGCCGGACGCAACGCGCGATGAGCGTTTCCATGACAACCCGCTGGTGACGGGGAAGACCCATCTGCGCTTTTATGCCGGTGTGCCCATCCGCTCGCCCGACGGCCATGCGCTTGGCTCGCTTTGCATCATCGACGTCAAGCCGCATCCGGACTTTACGTCCGAAGACTGCGAGCGGCTGCGCGAGCTCGCCAAAATGGCCTCCGACCGGCTGGAACTGCGGCGTGTCGAAGCGGCGGTGGAAAAGGCCGATCCGCTGGCCTCCGAGGAATTCGTCAACAATGCCGCAACGCCCATCGTGCGCTTCGACGAAACCGGGACGATTCTCGCATGGAGCGCCGCGGCCGCGGCGATGTACGGCTACACGGTTGAGGAAGGCGTCGGCCGTTCGATTGAGCAATTGATCTGCGCGCGTCATCGACCGCTGGTGCGCGATCTCATCGCGCGCGCCGCAGCGGCTGGTTCGCTCGATGGATTGACTCCGCCCTCCGATCTCGAGGGACTGCGCAAGGACGGGAGCGAATTTCCCCTTAGCTTCTCGATCTATTGCTGGAACGAGGCGTCGCGCATGCGTTTCAGTGTCGTCCTGCGCGATATGACGCAGCGGCGGCGCGAGGAAGAAGAACTCTACAGGCTGGCGAATTTCGATTCATTGACGGGTCTGGCCAACCGCGCCCGGCTTTATCGTCGTGTCGAGGAGACGTTGCTGGCCCCCGCGGCCGCGGCCCTGCTGATGATCGATCTCGACGGCTTCAAGGATGTCAACGATACGCTGGGCCACGCCGTCGGCGACGGGATTTTGCGCGAGGTTGCCAGCCGGCTGGGCGCTGACCTCGGGATGTATGACGTTGTCGCGCGGATCGGCGGCGACGAATTTGCGATCCTGCTGCCGGGCGCGGATCTGGAACGCGCGAACGCGGTGGCGCAGGCCGCTATCACCCGCGTCGCCGCGCCGATTGCCTTCGATGGCCAGGAAGTGCGTGTCGCCGCGAGTTGCGGCATCGCGCTTGCGCCCTTTCACGCGCAGGAAGCTCTGGAGCTGATCGGCGATGCCGACCTCGCTCTATACAAGGCCAAGAGTGCCGGTCGCGGCCGCGCCTTTGTCTTCGTACCGGCGCTGCGGATGGAGGCCGCGGCGCGGCGTCTTTATGCGATGGAATTGCATCGCGCCGTGGTCGGGAGCGAATTCCTGTTGTTCTACCAGCCGCAGGTGCGGCTCGCCGATCAGGCTCTCGTCGGCGCTGAAGCGCTGATCCGCTGGCATCACCCGACGCGCGGCATATTGGCGCCCGGCGCTTTTTTGCCGGCGCTTGAGGGCGGCCCGCTGGCGGCGACGGTCGGCTCCTGGGTGCTCGACGAGGCTTGTGCGCAAGCCGCCTTCTGGCGGCGGCACGGCGTGCCGAAGTTCCGCATTGCCGTCAATCTGTTCGCCGCACAGTTCCGCGTCGGCGATCTCGTCGCCGAGGTCGTCGCGGCGCTGGAGCGGCATGGCTTGCCGGCGGAGGCGCTGGAGCTCGAAGTCACCGAAAACATCGCGCTCGATCGCGACGAGATCGCGCTCGAAACCCTTAGGCGGCTGCGCGCGCATGGCGTCGGCATCGCCTTCGACGATTTCGGCACCGGCTTCGGCTCGCTGAGCCTGCTCAAGCAATATCCGCTGACGCGGCTCAAGATCGACCGCTCGTTCGTGCAGGGGATGCTGACGTCGAAGCGGGACGCCGCTGTGGTTCAGGCGGTTCTCGACATGGCGCGCAATTTTGACCTTGCGGCCATCGCCGAGGGCATCGAGACCTTGGCGCAATCCGAATATCTGCAGGCGCGTGGCTGCGAGGAAGCGCAGGGCTATTACTACGGGAAGCCGATGCCGGCGAAACAATTCGAGGAAGCCTTCGGCATCGCGCCAGGGCCGCTGTACCCGCCTAGCCTTTCTCGGGACCGCCGCTCAGCCGGGCAAGATCGAAGGCCTCGATATCCTGCAACAATTCGATGAAGGCGGTGACGCCGTAATCGGCCGAGGCTTCGCCCTTTGCCGCCGTCGCGGCAGTGGCATTGCCCATCGCCCCGGCGGGAGAGAGGTCTTCCGTCATCCAGCCAAAGCCGGTTGGGCGGCCGGCGCGCAGCCAGGTGAAATCGCTTTCGATCTCCGCGGCGGCAGACTCGAAATTCTCGCGCTCATTGTCGCGAACGAGTTCGGGCCGGAAGTTCAGCATCAGCGAGGTTTCGACATCGCCGGCATGGATGCCGTGCTTCAGCTCGTCCTCGGAAAAGAGTCCATCCGGATAGCCGAAACGATGCCAGGTCGCCTTGACGGCGAGCAGACCATGCCTGGCACGCAAATCCTGTGCGACCACGTCGAGCAGGGCGACATTGCCGCCGTGCGAATTGAGCAGCACGAGCTTGCGCACGCCGGCGCGGGCGATGCCGGCGCCGATCTCGCTCAAAATCGCGATCAGGCTCGCCGGCGAAAGGCTCAGCGTGCCGGGGTAATTCTCGTGCTCGGTCGAGACGCCGACGGCCTGAATCGGCAGGAACAGCACCGGCAGGTCTTCCGGCAGCCGCTCAACAACGCGCGCGATATAGCCCTGCATCAGCAGAAGATCGACGCCGAGCGGCAGATGCGGCCCATGCTGCTCGACGGCGGCAATGGGCACGACGGCGATCGCATCCTCGATCTCGGGCGCTTGAAAATCGCGCCAGGTCAGTTCCGCCCAAAATCGCGTCGGCAGCATTGTCTTTCAGGCTCGCTCTATTGGTTTGATCTACATTGATTGTCGGGAGCCTAATAGGCCGTATCACAGCCCGCTGGGCAAGCCCTTGCATCGTGGCCCGGTCCGGGCGAAACATGCGCGCGGGCCCGGGGCGGGGCGGCAGAGCTGGAATATGATGCGATTTCTTACGGCGCTCTGCGCGTTTCTGGCGCTTATCGTCCCCGCGCGGGCCTTGGATAAAGTCAGCTTCGGTACCAATTGGCGCGCCGAAGCCGAGCATGGCGGCTTCTATCAGGCGCTTGCCGACGGCACCTATGCCAAATACGGGCTCGACGTGACGATCCTGCAAGGCGGCCCGCAGATCAACAATCGCCTGTTGCTTGCCGCCGGACGCATCGATTTCGACATGGGCGCCAACATGATCCAGGCGTTCGACTCGGTGGCGCAGAACGTGCCGATCGTCGCCGTCGCTTCCATGTTCCAGAAAGACCCGTTCATCCTGATGTCGCATCCGAACGCGGGTTACGACCATTTCACCGATCTTCCCCGGGCGACGGCTTTCGTCGGCAATGATGCGTTCGTCACCGTCTATCAATGGCTGAAGCAAACTTACGGCTTCAGCGAGGACAAGGTGAAAATCTATACGTTCAATTCGGCGCCCTTCATCGCCGACAAAAATTCGATCCAGCAGGGCTATGTGACCTCCGAGCCCTATGCCATCGCGCATCAGGCTGGTTTCAAACCCAATGTCTTCCTCGCCGCCGATTTCGGCTATCAATCCTATTCGACGACGATCGAGACGCGGCGCGATCTCATCGACAAGAATCCCGATCTCGTTCGCCGCTTCGTCGAGGCGTCGATCATCGGCTGGTATCATTATCTTTACGGCGACAACGCCAAGGCCAATGCGTTGATCCGCGCCGACAACCCCGACATTACCGAAGATCAACTCGCCTATTCCATCGCGGCGCTGCGCAAATATGGCATTGCCGATTCCGGCGACGCGCTGAAGCTCGGCATCGGCGCGATGACCGACGCCCGGATGAAAGCCTTCTTTGCGCAGATGGTCGCGGCGAAGCTCTTCAAGCCCGATCTCGATTACAAGCGGGCCTATACGCTCGCCTTCGTCGATCATGGCGTGGGGGTGGGGTTGCGGCCGAAGTGATGAGCGAAGCCCTCGTCGCGCTCCAGGATGTCACCAAGATCTATCCGAGCGGCACGCGGGCGCTCGATCCGGTCGATCTCGTAGTCCGCGAGGGCGAATTGCTGACGCTGCTCGGGCCTTCAGGCTGCGGCAAGTCGACCCTGCTGCGGCTCATCGCTGGACTCGAACGTCCGTCCTCCGGCGCGGTGTGGCGGCCAGGCGAGATCGGCTTTGTGTTTCAGGAGGCGACCCTGATGCCCTGGGCCGATGTCGCCGCCAATGTAAGCCTGCCTCTGCGGTTGCAGAACGTGCCGGAGGGCGAGTTGCGCCGACGCCGCGACGAGGCTCTGGCGCTTGTCGGTCTTGAGCCCTTCGCCAAAGCGTTTCCGCGCGAGCTTTCCGGCGGCATGCGGATGCGCGTCTCGATTGCCCGCGCGCTCGTCTCGCGGCCGAAGCTGCTGCTGATGGACGAGCCTTTCGCCGCCATCGACGAGATCGGCCGCTTCCGCCTCAACGACGATCTGCTGCGCCTCAAGGCGGAGCTGGCGACGACAATCGTCTTCGTCACCCATTCGGTTTACGAGGCGGTCTATCTGGCCACACGTATCGCAGTGATGGCGGCGCGGCCGGGCCGGATCGTCGCGGACGTCGCGATCGACCAAAGCTTTCGTCGCGCGCCCGATGCGCGCACCAGCGCGGCCTATCTCGAAACCTACAGCCGCGTCTCCGGGCTCTTGGCGCAAGCGGCGGAGGCGGCGCCATGAAAGCTTTGCGCCGCGCCGTCCCGCCGGTCCTTGCCTTCATCGGCTTTCTTGTCGTCTGGGAGGCGATCGTCCGCGCGGCGAACATTCCTCCCTATATTCTGCCGCCGCCAAGCCTCATCGGCACGACGCTTGTCGCCGATCGCGCGATCCTGCTGCCGGCGCTCTGGGTGACGCTGACGATCACGCTGGAGGGCCTCGCGGCGGCGACGCTTGGCGGGGTGCTCATCGCAATATTATTCGCGCAATGGCGCTGGCTGGAGCGCGCCTTTCTGCCGTTCGCGGTGATATTGCAGGTGACGCCCATCATCGCCATCGCGCCGCTGTTGCTCATCTATTGCACGCCGGCCACGGCGGTTCTGCTCTGCGCCTTTCTCGTCGCCTTTTTCCCGATCCTCGCCAATACGACGCTCGGGCTCGCCTCGGCCGAGCGCAATTTGCGCGATCTCTTCACGCTCTACGGCGCCTCGCGCTGGCAGACGCTCTGGCTTCTCAAAGCACCGGCGGCGCTGCCCTTCTTCTTCGCCGGGCTGCGGATCGGCGGTGGCCTCGCGCTCATCGGCGCCATCGCCGCCGAACTTACCGCGGGCACCCAAGGTGGCCGGACGGGCCTTGCCTTCCGCATCGTCGAGGCCGGCTACCGGCTCAACATTCCGCGCATGTTCGCGGCTTTGACACTCGTCGCACTCACCGGCATCGCCATCTACGCCGCGCTCGCGGTGCTGTCGCATTGGGCTTTGCGCCACTGGCACGAAAGCGCGGCTGAAACGCCATGAGAAGACCCGGCGGCCCGAATCGGCTAAAGAGGAGAACCTTCTCGCTTTGGCGCCGGCTTGCTAAGCCGCCCTCCCGATGCTACCCGGCCTTCTTGTTCCGAGGTTACATGTTCCGAGGTCACTGAGGCGCGATGACGATCAATTTCCACAAGGGCGATCTCCCGGACGGCCTGAGCTTTGGTGACAGCGTCGCCATCGATACCGAGACCCTGGGCCTCGTGCCTTACCGTGACCGTCTTTGCGTCGTGCAATTGTCCGGCGGCGACGGCAATGCGGAAATCGTCCAGATCGCGGCGGGGCAGACACAGGCGCCGAATCTGACGCGGCTGCTGGCCGATCCCGGCGTTACCAAATTATTCCACTACGCGCGGTTCGACATCGCGGTTCTCTACCGGGCCTTCGGAATCATGGCGGGACCGCTCTATTGCACCAAGATCGCCTCGAAACTGACCCGCACCTATACCGACCGGCATGGGCTTAAGGATCTTGTCCGAGAGCTTCTGAGCGTCGACTTGTCAAAACAGCAGCAATCCTCGGACTGGGCGGCGGACTCGCTGAGCGAGGCGCAACTGGCCTATGCGGCCTCCGATGTGCTGCATCTCCATGCCCTGCGCACCCGGCTCGACGCCATGCTGGCGCGGGAAAACCGGACCGAAATTGCCGCGGCCTGCTTCCAGTTTTTGCCGACGCGCGCCAAGCTTGATCTCCTCGGCTGGCCGGATTCGGACATTTTCTCGCACGAATAGCCACTTTTGCCGCTCGACGGGTACGGATAGCGGCGTGTGCGTCACTTGTATTTCCCGTGGAGTTGAAAGGACATGGCGCTACGGCCATGTCATAGGATACGATAGGCTAAGGATTTGCGGGGCATACTCTGCCGTGCCGCGTGTGCCGCAGAGGAAGGGGCCGCGAATTCGGCAAAATTGCCGCCTAGAGCGGGAACCGGTCGCGTCATATACGTCGGGCTTGATTCAGCCGCGATGCATCGCGATCTAGAGCGTATCGGGAAAAGTGCACGTTTTTCCCGATGAGGACGGCTCCAACGTTTTGAGTTGGCATAATTTCTTGTTGGCGGGGCGAGTCCTTCCGGCCGGAAAGCGCGCCAGCCCGCTGACCAGGATTTGCGGATGACCGATCTGACCCGTGCGCCTGCGAAGGCTGCAAGCCGGCTCGAACTGCCGGTCGGGGCGTCGCGCCATGCGGTGCATCATGCGCGCTGGCATTCGCTATTCGTGCGCTCGCTGCGCAGCTTCATCATCATCGGCTGCACGCTGATCGTCGTCATCGTGGGGTTCATCATCATCTTCAACCCGTTCCGGCAGATCACCAAAAACCTTTCGAGCTCGGCCGTCGGCCTGCAGGGGACGACCGTCACTTTGTCTTCGCCGAAGATGCACGGCATCCGCCAGGATGGGCAGCCGTTCGAGCTGACCGGCGGCGTCGGCACGCAGGACATTCTCAATCCCGGTGTCGTCAAGCTCGCGGGCGTCAATGCCAAAATCGGCATGGATGACCGGACCACCACGCGGATCACCTCGATCTCCGGCGTCTATGACAGCAACCGCGACTATGTCTGGTTGAACGATAATGTGCGGATCAAGAACGACGATGCTGGCTATGACCTGTTCACGCAGCACGCCGAGATGGATTTCAACTCGGGCACGATGGTGGCCGACGCACCGGTTAAACTTCTGCTCTCGGGCGGCAGCGTCGTTCACGCGGATCGGATGTCCGTGACGGACAACGGCCATAAAATTTCTTTTCAGGGCCATATCAACTCGGTCATCGATCCCGGCGATGCCAACACCGGCAGGGCGCCGCCGGAGCCGGAGCCGGGACCATGAGGAAAACCGCGATTTTGCCCGCGCATCTGGTTTTGCCGGCTGCCGCGGCCCTCGTGCTCGTCCTCTTCGGCGCGCTGACTGGTGCGTTGGCGCCGGCCAGCGCGCAGACCGCGCATAAGGACGACCACACTCCGATCAACATCGTGGCCGCGCAGCTTGATTATTACGACAAGGATCAGAAGCTCGTTTACACCGGCAATGTCGTCGCCGTCCGTGGCGATACGACGTTGAAGACGCCCAGGCTGACGGTCTTCCTCGCGCCGCATGGCTCGGGCACGCAAAAGGTTTCATCTTCCGACCGCATCCGCCGCATGGAGGCGGTGGGCCCGGTGACGTTGATCTCGAAGGATCAGATCGCCCGCGGCGATACCGGCGTCTATCAGAAGGCGGACGATAAGGTTTATCTCGACGGCAATGTTAGCCTGACTCAGGGGCCGAATGTCACGCTGGGGGATCATATCATCTACGATCTGCACACGGCGGAGGCCGTCGTCACCGGCCATGTGCGCAGCCTCTTTCTTCCCGACAGCGACAATGGCAATACGAGCGGCGAGAAGCCGAAGACCAAACACAAATCCGGCGCCAGCCGTTCGGAGTCGGCGCAACGATGAGCGTGGGTTCGCAGCGTGATTTCGGCGCCAATTCCTCCGCAGCGGGTGCAAATCAGGGGACCGGCCTGATGGCGCGGCTGCGCGGCCTCTTCGGCCGCAAACCCCGCGCGGAAGATGGGCACGCGCAAAGCGCGGAGGCCTGGCTTTTCGAAAGCGGCGAAGCGGCCGAGGTGCAGGAAGCGCTTGGGCCGGATTGGTTGCCGCAAGACCTCGAAACCTGGCAGCCGGATGGGGCGGTAGCGCCCGCGCAGCCAGCGGCGCTCGAACAGGCGCCCGCGACGTCGCGCCGGGTGGCCCCAACACCGACGGCACAGGCCGGGCAGGAAGCCGCTTCTACGTTGCCCGGCGGCTCGCTGATCGTTCAAGGGCTCAGCAAATCCTACAAGAAGCGGCAGATCATCAAGGATGTCAGCCTGACGCTCCATCGCGGCGAGGCGGTCGGCCTGCTCGGCCCGAACGGCGCCGGGAAGACGACCCTGTTTTACATGATCACCGGGCTCATCCGGCCTGATGCCGGCGTGATCATGATCGACGACTACGACGTGACCTCGCTGCCGATGTACCGCCGCGCCCGGCTCGGCATCGGCTATCTGCCGCAGGAACCCTCGATCTTCCGCGGCCTCACCGTCGAGCAGAACATTCGCGCGGTTCTCGAAATCACCCAGCCGAACAAGAAGAAGCGCGCCGAAGAGCTGGAGGCACTGCTTGAGGAATTCGACATTGCGCGGTTGCGCAAGCTGCCGGCCATCGCGCTTTCCGGTGGCGAGCGCCGGCGCTGCGAAATCGCCCGCTCGCTCGCAGGCCATCCCTCGTTCATGCTGCTCGACGAGCCCTTCGCCGGTATCGATCCGATCGCCATTGGCGACATTCGCCAGCTCGTCCAGCATTTGAAGCGCCGCGGCATCGGCGTGCTCATCACCGACCATAACGTGCGCGAGACGCTCGATCTCATCGATCGTGCCTATATCGTCCACAGCGGCGGCATATTGACCGAGGGCGCGCCGGGCGAAATTGTCGCCAACCCGGACGTGCGCCGCTTCTACCTGGGCGAAAGCTTCCGGATGTAGTTTTAGTTCTTGTTCTTGGGATCGCCCGTAGCCGAATCGGGGCGCAAGGCGAGCAATATGCCGTCGGCGCTGCTCATCACGACCTGGAAGTTTTGTTCATACGCCGAACGATCGAACTTCGGGACACGAGAGGTATTGACCGCGAGCATCCGGGCGTCAAAACCCTGCATGATCTTCTTCATGCGGAAGGGGTCGACGAGGCCGCATCCAGAGACGTTGCATATCATCATCTGGCTGTAGCGGCCCGGCCCGAACCAGTCTCCGATGAGAGTGCCGCGGAAAAAGTAGAATCCATTCTCGAAACCTACCTGCACCAAGCGGTCACCAAAACGGCTGCGAAGTTCATTTGCTCTGCTGAGCACGGCATATCCGGGTCGAAGCTCCAGCTTTCGACTCCAGGCGGTCGGCGTAAAATCAACATTCGGCCAAATGCCTACAACAAGGTAGGCAACGGACGAAATCGCGACCAAGCCGGCCAAGACTGCCTTGCCTTGTTGCGGAACGCGAGACCAGGCACTTCGAAGCGCCGGCGGCCAGTCCAAAAAGAACAAGATGGCTACGCAAAGCAGTGATCCCGCCGCGATAACTGGAATCAGGTAACGCTCGACCTGTACGACGAAGAACCAAAATACGAAATAGGAGCAGAATACGAAACGCAGTAACCGCAACCCCGGCCGCATGCCGCGCGCGAGCGGGCTTGCGAGAGCAAGCAGCAAGGGGAGCGCCCCGGCCGCTTTCAGCGCGCCGACAAAGTCGAGTGAGCCTGGCGGTACGCCGTGGGTGGCAAGCTCTTTTTTCTGCCCGGCAAGGTCGGCCGCGTTCCAAAGGTAGAATCCGAAGATGTTGCCTCCGGCGGGGTGGATTGGATCGCCTGAGACGATGAAGCTGTGGATGTACCAGGCTCCGCCCACCGCAAGAGCGGTCAATCCAAAAGCGAGCGAGGCCTTCCAATCCCGGCGGACGATCAATAGCCAGAGGCCAAGAATGCCGACCACGGGCAAGCCGAAATATTTTGTGCCGATTGCGGCTCCGGCCATCAGCCCGGCGATTATTGGCCAAGCGAGAATGTTGCCGGTTTCTTTCGCTTCCAGCCCGATGGCCAGCGCCAGGATTGCCATCCAGCAAAAGAACCCGAGGGCCGCATCGACGTATGCAAAACCCAAAATGATTTGTATCGGGACGAGCTTGACCATCAGGAGGGCGGCCAGAGCGCCGGGAGCGAGCGTACCTAAAAACAATCGCGAAGCCGCGATGAGACCGAGCCCCATCAAATATAAGGGGAGTTGTGCGAAAAGCTGCGCGCCGACGTCGTGGCCAATCAACATTCCCAGCGCGATGAGCAGCTCTCCATTCTGCGGGAAAAGCGGAAAGCGCAGAAACGGAAGTGTTACGATCCCGCTATGCTCGAGATAGGCTCGAGCGATCGGCAGGTGATACATCGTATCGTCCCAACTCCCCGGGGGATGCAGGGAGGTGAGCGCGATTGCGAAAAAAAGCGCGAGTGCAATTGCCGCGTCGAACCACCCAAAACCTGTGAATGCCTCGCGAATAGATAGGGGCACATGGCGCAGAAGGACGGCGGCGAGACAGAATAGGCTCGCTCCCGCCGCGCCAATTCCAACCGGGGTCAAATGGGCGGTGAATCCAAGGGCGAGGAGTGCCAGGATGTCGACCACGAGTCCGACACCCAATGCCATTACCAACACAGCACAAGCGCTATCGTCCGCCGGTTCGCGGGGCCAGGTCGGCCGCAACCGTCCGAGGACCGCAATTCCGATAACGCCACAATGAAAAAGAAATATGAGTGCAGCAGCGCAAGAAACTAAAAAATCAATTTCGATGGACATTCAGTGCCTTCGTGAATAGACGAGCTGGCAGCGCGAGGCGCAGCAGCGTCGTTGACAAAATTTGTTGCGAGTGAAAATCGGAAGCGCCGGAACAGGAGTTGTCGGCTGCTGAAGAAATTGAGCGCCATGCCAGCCAGGCTTCCGCAGGCAATACCGAGGATCGGATGGAGATGCACCAACGGGATATTGTGTACCATCACGGCGTAAACAGTATAATTGATGCCGCCGCCACCAAGCATCAGTGCGATGTAAATCGCCAACTCGAAGGCCGGGATGTGGCCGGAGCGGCGATTGCGGAATGTCCGGGCCCGGTTGAGCCACCATGTCGTGCAGGCGGCGCAGAGGAATGACCAGACTCGAGCGAAATAGAGTCCCAGCCAGGCGACGAGGAGATGGAATACGCCAGCGTCGACGAGGAACCCGACAATTCCCACCCCGGCAAACAGGAATATTTCGCGTTGGGCGCCTCTCACGATTCCTGCCTTTGCTGGACATGCGGAATCGCCAGATAGGCAAGGCGCTTTATCTCCTGCCGGCTGCGTACGACATTATCGAGAATGAGCCCGCAGGTCAGCGAAAGTAATGCACAGACCGCAAGCGCCGCGCAGAGAACGGCGGTCGGCAAACGCGGGACGAGCCCCGTCTTGAAAAACTCGATGACAATTGGTGACGCCAGCAGGAACGTCACAAAAGAGACGACGCCCGCGACCGTCGCATAGAATTGCAGCGGACGCTCGGCGATATAGAGCCGGCCGATGGTCGTGAGAATGCGTGCGCCGTCGCTGTAAGTTGCAAGCTTGCTTTGCGATCCTTCGGGTCGAGCGCCATAAGCGGTTAGCTCCTCAGCCCACGGCATACGAAGTTCTAGAGCGTGAACCGTAAGCTCCGTCTCTATTTCGAAACCCCGCGACAGGGCTGGAAATGTCTTGGCAAAGCGGCGCGAGAAGACCCTGTATCCCGAAAGCATATCCGTGACGTCACCGCCAAAGATCCGCGCGACTCCCTCGGTCAGGACTCTGTTTCCGAAACGATGACCGGGCCGGTAGGCCGCGCCTGCATGCGCGTCCGACGGTTTGCGGCAACCGACGACCATATCAAGACGATCGTCGATGAGACGGTCAACCATGCGCCGGACCGAGGTCGCATCGTAGGTTGCATCGCCGTCGACCATGACAAAGATGTCCGCTTCGATGTCCGCAAACATGCGGCGCACCACATTGCCCTTGCCGCGGAGAGGCACGGAAATAACCTTGGCACCCCCCTTGGCCGCAATCTGCGCGGTGCGATCGGTTGATTGGTTGTCCAGGATGTGGATATCCAGCTGCGGAATGGCGGTCTGGAAGTCCTGAATCACCGTCGCAATGGTGCGTTCTTCGTTATAGCAGGGAATTCCAAGTGCTATGGTCAGCCCGCGGTACAACATATCGGACCTTGCCTATTCCCGAGAATGTTTAGGAAATCGCCTGACCTTTCGATTGGAATAGGCGAGCGTCAAACCGGCGCTTGATCGAAATACCGCTCCAGAATTTCGCTATAGATGTCGGCGAGTGTGTCGATGTCGGCGAGCGGCACGCGCTCGTCGATCTTGTGCATGGTCGCGCCGACGAGGCCGAATTCGATCACCGGGCAATAATTGCGGATGAAACGCGCGTCGGACGTGCCGCCGGAGGTCGAGAAATGCGCGATGCGCCCGCTGTGCGCGGCGATGGCCTCGACGGCAAGATCGGTGAAATGATCGCGCGCTGTGACGAAGGCGAGCGCGTTGCAGGGATCGAAGCTCAATTCATAGCGTGCGCCGCCAGCCACAGCGGCGGCGCGCCGGTCTATCTCGGCGCTCAACGTCTGCGGCGTCCACAGATCGTTGAAGCGAATGTTGAATCGCGCCCGGGCCGTCGCCGGAATCACATTCGTCGCCGGATTGCCGACATCGACGGTGAGGATTTCGAGATGGCTCGGATCGAACTCCGCTGAACCATCGTCGAGCGGCGGCGCGATCAGCGCCGTCAGCAGGCGGAGAAGATGTGGAATGGGATTATCGGCGCGCTGCGGATAGGCGACATGCCCCTGCGTGCCGTGGACGACGAGCGTGCCGGTCAGCGAGCCGCGCCGTCCGATCTTGATCGTATCGCCGAGCGCCTCGACATTGGTCGGTTCGCCGACGAGGCAATGATCGAAATGCTCGCCCTGTTTGGCGGCCCATTGCAGCAGTTTCACCGTGCCGTTGACAGAGGGGCCTTCCTCATCGCCGGTGATGAGCAGGCCGATCGAGCCCTTCAGCGGCTGATGCGTCGCGACATAATCGAGCGCGGCGGCGGTGAAGGCGGCCACCGCCCCCTTCATATCGACAGCGCCGCGGCCCCAAACCTCGCCTTCGGCGATCTCGGCCGAGAAGGGATCGAAGCGCCAGGCGGCTGTATCGCCCGGCGGCACCACATCCGTATGGCCGGCGAAGACGAGATAGGGCGCGCCGTTGCCGATGCGTGCATAGAGATTGTCGACGTCCGGGGCGCCGGGTTCGGAGAAACGCAGCCGGTATATGGCGAAGCCGGCAGGCTTCAGTTGCTCTTCAAGCACGGCGAGCGCGCCGCCGTCCTGTGGCGTCACCGAATGGCAGCGGATCAAGGCGCGCGTCAATTCGCGCGCCAGCTCTGAACGTTGCGACATGCCTGTTACGCCAGCCAGCAGCTCAAGTCGGATCGAAGCGGTTGGGGCCGTCCGTGCCGGGCAGGAAGCCGCATTCGACCACATACCAGATCCAGCCGATGATCGGAACAAAGGCGATCAGCACCCACCAGCCGGACTTGTCGCGGTCGTGGAAGCGTTTGATGCCGATATTGACCGCGGGATAAAGCAGGACCAGCCCGATGATCGCGTCGAGCACGTGGCCGAGCGAATTGCCGTGCCCGAAGACGATGTGAATGACGATGCGCGCGATCAGCGAAATGAGGAAGATGATGACGCTGCCGATCCACCACGGCTGGCGGTCGAGCCGGCCCGTATTGGTCAAGAATAGATTTTGCCAATCCATCGCGATTCCTCCCCTAAATCCCTCAAAAAAATGACCGGACGGACTTTGCAGGTTCCGGGTGCGAGGGTCAACGCCGCCGCCCTGCGGCTTGTCGGGAGATGTGCGTCCTTACACGCGAAAGCGGGCGATCCCGCCGAGCTCGGTGATGTTCCAGATCAGCACTGCAAACAAGAGCAGGTCGGCGGCGATCACCAGCACGTGCGGGGTATCGCCGCCGGTGCGCGGTTCGAGCCAATGCAGCGCAGCGACCACGGCGCCGACGACCGGCAGAATGCCGGCAAAGGCCGGCGGCCGGCCGAGATCGCGCCAGCGCTTGGCGCTGAGATTGTAGAAACAGATCAGCAGCAGCAGGCAGATGACGCCATAGGCGAGGCGATAAAGGTTGGCCGTCAGAACGACGATTGTGCTCGTGATCGTCGTCGCGAGCGACCTGTCGGCAAACGGTTCGATAAGGAGCCAGCCGAGCGTCAGCACGGCAAAAACGCCACCGAGAATCAAGATGCCGCGCCACCAGATTGGCGCGTCGATTTCGCCCTCGTCCGAGCGAAAGAGAGTGAAAAAACTGTGTTGCGGCATCAGTCTCTCAGAAGATCGTTGATCGCCGTCTTGGCACGGGTCTTGGCATCGACGGTCTTGACGATGACGGCGCAGGCGAGCGACGGGCCGGGCGAGCCGTCGGGCAACGGCGCGCCGGGTAGGGCGCCGGGCACGACGACCGAATAGGGCGGCACATAGCCGAAGTGAATCTTGCCCGTCGCGCGGTCGATGATCTTGGTCGAGGTGGAAATGAACGTGCCCATCGCCAGAACGGCGCCTTCGCCGACGACGACGCCTTCGACGACCTCGGAGCGCGCGCCGATGAAGCAATTGTCCTCGATGATCGTCGGGTTCGCCTGCAAGGGCTCCAGCACCCCGCCGATGCCGACGCCGCCGGAGAGATGGACGTTCTTGCCGATCTGCGCGCAGGAGCCGACCGTCACCCAGGTATCGACCATCGTGCCTTCATCGACATAGGCGCCGAGATTGACGAAGGAGGGCATGAGGATCACGCCCGGCGCGATATAGGCCGAGCGACGCACGATCGCACCCGGCACAACGCGCAGCCCCGACTTGGCGAACGCGGCGGCGTCCCAGCTCTCGAATTTCGAGGGGACTTTGTCCCACCAGAAGCCGCCGCCAATTCCGCCGGAGATGAGTTGGGAATCGTTCAGCCGGAAGGAGAGCAGGATTGCCTTCTTGATCCACTGGTTGGTGCGCCAGGCCTCGCGTCCCGCGGCGCCCGGAATGCGCTCGACCACCCGCAGCTTGCCCTGGCCGAGCCCATCGAGAACTGACTCGACCGCATCGCGCACCTCGCCTTTCGTACCGGCGGTGATCGTTGCGCGCGCCTCGAACGCCGTTTCGATGATCTCTTCGAGATTTTGGCTCATCATCAACTCCAAAAATCGTGGGCGAGGTTTCGTCCGCGCGGGCAGCGGAGTCAATGGCCTTGCAGGCGGCGCGGGCCTTAGACGCCGCGCGCGGCGGTCAGGTCCGCCAAAAAGCCGCCGAGATCGGTGGTGACGACGTCGATATGCGGCAGCGTGAGCGTACCCGGGATCTCGAACGGCTCACGATGATCCGGCCGCCCAGCTTCGGGCACGATCAGCACCGTTTTCATGCCGCGCTGGTGCGGCACGACCAGGTTGCGCTCGATGTCCTCGAACATGGCCGCCGTCTGCGGATCGACACCATGCTTGTCGAAAAATCGTTGATAGGTGCGCAACTCGGGCTTCGGGATCAGTTCGGCATCCATGATGTCGAAGATTTCCTCGAAACTCGCACCAAGTCCCAAAGCTTCGGCGGTCAGGAGGGCGTGATCGCGCGAGCCATTGGTCAGGATCAGCTTGCGGCCGGGCAGGGCAGCGATGGCCGCGGCCAAGGGCAGGTTGGGGACGAGCGAGGAGCGGTCGATGTCGTGCACATAGGCCAGAAACTCCGCAGCGCCGACGCCGTGGTCATCCATCAGGCCGCGCAGCGTCGTGCCGTACTGCTGATAATAATATTTCTGCAACGCCCGCGCCGACATGCCGTCGAGACCGAACAGCGCGATCATGAATTGCGTGATGCGCTGGTCGATCTTCGGCCACAGGTCGCAATCGGGCGGATAAAGCGTATTGTCGAGATCGAAGACCCAAGTATCGACGTGTGCGAAAGAATCTACATGCGCAAAAGTATCGACGTGTGAGAAAGGGTCACCAACTTGCACCTCCGCCGCGCCGGGAACTTCGCTTTTCCGGAGCAGCTTCGCGTCTCTCGTCAGCTTCGTCGTCACCGCGTAATCAGGGTTCCCGCGCCGTGGTCGGTCAAAAGCTCGATCAGAACGGCATGCGGGAGCTTGCCGTCGAGAATGACAACGCCTTCGACACCCTGCTCCAGCGCATAGATGCAGGTTTCGACTTTGGGGATCATCCCGCCGGTGATCGTCCCGTCGGCGATCAGAGTGCGGATCTCGTCCATGCGCAATTCGTGGATCAGCCGGCCTTCCCCGTCGAGCACGCCGGGCACGTCGGTCAAAAAGATCAGGCGCTTGGCACCGAGCGCGCCAGCGATGGCGCCGGCGAATGTGTCCGCGTTGACATTATAGGTCTCGCCCGCGCTGCCCTGCGCGATCGGCGCGAGGACCGGAATCAGCTCGCGGCCGAGCACCTGGTCGAGCACAGTGGTATCGACCTTGGCCGGTTCGCCGACGAAGCCGAGATCGACCTCCTCCTGCTCGCCGGTGAAGGGCGATTCGACCGTGTGCACGAATTTGCGCGCGGTGACCATATTGCCGTCTTTGCCGGAGAGGCCGATGGCGCGGCCGCCCTCGGCGTTGATGAAGCCGACAATCTGTTTGTTGATCGAGCCGGCCAGGACCATCTCGACGATCTCGACCGTGGCGCGGTCGGTAATGCGTAAGCCGGCGGAGAACTCGGACTTGATGCCGAGCTTCTTCAGCATCGCGCCGATCTGCGGGCCGCCACCGTGGACGACGACGGGATTGACGCCGGATTGTTCGAGCAGAACCATGTCGCGGGCGAAGCTGCGCGCGACGCTCTCGTCGCCCATCGCATGCCCGCCGTATTTCACCACGACGATCGCGTCGTCGTAATGCAACATATGCGGCAGCGCCTGCATCAGGATTTCGGCTTGCCGCTGCGCGTTCTCCTGCGCTGATTCTGACATATCGCTCATCCGGGTTGGCCGTGCGCCTTTTAGCCTTAGCGCGGGGGGAGGAAAAGCGCCAAGCGGCCTTCCTGCCGTCTTCCCCGGCAAATATTGGGAATCAAGCGCTTACACGCAAATGCATGACCTTACGATGAATGCTCGGCGAGCAGTTTTGCGATCGCCCCGCGCAGCTCGGCGATCCCGGCGCCGGTCTCGGACGAGGTGAGGATGATCTCCGGAAACGCGGCCGGCCGCTTGGCGAGGGCGGCGGCGGTTTCCGCGAGCCGCGGTGCGCGGTCGGCGTCCTTGATATCGTCCGCCTTGGTCAGGACGGCCTGATAGGAGACGGCGGCCCGATCGAGCAGGTCGAGCATGTCGTTGTCGATCGGTTTGAGGCCGTGACGCCCGTCGATGAGGACGAAAACGCGCTTCAGGGTCGCGCGGCCGCGCAGATAATCGTGCATCAGCCGCGTCCAGGAGGCGATCTTGTTCTTCGAGGCCGCGGCATGGCCGTAGCCCGGCATGTCGACGAGCCTCAGCCGGGGCGGCGTGCCGAGATCGAAGAAGTTCAGGGCTTGCGTTCGCCCCGGCGTGTTCGAGGTCCGCGCCAGCGCCTTGCGGTTGGTCAGCGCATTGAGCAGCGAGGATTTGCCGACATTGGAGCGGCCGGCGAAGGCGATTTCAGGCGGACCGGATGGCGGCAGTTGCAACGCATCGGTCGCGGCCCAGATGAAATCGCAGGGCTGCGCGAAAAGTTTCCGGCCGGTCTCTTCGAAATTTTCAGTATCGGCCATATGGCCCTTGTATAGGTTTGACGCCGTCATTACGAGGCGCGGAACGCCGAAGCAATCCGGCTTTCACGTCTGGATTGCTTCACGTCGTTCGCAATGACGCAAGCGACCGGATCAGGTCGGCGCCTTCTTGCGGAACATATTGGCGAGATTGCCCCAGAGCTCGATCTTCACGCCCGCCCGCGCCATGATGAGCGATTGCTGCAGCGCCGAGAGCGTATTGTTCCAGGTCCAGTAGATGACGAGACCGGACGGGAACGAGCCGAGCATGAATGTGAAGATCACCGGCATCCAGGCGAACATCTGCTTCTGCACCGGATCCGTCGGCTCCGGGTTCATCTTCATCTGGACGAACATGGAGACGCCCATGATCAGCGGCCAGATGCCGATGTTCAGGAAATGCCCGATCAGCGGAATGACCGTCGGGTCGTAATGGAGCAGGCCGAAAAGGGTGAAGATGTTGGTCGGGTCGGGCTGCGACAGGTCCTTGATCCAGCCGAAGAACGGCGCCTGCCGCATCTCGATGGTGATGAACAGCACCTTATAGAGCGAGAAGAAGACCGGGATCTGGATCACCATCGGCAGACAGCCTGAAACCGGGTTGATCTTCTCGCGCTTGTAGAGATCCATCAGCTCCTGCTGCTGCTTGATCTTGTCGTCGGCATAGCGCTCGCGGATGGCGGTCATCTGCGGCTGCACGGCCTTCATCTTCGCCATCGACAGATACGATCGATTGGCGAGCGGCAGGAAGGCGGCTTTGATGAGCACTGTCACGATCAGGATCGCGACGCCGAAATTGCCGACGACCTTGTAGATGGCATCGAGCAGCCAGAACATCGGCTTGGTGATGAAGTAGAACCAGCCCCAGTCGATCATCAGTTCGAAGCGTTCGATGCCGAGATCTTTCTGGTACGCATCGAGCGTGCGCGTCTCCTTGGCGCCGGCGAAGACGCGCGATGTCACGTCGGTCGAGGCGCCCGGCGCGATCGTGACTTTGGCGGCGCGATAATCGGCCTGGTAATCCTTGTGGCCATTGTCGTCCCAGGCGCGGAAGGCGGCATCGACGTCGCTGCGCTGGTCGGGGATGACGACCGTGCCCCAGTATTTGTCGGTAAAGCCGAGCCAGCCGCCGGTGCCGGACAGGCTCTTCGTTGCGTTGGTTTCCTTGAGGATCGAATCGTAGGTCGGTTCCTGCACGCCGGAATCGCCGACGACGCCGACCATGCCTTCGTGCAGGACGGAATAGCCCGAGGTCTTCGGCTTGCCGTGGCGCGAGACAAGCGCATAGGGATAAAGCGTGACGGGGGCACCCGACTTGTTCTCGATCGTGTCGGTGATCGTGAACATGTAATGATCGTCGATCGCGATACGACGATGGAAGATGAGGCCGTGGCCGGTATCGTCGGTCAGGGTAATCGGCGTCTGCGAAGTCAGCTTGCCGCCGTCGGACTTCCACTGTGTCGTCGCGTTGGGGAGTGCCAGCGCCGGGTCGGCGCCGATATAGCCAAACTCGGCATAATAGGGCGTCGGCGCGGTGGACGGCGAGAGCAATACGATATTCGGGCTCTTGGGATCCGTCGTCTCGCGATAGGCCTTGAGCGAAACGTCGTCGATCCGCGCGCCGGTCAAATTGATCGAACCGAACAGGGCATGGCTGTCGAGCGTGACGCGCGGTGTCGCGGCGATCGCCGCATCACGCGTCAAAATGGCTTGTGGCGTCTCGCTGGCCGGGCCGCCTTGCGGCGGTGCGTTGGGCGAGCGTGGCGGCTGCGCGCCGATGGAGCCGGGCGCCTGCTCGACCGGCTGGCCCTGCTGCTGGGCGACCTGCGCGGAATGCTCTTTCTGGTATTGCGGCGCGCCGAAGAAATAGTTCCAGCCGATGATGACGAGGATCGACAGGGCCATCGCCAGAATGAGGTTGCGATTATTGTCCTTCGGCATGGCGCGAAAACCTAATCCTTCGTCGGAGTTGGGGCGGTGGGCGTAACCTTGCCGGGACTTTTGTTCGGGCTTCTGGGCGCACGCGCGGGCCGCGCCTCGTGAATATCGGCAATGGCTTTGCTCAGCTGTTGCTGCAGCTTGGCGAAGTCCTCGGTGAGTGCCGCTGGCTGCGCCAGGATTACATAGTCATGACCGGGCCGGGCGGAAAGCGCGGGCGCCCGGCGCAGCGCCTCTTTCAGCCGCCGGCGGATACGGTTGCGCAGGACGGCGCCGCCGAGTTTCTTCGTCACCGTGAAGCCAAAGCGCGGCGGCCGGAGCGCCGCGGCCTCCGGGTTGGCGTGCATTTGCAGGCTGAAGCAAGGCGTGCGCAGACGCCGCCCCTTGGCGGCGCGGAGAAACTCGGCCCGCGTTTTCAGCCGGGCCGGCGGTTTTTCCCGGCCGGCGGTCTCGGGCTTGCGCATGGTCCGTCCCGGCGCGGCGCGCCTTAAGACAAGGGTGCGGCTCAGGCCGAGAGCCGCTTGCGGCCGCGCGCCCGGCGGGTGGCGATCACCTTGCGGCCGCCGACCGTCGCCATGCGGGAGCGAAAGCCGTGGCGGCGCTTGCGCACCAGCTTGCTGGGTTGATAAGTCCGCTTCACTTTTTGGCTCCGTCACAAATATTTTTGGGCCGCGCCGTCAACGCAAATTCACCCCTCCGGCCGCACCGGACTGGGACGCGAAAAAGCGGGGAAGCGCGATCTTCATGCATGATCCTGAAAAATCATAGACTTTCCAGCGCCGACCACGCGCAAAAACAGCTTGGCGCGGGTTATAGGGGCAAGGCGCCCCGAAAGTCAATTTGCGCCGGAGCGTGCCGCGGCCTTTTCCCGTTCAGCATCCGCGCCGATTTGAACTGACCTCTTTGCCGGATCGCGCTAAATTGTACGAAGGGATTCTCCTTGAAAGGGATTTTCATGCGTCTCGGCCGCACCCACGTTGCGCTCGCCGTCGCTCTGGCTCTCGGCTCGCCGGAGGCGGCCTGGGCGCAGTCCGCGAACCCCTTTGACTGGTTTGCGCCACCCCCGCCGTCGCAGCAGGCCGCGCCCTATTATGACCATTATCATCGACGTTGCTCGCTCCAGCAGCGCGAATACGCCTATATCAACGAGTGCGGCGAGTTGATCCCGAGCATCTGGGATCCGATTCCCGGCTCAGGCTGACGCGCCGGCCGGCAGGGGGGTTATCATGAGTATCGATCGAAAAGGGATCGTCTTCGCCGCGATTCTAGGCGTTGCGTTGCCGACGGCAGCCGTCGCGCAAGTTCCCAATCCGCTGGATTGGATATTCCCGCACCATCAGACCCAGCCCGCCAGCGCCCCGTCGCAAGGCCAGGGCAATGACGGGCAATGCTCGATGGACCAGCGTCAAAACGACTATATCAATGAATGTGGCGAGCTGATCCGCGGCTGGCAGGATACGCCGGTCGGCGGGGGCTAGACCTTCGTACTCTAGACTCGTGCAAAGGCGGCGGCGATTTCCGGGCGCCGCATGAAATCCGCCGCAGCCGCATAGGCTTCGGCCATATTTTGCGGACGCGGCGAAAGCGTGAGATCGGCCAGTTTTTGCGCCGGCTGGCCGCCGAGCACGATCAGCCGGTCGGCAACGAGCGCCGCCTCGATCGGATCATGCGTCACGACGATCGCCGCGATCCCCCGTTCAACGACGATCTTCAGCAAGAGACCGCGCAAGTCGTCGCGCAGCGGCGGATCGAGGTTGCTGAACGGCTCGTCGAGCAGCAGCAGATCGGGCGTCATCGCCAGCGCCCGGGCGAGCGCCACCCGCTGGCGCATGCCGCCGGAAAGAGTGCCGGGGTGCTTGGCCCGGTCTGCGGCGGACAATCCGAGACGGTCGAGTATCACCTCTGCTTCAACCCGCGCCGCCGCGTGCGAAAACCCCGCGGCACGCAGGCCGAAGCCGGCGTTGTCCAGCGCGCTCTGCCAGGGCAGCAGGCGGGGCTCCTGAAAAACCTGTGCGATCTTGGCGTCGCAGCGCCTTTGTCCCTCGCTCAGCGGGACCAGCCCCGCGATGGCGCGCAGCAAGGTCGTCTTGCCGACGCCTGACGGCCCCATGATCGCGGTGACGCCGGGGCTCGAGACATCGAGATCGAACCCGGTGAAGATCAACGTGCCGTCGAGGCGCACGGCGGCGTTTTCGAGAGAGAGCTGCATCATGCCGCGGCCCGCAGCCATCGGCCAAGCTGCGCCAGCAGAACATCGGTCACCAGCAGCAGGGCGAGCGCGATGACGACCCAGGCCATCGTCTCCGGCAGATCGAGATTGGCGCGCGCCAGGGCGATCTGGCCGCCGAGGCCGCTGCTGGCGTCGAGCACTTCGGCCATCAGCGCCATTTTCCAGGCAAAGCCCAAAGCGCTGGTCAGCGCCGGCGCGAGGGCGACGGAGAGCTGCGGCAGGCGGATTTCGAGAAACCTTTGTTTCAGGGGCGCACGGAAGGCGTCTGCGAGTTCCTCAAGCTCGGGATGCGCGGCGCGCATTCCCATCAGCGCCGCGGCGAAGACGAGCGGCCCGATGCCGATCGCGACGGCGAAAGTGGGCACAAGCCCTTGCGGGCCGAACCAGAAGAGCGCGAGCACGATCCAGATGATCGGCGGGATGCCGAGGATGATTGTCGAAATCGCCTGGAGCGCCGTGCCGAGCGCATCCACGCTGCCGCCGATGAGGCCGAGGGCGAGGCCGGCGGCCGCGCCGGCGGCATAGCCGGCGAGGACATGGCCGGTTGTCGCTGCCGCTGGTTGCCAGACCGCGCCGCTGCGAACGAAGGACCAGGCCGTGGCGAAAGTTTCAGCCGGCGCCGGCAGGACGAAGGGACCGCCGAGCGTGAAGCCCAATTGCCAGAGCCCGACGAGGGCGGCGAGGCCGAGGCCCGCGAAGAAAAAGCGGCCCGGTCCCCGCCTCGCCCAGCCTCGGGTCATCGGCCGGTCATAGATCGAGGTAGAAGCTCGCGTCCGGCAAATGCCCGTCGAGCGCCTTGGGCGAGAGCGCGATCAGCGTCTTGTAGAAAGCCTCAAGCTCCGGCCGCGCCGCCTTGGCGGATTTCACCTCGATGGCCGAATGGGCGATCGAGGCGGCAACGATTGGCGCGTGGAGTCCCATGACCTTCTCCGCGAGTTCGCCGGCCGCTTGCGGGTTGGCGAGAACCCAATCTTTGGCCTGCGGCAATCCTGTGCGCAAGAGCGGCAGGATTTCCGGCGTCTGCGTCAGCAATTGCTCATGCACTCCGAGGCCGATCATCGGGATGGGATGGCCCGTATGCTTGATCCAGATGTCCTGAAGGTTGATGGCGCGATAGAGTTTGCGGCCTTGCTGCCCCGCCATCATGATCGCGCCCGTTGCCGGCGGCTCGGAGAGAATCGCTGTTTCGACGCGGCCCGCGGCAAGCATTTGCGCCGCCTCCATCGGCATGCCGACATAGCTCAGCTTGAAATCCTTGTCGGGATCGAACCCCTCCATCTTGACGGCGGCACGAAAGACGAGATCCGGCATGTCATGGTGGAAGAATCCGAGCACCGGCTTGCCGGCAAGATCGGCGAGCGTCTTGATCTTGGGGTCGCTGGTGACGATCGTGAGATGGCCAGTGCCGAGCACAGCGAGAAGTTTCACCGGCAGGCCGCGGTTGAAAAGATTGGCGGGCACCGGCGTCGGCGTCGTGAACAGCAGCGCGCGTTTGGAGACGACCGCGGCGCGCAATTCATCCGGATCGTGCCAGAGCTGAAAGCTCGCGCCGGGCAGAGCCGCGCCGAGCGCGCCCGAATCGACGAGCCGGGCGAGAAGGATCGAGGCGGTCATCGGCGCGGCGTAGATCGTCAGGTCGGCCGCGGGCTTGGCGCCCGCGCCGCGTGCGAGCGTCAGCAGCGGCGCCGCCGCGAGGCCGCCGATAAGCGCGCGGCGGCTGAGCGTTGAACGGGCAGGCATGATGCGATCCTCCCGCTCAAAAGCCGACGTGGAGGGCGCCGGTGAGCTGCCAGGCCTCGCCGAGCTGCGGTCCGTTGAGATTCTGGTAAACCGGCGCGCCGCCTTCGATTGCGAGGCTGACATGCTGCAGGCCGAACGGCGCACCCGAGACTTCGAGGCCGCCGAGCAGATTAATGCGCTGGCCGCCGTAGAAATACGGGTTAGAGCCCTGCATCAGACCCATGATCTGCGGATCTGCGCCGTGGATGCGGTCGTCGACCTCGCCTTGGACGCGGAACGTGCTCGTCACGCCGGGAATCCAGCGATAGCCCGCCCAGCCGGAAATCTCCTGCCGGTAGCCGTATTCATAGCCCTCGGTATTGTCGCCAAGCGCCAGCCGGCCGCGATAGATCGCCCCCCAGGACCATTGCGCGATATGGCCAAGATAAGTGACGCCGGGGAGCAGATCGACCGTGCCGGTGCCGAGTTGCATGCCGTAATTGGCGCGCATGGTCATATACGTGCCCATCGGCATGAGCATGTTCATGGTCTCGGTGGTGCTGCCGGTCGGCAGGCTGAGGCCAACGTTGATATGAACCTCGTTGATCGGATCCTTGTAGACCCGCCACAGGCTCATCACCGACGTGTCGCCGAAGCCGCTGGTGCGATTGGTCGTCGAGCCGAGCGCAGTGTCGCCCATGGCGCCCTTGTAGGTCAGCATGGTCATGCTCTTCAGGTCGTAAGCGCCCATGACCATGATGTTCAGCCAATCAGTCACGCCGTACATCGCATGGAACATGTGCATCTGCATGTCCATGCTGGTCGGCACGATGCGATAGGTGTCGAAGGTCATGCCCATCATCATCATCGGCATTGGCAGTTTCACGGTCGTCGCGATCGTATCCGGCGAGACAATGGAAGAGCCGATGTAATTGTCCTCCATCCGCATGTATGATGGCGTGTAGGAGAACATGAAATGTCCGGCGCCGACCATGCCGGCGCCATAGACCCCGGCCGGGATTGCGGCGTGGTCCATGCCGTCCATGCTCTGGCCATTCATGTCCATGCTCGCGCCCTGACCGCTCATGTCCATGGTCATCGGGCCCGGCATCGAAAGGTCAGCGGCATAAGCCGGCGCGGCGGCCAGGCTCGACGCTAGCGCGACGGCGGTGATAACCCCCCGGTGTCGGCGCCCCAAACAGAGAAAATTTTTCTGGATATGTGTGTATCGTTCCATCGACGCCCCCTGACGACGGTTGAACGCGGCCGGCCCAGAGCCGCTGATAAAAAATTAGCTATATATTTTTAGATATAGCTACGCCAGAGAAAATTATTGCGCTTGTGCTTTGCGATAAAGGGTTGTGGCAAATAGGTCGCGGTGGCGTCAGGCGGGGAAATCGAGCCCGATGTCGAGCACCGGCGCGCTGTGGGTCAGCCAACCGATCGAAATGAGGTCAACGCCGCTGGCGGCGATCCGCGCCACATTGTCGAGCGAGACGCCGCCGGAAGCCTCGGTGAGGGCGCGCCCGCCAACGATCTCGACCGCCTCGGCCAATTGTGCGGGGCTCATATTATCGAGCAGGACAGCGTCTGGTTTCTCGGCGAGCGCCGCGCGCAATTGCGCCAGCGAATCCACCTCGATCTCGATCTTCACGAGATGGCCGACATTCTGCTTCGCGCGCCGCAAGGCTTCCCCGACACCGCCAGCGATGGCGATGTGATTGTCCTTGATCAGCACGGCGTCGTCGAGGCCGAAGCGATGATTGTGGCCGCCGCCGGCGCGCACCGCATATTTCTCGACCGCGCGCAGTCCCGGCGTCGTCTTACGTGTGCAGACGATCTGCGCCTTGTGGCCTTCGACGGCGGCGACGAAATGCGCGGTCGCCGTGGCGATGCCGCTCAAATGGCCGAGAAAATTGAGCGCCACGCGCTCGGCTACAAGGATCGATGCGGCCCTTCCGCTAACAGTCGCGATCGTCTCGCCCGCGGCGACTCTGGCGCCGTCCGGCACCGCGACGGAAAAGGCTAGCGCCGGATCGACGAGCTGAAAGGTGAGCGCGGCGAGGTCGAGACCGGCGACGATCCCGGCCTTGCGCGTGACGAAACGCGCGGTCGTTTCAGCATCGGCCGGCACGATGGCGTTGGTCGTCAGATCGCCGGCGAGGCCCAAATCCTCAATGAGCGCGGTACGCACCAGCGGTTCGAGGATCACGCGCGGCGGCGGCGTCAGGGTCATCAGGCGACGTCGGCGAAGGCAAGATTGGTAAGATTGGCGAGATTCCGTGCGGCGTCGAAGGCCTGCGGCAGGTCGAGCGTGCGGGGGACGGCAGGCGATATCTCTTTATGCGGGGAATCGAGCCGGTAATGCGCGCCGCGGCTTTCTTCGCGCCGCAGGGCGGCGACGACAATCATCAGGCCCACGAGCGCGGCATCATTGCTGCCGGCGAGCGGATAAAGTTCGGCGGCGGCACGGCGCAGGTCCGCGCCGTCGCGCAGCACGCCGGCGGCACGGGAAAGGATCGCCCGGACGGTCTGCGGATCGCTCGGGCGTGCGGGCTGGCCGATAGGACCAAGACGCACCGGGCGCCGTGGCGCTGCCTTGATATCGTCGGCGACGAAACCGGCGCAGACGAGCGCTTCGAGCAGCGAGTTGCTGGCGAGCCGGTTGGCGCCATGCAGACCCGTTGCGGCGGCCTCGCCGACGGCCCACAGACCTTCGACATCGGTGCGGCCCGCAAGGTCCACCTTGATGCCGCCCATATGATAATGCGCGGCGGGGCGGATCGGGATCGGTTGCCGGATGGGATCGATGCCTGCGGCGCGGCAGCTTTGCGTGATGCCGGGGAAGCGGACAGCGAAATCGAGCCCCTCGATGCCGCGCGCATCGAGGAAAGTGCGATGGCCCGCGCGCAACTCGCTCCAGACGGCGCGTGCGACGACATCGCGTGGCGCGAGTTCCTTACCCGGCACACCCTCCATGAAGCGGCGGCCTGTCTCATCGACCAGAATCGCGCCTTCGCCCCGCACGGCCTCGCTGATGAGGCTCACTTGCGGGCCCGGCGCGTCGAGCGCGGTCGGATGGAATTGCACGAATTCGACGTCGCGCAGCGTGGCGCCGGCACGCGCGGCGATAGCCAGCCCCTGACCCCACGAGCCGACCGGGTTGGTCCCATGCGAGAAGAGGCCACTGACCCCGCCGGTCGCGATGACGACGCGATTGGTGCGCAGGAAGACCGCGTCATTCGGGCCTTCGGCCATCAGACCGGCGACTTCGCCATCCTCGACGCTGAGGCGCCGCGCGGCAAAGCCTTCGAGGATCGTGATGGAGGGCGTGGCGCGAGCAGCGGCCGCTAAAGTCAGGACGATCTCGCTGCCGGTCTTGTCGCCACCGGCATGGACGATGCGGTTGCGGCTATGCGCGGCTTCGAGGCCGAGTTTCAGGCTGCCATCGGCCGCACGGTCGAAGCGCACGCCAAGCCGCAGCAGATCTTCGATCGCGGCGGGGGCGCCGGCGATGATCTTTTCGACGACCGGCGCATCGCAAAGTCCGTCACCCGCGGCGAGCGTGTCCCCGACCTGCAACGCGACGCTGTCATCCGCCCCGACGCAGGCGGCAATGCCGCCCTGCGCCAGAATGCTGGACGTGTCTTCGCCGATTGCCGCCTTGCTCAACAGCACGCAAGGCTCCGGCGCGAGCTTCAGCGCCGTCATCAGCCCGGCGATACCGCCGCCGACGATCAGAACTTTGCCTTCGAGATCGAGAATGTCCATCGGTTTTGCCTTACGACACCGCCAACATGCGTTCGACCGCCCGGCGCGCCCGCACGGCGGTCACCGGGTCGATCTCGACCTCATGCTCCATCTTCTCCAGCGCGCTGCGGATATTGGCCAGCGAGATGCGCTTCATATGCGGGCAGAGATTGCAGGGCCGAATGAATTCGAGCTCCGGATATTGAACGGAGATATTGTCGCTCATCGAGCATTCGGTGAGCAGCGCGACGCGCTCCGGCCGTTCCTTGGCGACGTAATTGGCGATCGCCGCGGTGGAGCCGGAAAAGTCTGCGGCCTGGACAACCTCGGGCGAACACTCGGGATGGGCGAGGATGACGACGCCGGGATAATCCTCGCGCAATTGCGCCACTTCCTCGGTGCCGAAAAGCTCGTGGACTTCGCAATGGCCCTTCCAGGTAATGATCTCGACGCCCGTCTCGGCAGCGATGTTCTTCGCCAGATATTCGTCGGGGATCATGATCACGCGCGGCACGCCGAGCGACTCGATGATTTTCCGCGCATTGCCGGAGGTACAACAGATGTCGGATTCGGCCTTCACCGCGGCCGAGGTGTTGACATAGGTGACGATCGGCACGCCGGGGTAGCGGCGGCGCAGTTCGCGCACGTTCTCGGGCGTGATCGATTCGGCCAGCGAACAGCCGGCGGCGAGATCGGGGATCAGCACCTTCTTTTGCGGGTTGAGCAGCTTCGCCGTCTCGGCCATGAAATGGACGCCGGCCAGCACGATGACGTCGGCATCGACATCGACCGCCTCGCGGGCGAGCGCCAAGCTGTCGCCGACGATATCGGCAACGCAATAGTAGATTTCCGGCGTCTGGTAATTATGCGCCAGGATCACCGCATTGCGTTCGCGCTTCAGGCGCTGGATCGCCTCGATGTCGCCGGAGAAGACCGGCCATTCGATGGCCGGAATCCGATGACTGACCTTGGCGTAGAGGTCCTGGCTCTTGGGCGCCGCAGGCAACAAGGCAGTCTGGACCATCGTTATACTCCCTCTGAGCATTATTGGGTAATATGCTGGGGTTGAGTATAACGTTTGTCAAGAGCGCGAGATGGGGAGTTTCGTTCCGACGATGGCGCGCTCGAACAGAACTTCCCGGCGGAAGCGGAAGAGCTTGGCTGGGCGCCCGCCCGTCTCCTGGCTCGATTGGCCAGTCTCTTCAACGAGTTCCTGCTGCTCGACAAGGCGGCGGAAATTCTGTTTGTGAACCAGCCGCCCGGCGAGCGCCTCGACGCAGCGCTGCAATTGCAGCAGCGTGAACGTGTCCGGCATCAGCTCGAACACGACCGGATGGTACTTGATCTTGGCCCGCAGCCGGGCGATTCCCGTCGCCAGAATCCGGCGATGGTCGAGGATCATGCTGCGACCCTGTACCGGAGCGGGGCCGGCATCGGGCGCGCCGCGCCGCGCCTCCGGCACCAGCCCAGCCTCGAACAGCAATTCGTAGCGCTGCAGAACGAGTTCCTCGTTCCACGGCCGCCCGTCCGTGCCGAAGGTGACGGCAATGCGATTGGCGCGATCCTGCCGCGCGGCGGCCGACGCCGCGGATTTCGCGAAGGCCCGCAAGGCCGGCAGGATGACCGCGTCGATCATCGGCGGAACGCCGATGCGCCGGTCCTCCCACGGCAGATAATTGTACCAGTCCTGCCAGCCGGTCGTCTCGCCGGCGCCGCGCGGCTGCTGTTCGCGCGTCAGCCCAAGATAAGAGATCGAGATGACTCGCTGGTCGGGCGCAAGGCCGCGATCCCGGTCGGCGAAGGTATAAAGCTGCTCGACATAGCCGAGCGGATGATGCGCCTGGCGTTCGACCCAGGCGCGCAGGCCCGATTGCAATGAGCGGTGAGTGAGTTCGAACGGGCCCGAGGGCAGGGCGCGCGCATCCTGCAACGTCAGCACGCGCGGCTCGCCGGCCGTGACGGCGACGAGCACGGCAACGAGATCGGCGACGATTCCCGAGACATGAACGTCCGGTTCGGCGATGCCGATGTCGGCCGCGGCCGCGTAAAGCGCGGGGGGTGCGGTTTCGGCCGTAGTCATCCGTTCGATCTTCCTTGCCACGTCCACCTGCCGGTTCGTCCGGGGCTTTCGGCGGCTCTACGCCTAATTCATACAACGCGAACGCGATCGCGGTTTTAATCTAAAGCAAGGCTCATCGCGGCAATTGCATGGCGCGGCCAATGACGCGGCGCGAGATAGACAGCGTCGCCGCGTAGCGTCAAGCGCGCGGCCCAGGGGTTGGCCGCAAGCCAATGCGCCGCGGCGCGGGACACACGGCGGTGTTTCGCGCCATCAATGGCTGTCATCGCCTGTAACAATGTCGGGCGGTATTTCACCTCGACGAAGGCGATGGTCGAACCCGCCCGCGCGATCAGGTCGATCTCGCCGCCGCGCACGCAATAGCGCCGGGCGATAATGCGATAGCCCTTGAGCCGCAGATAGAGCGCGGCCAGAACTTCCGCCCGCTGTCCGGCGGCCAAAGCGCGCTGGCGTATTTCAACGCTTGTCGATCTGCCGATCCGCGCAATCATCACCCACCATCCTTGGGGATGAATGTGCGCCCGTTTTGCCGCTGCTTCAACGCTTGCGCGCCGAAAGTTCCACAGCCCGCGCATAAACCTTGCGACGCGGCTGGCCTGTATCTATGGCGACGACGATGGCCGCCTCTTTGACCGAGAGCGTTTCGAGCGCCTTGTCGAGCCGCCGGTCGAGTTCCTCGGCGTCGATCTGCTGTTCGCCCTCGAGCGGAGGGCCAACGAGCAGGACGATCTCGCCCTTGGGAGGCGGCTCCGCGGCGAACGTTTCGGCGAGCTCCGGCAAGGTGCCGCGCCGCACGGTCTCGAAGATCTTCGTCAGTTCGCGCGCCAGCGCCGCCTCGCGCGGGCCGAGAACTTCGGCGAGATCCTTTAGGGCCTCGGCGACACGGTGCGGCGATTCGAAAAAGACGAGCGTGCCGGGGATCGCGGCGAGCGCCGCGATCCGCTCGCGCCGCGCTGCCGATTTCGGCGGCAGAAAGCCCTCGAAGAAGAAGCGATCGGTCGGCAGGCCGGCGACGACCAGTGCGGTCAAAACCGCCGAGGCGCCGGGGACCGAGGTGACCGGCAGGCCCTCCGCCAGCGCGGAAGCGACGAGCTTGTAGCCGGGGTCGGAAATCAGCGGCGTGCCGGCATCGGAGACGAGTGCCAGCGCCGCACCGTTGGCGAGCCGGGCGATGAGATGCGGCCGCATCACCGCCGCATTATGCTCATGATAGGCGACGAGGGGTGTCGCGATGCCGTAATGCGCGAGCAGCACTTTCGTCACCCGCGTATCCTCGGCGACCACGGCATCGGCCGCGGCGAGGGTGGACAGCGCACGCAAGGAAATATCGGCGAGATTGCCGATCGGCGTCGCGACGACATGCAGCCCCGGCGAAAGTTTCACCGCTTCCGCCCGCAAGCCGAAGGCGGTGAAAGTCGCGGGCTCTTCGCCGGCCGGCGTCCCGGAAGCTTTTCGCGTGTCGTTCATGACCGGGCCTATCGTGGAAATGGCGTTCTATATATCGTTCGAACGTTCCGTATATAGAACTGCCTCTTGGAGGGGGCAAGTCTGGAGAAGCGAGTCGGGGGTCGCGCACACGCTTACTTTCGGTTGCCCCAAATCGGATATAATGTGTCTTCAAACAGACATTGCCGCATGGCGCGACGCATTTGCGTGGGAGAGCGTGCCATATCCTGCCCGGCGCTCGCAGAGCCCGGCAAAGGGGGGTTCTTGATCGACCGTTTTGGGTTTGTCCGGCCGATTGCCGCGCGCCGGAGCGCGGTGGGCAAGCTCGCGCTCGCGGCGCTCCTGGCGCTGTCTTTGGGCGCTTGCGAGGAGGTTAATCCGAGCACGTCGAGCAACAGCTCCGATTCCTTCAGCGCCTCGGCGCCGGTGACGCCCGTACAGACGGCGCCGCTGCCCGGTGCCCCCGCCGCAAGCCAGGTCGGTACCGGTGCCGTCCATGTCGCGGTGATCCTGCCGCTGACGCAAGCCTCGGGCGCGCCAAGCATCGTCGGCACCTCGCTACAGGATGCCGTCCAGCTCGCCGCCGATGAAAGCGGCGGCAATGCCGTGACGCTTTCAATCAAGGATGACCATTCGACGCCGGACGGTGCCAAGGCCGCGGCGCAGCAGGCGGTTGCGGAGAATGACGACATCATCCTCGGCCCGTTGTTCTCGCCCAATGTGCGCGCAGTCGGCGAAGTCGCGCAGGCCGCGAACAAGCCGGTCATCGCCTTTTCGACCGACACATCGACGGGGGCGCCGGGCGTCTATCTGCTCTCGTTCCTGGTCGAGAACTATGTCGATCGCATCGTCGATTACGCCGCGAGCCAGGGCAAGAAATCCTTCGCGGCGCTGATTCCGAACAATGATTACGGCCGTGTCGCCTCGGCCGAGTTCCAGCAGATCGCGGCCCAGCGCGGGCTGCGGGTGATGGAAATCGAGAATTACACGCCGCAGACTCTCAAAGCGGCGGTGGGCAAGATCGCCGCGCTCGGCAGCCAGATCGATGCGCTCTTCATCCCCGAGCAGGCCGAGGCCATGCCGACGATGGCGCGGGCGCTCGCCGCCGCGGGACTCAACTCGCAGAAGGTGCAGATTCTCGGCACCGGGCTTTGGAACGATGCCCGCGTGCTCGGCCTGCCGCCGCTGCAAGGCGCCTGGTTTGCGGCGCCGGAAAACGGCGGCTTCCAGGCCTTCGCGCAACGCTATCGCGCCAAGTTCGGCAGTGACCCGACACGCATCGCGACTCTCGGCTATGATGCGGTCTCGCTCGTCATCGCGCTGGCCAAGCGTGGAGGAGCCGACCGTTTCTCCGAAAATGTGCTGACAAGCTCGGCCGGCTTCAATGGGGCTGACGGCATCTTCCGCTTCAAGCCCAACGGGCAGAATGAGCGCGCTTTGGCGATCTTCGAGATCCGCAACAGCGCCGCCGTCGCGCTGATCCCGGCGCCGCGCAGCTTTGCGGGACGGGGCTCGGCGACTTAAACAAGTCTGGCGACACAGCCGTCATTGCGAGGAGCGTAAGCGACGAAGCAATCCAGACATTGCTTTTGGATTGCTCCGCCTTCGGCTCGCAATGACAGCATGATCCGCTGCCTCAGGCTGCGAGATCCGCCACCACGGCATCGAGCACAGGGAAGCCTTCGGCGCTGACGCGCAGCCGGCCGGTCGGCATCATTTCCACCATGCCGTCGGCGATGAGCGAGGCGACGCGGCCGGGGTCGAGACGCCGCCCGGCGACCGCCTCGAAACGCGCGGGCTCGATGCCTTCCGTCAGGCGTAGGCCCATGAGCAGGAATTCGTCGCCCTGTTCCTCATTCGTGAGCAATTCGTCCTCGATAAGGGCTTGGCCGTCGGCCTCGACGACGGTGAGCCACATTTCCGGATGTCGCTCGGTTGATTGGGCGCGGCGGCCACGGGGTGTGATGATGCGGCCATGCGCGCCGGGACCGACGCCGGCATATTCGCCATAGCGCCAATAGATGAGGTTGTGGCGGCTTTCCGAACCGCGGCGGGCGTGGTTCGAGACCTCATAGGCCGGCAAGCTCTGGAGCGCCGTCAGTTCCTGCGTGACGTCCCAGAAGGCCCGGCCGAGATCGGAATCGGGGATCGCGAGCTTGCCGGCGTTGCGCAGCCGTTCGAACATCGTGTCCGGCTCGATGGTGAGCTGATACAGCGAGATATGTTCGCGCACGCGGCTGAGCGCCGTCTTCAGCTCCGCCTCCCAGGCTTTCACGGTCTGGTTCGGCCGGGCGTAGATCAAGTCGAAGGAATACCGCTCGAAGACCTGCGCCGCGACATCGATGGCATTGCTCGCCTCGGCGGCATTGTGCAGCCGGCCCAACGCCTTGAGCGCGGCATCGTCGAAGGATTGCACGCCGATCGAGACGCGGTTGACCCCCGCCGCGCGGTAGTCGCGGAAGCGCGCCGCCTCGACGCTCGACGGGTTGGCCTCGAGGGTGATCTCGACATCAGGCGCAACCTGCCAGTGCTTGGCGATTGTATTCAGAATAGTGGAGACGCTTCTCGCCTGCATCAGCGAGGGCGTGCCGCCGCCGAAGAAGACGGAGCGGACGGTGCGTCCCTTGGTGAGGCTCGCCCGGTGCTCAAGCTCGGCGCCGATGGCGTCAACGAACCGCCGCTCATCGACCGGCTGGGAGCGGACGTGGCTGTTGAAGTCGCAATAGGGGCATTTCGACAGGCAGAAGGGCCAGTGGACGTAAACCCCGAAGCCCGGGTCGGAAGCGGTTTGGCGCGCCATGCCGCCTTATGTCACGGGCGGGTGATTCGGTCACCTGCGCAGGCGGGGCTGCCCACATTTTGTTCGGCGGGGGTGGGACGGCCCCGATTCGGGGCTCTGCACCCTTCGGTCTTTGAGGTTCTGTCAGCGATCTCCGGGTTACGATCCCGCGCCAAAGAACCTCATGACTGCGGTAACGCGGGGTGCAGGGTCGGTGGACGTAATGACGTATGCGGCTGCGGATATTGTGGGCGTCTCGCCCCAATCGGGCTAGATCGCCGTTCTCAACCGATCGAAGAAGAAGCGAATTCTGAGCGAGAAGCGCTGGGCCGATTCTGTCAGGCGTTGTTTCGCCGTCTTGCGCGTCACGGGGATGCCGGAATCGAGGGTGGAACTCTGCTTGATATCCACCTCGCGTGCGAGCCTGTAATGTCGCACCATCTGTTGATAGCCCATCGGAGCCGAAGCGTCGCGCTCGACGATGCCCTTTTGCTTCAGCGCCTCGACCGTCCCGGCGTAGCCGAGCTCGATCATGCGGCGGGGGCCGATGGCATCGAACAAAATCTGCAGCCGGTTGCCGTCGAGGATCGATTTCCATCCACCGACCGAATTGTTGTGAACCCGCGACGTCGCGTGGATCTTGGGATCGCCAAAGATACACTTCGGCCGCCCGTTCTTGTTGAAGGCGACCATGGATTCGATCGTGGACGCCTCGGCTTCGAGACCGATGTGGGGCAGCAGCTTTGCCAATTCCTGATGCGGATCGCAGACCAGGTTCTCGTAATGAACGACGTGGACAAAGCCCGTCCGCCGCTTACCGAACTCGATGAGCCGGTCGAGACCGATGGTCAGATCGAAAATCTCGGGCGCGTCCGTGCGCGAAGCCAGCATCTTTGCCAGATCGGTGCGCCAGGTCGTGAGGTAGGAAGCGGCGACATCCATCGGGTCGCGCCGCAGCCAGATGTAGCGGGCGCGCGGAAAAACCGAGACGATGAAATCGAGGATCAGCGCGTAGCGGGGTGTCTTATCGACGAAGATGGAAGCGCCGCTCTGCTCCAGATGATTCTGGTAGACCGCGGTGGCCGCGCCGCGCGCGCTCAAGATGAGCCCGTCACTTCCGAGGAATTGATCGACGGCCGAGCCGACAAGCGTGCTGCCGGCGGGATGGCGCGGCGAAACGCGGCCCAGTTCGGCGAGCGCCAGCATCAGCCACGGTTCCGGCGGCGCCGTAATGGCCGGATGCCGGTCGAGCATCGTGGCGAGAAGCGTCGTGCCGGAGCGCGGAACGCCGAGCAGAAATACGAGACCTTGGCCCTCGGCCCCAACCCGAAGAGTCATCTTCTCGCCTTTGGCCGAGTTTCGCCTTCAGTTGGAAGGGATCCGGCTCCTGAACGACGCAGCAAGGTCGTTCTCCAACGGCTCCGATTGAGCTTAAAAATTCTCTCAACGTCGCCTAAACAAGAATATTTTTTAAATCAGCAGGAAGTCAATCTCCTGCACGCAACGATAGTGCTTGGTGTTGCGAGAAATACACAGGCTTGTACTCGCGCCACGTCAGGCTAATCGCTGAAGCGGCGAAATTTTAAGCGCAGGTCAAAATTGATACTGTTCGCGGTGGAATATTTTGCAGGATTCAACGCGGAAAAATCCCGCGTGCGAGGTTGGCGCATCCGAGGCCACAGCGATTTTCTGTGGAGCGACATATATTTGTAATCCGTTTGACATCCCCCGATTAGTCCATAATAATTATAGACTAATTGTTATAAGGCCGGGGATGATAAAATGGCGGACGCGACACAGCAGCCTTCTTGGTCGCGTATTCCCTGGCTCAATATTTTCGCGATTGCCGCGGTCGTGGTGGCGGGGAGCCTGATCACCGTCAAAAATCTGCACGGCGATCCATCCAACACGATCCTCAATGTCTCCTACGATCCGACGCGCGAACTCTATGCCGCGCTCGATCCGCAATTCATCGCCGAATACAAAAAGCAGACCGGCGTTAAACTGGAGATCAAGCAGTCGCACGGCGGCTCGTCGCGGCAGGCGCGCAACGTCATCGACGGGTCGGAAAAGGCCGATGTCGTCACGCTGGCGCTGCCGACCGATGTCGATGCGCTGCGCAAGCGCGGCCTGATCGCGCCGGGCTGGCAGTCGCGCCTGCCCAACAATTCGGTGCCCTATACGTCAACGATCGTCTTCGTCGTTCACAAGGGCAATCCGAAGAACATTCACGACTGGCCGGATCTCGTCAAAGGCGATGTGGCCATCGTGACGCCGAACCCGCGCACCTCCGGCAACGGCAAATTGAGCGTCCTCGCGGCGTGGGGCTCCGTCACGACGCGCGGCGGCAGTGATGCGCAGGCGCTCGCCTTTCTGAAAGCGCTGTTTCAGCATGTCGCGGTGTTCGATACGGGCGCGCGGGGCGCCGCCACCAGCTTCACCATCGAGAAGATCGGCGACGTGCATCTGACCTGGGAGAACGAGGCGCTGCGCGAAGTCGCCGCCGACAAGGACGAGTTCGAGATCGTCTATCCGCCCGTTAGCATCCGCGCCGAGCCGGCGGTCGCCTGGGTCGATGCCAATCTCAAGGACAAGAAGACGGCCGCCTTCGCCAGGGCCTATCTCGAATATCTGTTTACCGACGCGGCTCAGGAGACAGCCGCCAAATTCGGCTACCGGCCCATCAAGCCGGAAATCCTGGCGAGACACGCGGACCTTCTGCCCAACATCAAGCTGTTCCCGATCACCGCCATCGCCAAGGATTGGGACGACGCCCGCGAAAAATTCTTCGCCGACAACGGCATCGTCGACACGATCGCGCCACCCAAGACGAATTGAAAACCAATCAAATTTGAGCGCCGCCGCGCGGGCCTGAGGGGAAGCATATGAGCCTCGCTTTGAATTACAATTGGGACAAAGGGCGCCGCGATCTCGTCGCCGGGCTGACCGTTGCCGCGATCTCGCTGCCGCAAGGCATGGCCTATGCCCTCATTGCTGGCGTCGATCCGAAATACGGCCTCTATTCGGCGATCGTGGTGACCACCGTCGCTTCGATTTTCGGCTCCTCCTCGCATCTGATCAATGGGCCGACCAGCGCGATATCGCTGCTGGTTTTCAGCGCGCTCGCCTTTATCGATCCGGAAAACCGCACCGATCTTGCCGAGGCCCTGTTCCTGCTCGGTGTGCTCGTCGGCTCCATTCAGATCCTGATCGCCGTCTTTAGGCTCGGCGACCTCACGCGCTACATTTCGGAATCGGTGATCATCGGCTTCATGGCCGGCGCCTCCTTCCTGCTTGCCATCGGGCAAATCGGCAATGCGCTCGGCGTGCATGACAAGGGGAACGGCCACATGCAGGTTCTGCAGCGGCTGTGGCTGACGCTCTTCGAAGGCGATCACGTCAATTACAAGGCTCTGGCCCTGAGCGCTACAGCGGTGGTGCTGGCGGTCGTCCTGCGCAAGCTCGTCCGCCGTTACAAGCTGCCACAGGTCGATATGCTGTCGGTCCTCATCATCACGGCCTTGATCGCCTATTTCGCCGGCTGGTCGATCCCGGGCCTCGGCGGCAAGACCGCCATTGCCATCGCCGGCAAGGTTCCGGCGAGCCTGCCGCTGCCACACATTCCCGTGGTCAACACCGCGTGGCTCGGCCATCTTTCCCAGGGGGCGCTTGCCATCGCTTTCGTCGGTCTGATCGAGGCGCTGTCGATCGCCAAGGCGATCGCTAACGAGACACGGCAGAAGCTCGATTACAATCGGCAGATCCTCGCCGAGGGTCTCGCCAATCTGGCCGGCGGCTTTTTCCAGAGTCTTCCCGGCTCCGGCTCGCTGTCGCGCTCGGCGATCAATTATCAGGCGGGCGCGGCGACACGTTTCTCCGGCATCATCACTGCCGCCACGGTCGCCATCGCGGTGCTGCTGATTGCGCCGCTGCTGCGCTATATCCCCAAGCCTGCCCTGGCCGGGCTGCTGCTTGTCACGGCGGCGCGGCTCGTCGATTTCAAGCGGCTCGCCTATACGTTGCGAGCCTCCCGCTACGATGCCGGCCTCGTTGTGGTGACGGCGCTCGCGGCGGTGCTGATCGATCTCGACACGGCCGTACTGCTTGGCGTCGTGCTCTCGATCCTGCTGTTTGTGCCGCGTGCGGCGAAGCTGAAATCCTCCGAGCTGGTGGTGGCGCCCGAGCGCGTGGTGCGCGAGCGGCTGCCGACCGATCCTGTCGATCCGGGGCTCATCATCTACGATCTCGAAGGCGAATTGTTCTTCGGCGCGGCGCCGGAACTCGACCGTTATCTCGAAGCGCTGAAGGCGCGCATCGCGGCGCAGAATATCAAATTCGTCATCCTGCGGCTGAAGCGCGCGCGCAATCCCGATGTCGTCTGCATCGAGCGGCTCGAGCATTTCCTGCATGAAGAAACCGCGCACGGCGTCGCTGTGCTTCTCGCCGGCGTGCGGCCGGATACTTTGCGCGCGCTGCAAAATGTCGGCTTCGAGAGCTGGTTTCCGGCGGAGCAGGTCTTCCGCGAAGAGGGCGAGGAATATTCCGCAACGATCAAGGCCGTCCGCTACGCCCATCTAAAGCTGCAAGCCTCTGCACTCGCCCCGGCCGGCGAAGCCGCGTACACGGATGACACAGAACCCCATCACAAGCTCTATTATCTCGTCTGAGGCCGCCCGCCGCAGCGAGGTATATGAAGCGCCGGTCCTGCCCGGGCCGAAAATCCGTTAGATTGTTGCTAAGAGTTTATGCCTATATACCGGTCTTCCAGTTGGAGGATCGAAATGGCGAAGAAGACAACGGTAAAGAAAGTCGCTGCGAAGAAGACAGCGGCGCCCAAAACGGCGCGGCGGGTCATCAAGCCGTGGACGAAGGACGATATCCGCGCTCTCAAGGCACATTCCAAAGCCAGAACGCCCGTTGCGAAGATTTCAAAGCAGATGAAGCGGACGGTCGGCGCGTTGCGCCGCCGCGCGGGCATCATCGGCATTGGACTGGGCGAGCACCGATAGATCACTCTTGCTGCAGCGGCAGGTCTTTCGTGAGCCACTGCGCAAGATCTGTGGCCTCGTTGTCCGGGAAAATATACGTCAGCCAACCGAGGCCCGGGTCGCGGATCGAGAGCATGCGACCGTCGGGATAGCGGACCTCGGGCGTCAGCCAGGCCGGATCTATGACGGGATCAGCCGAGTTATCGTCGAGCTCAGCCGCGACGGGCTGAACAAGAAGCGCGCGATTTTTGCCGAGATCGCGAATGAGAGTATCGGTTTGCGCGGGCGAAAGGGCGATGCTGCCCGCAGCCGCGCCGTTTTGCCATGCCTCCAAGACGATATTGAGCCTTGCAACATCGATATGGACCTTGAATTCCGTCGAATTTGGCATTTCGATTTCCTATAGCTGCTCGAGGCGCTCGCCGCGTGGCGAACAATATTTGCCTGGGCTTCCGTCGCCGGTTCTTCAATTTCGTCGTGACATCGCGCTTTTAGGCGCGCCGCACTGAAGGTGCAATGCTACCGCCGCGGCTATCGTTCCGGAAAAATTGTGACAGCGGCGCGACTTCAAAATTCGGGGTAAAGTCCGGGCGCGTCATTTGATGCGATGCAAATGCGAAAGGCGTTCGCCATGCCGAAACCTTGCATTTTCTCGGGTATCAGCCGCCGCGGGCTCATCGGTGCTCTGACGCTGCTTCCGGCGCTGTCTGAATCGCTTCTTCCATCCCGGGCGCAGGGCGCGGCATCGGGCGATCCGCTGCCATCCTGGAACGGCGGTGCTGCGAAGCGGTCGATCACCAATTTCGTCGATCGGGTAACGCGGGAAGGCTCGGCTGACTTTGTACCGGCCGCTGCGCGCATCGCGACCTTCGACAATGACGGAACCTTATGGGTTGAACATCCTGTGTATGCCCAAATGGCCTTTGCGCTTGATCGCGTCAAGGCGCTTGCGCCGCTGCATCCGGAATGGAAGGACAAGCAGCCGTTCAAGGCCGTGCTTGAAGGGGATATGAAAACCCTCGCCGCGTCCGGCGAACACGGCATGGCGGAACTCGTCATGGCGACCCATGCCGGGATGACCACAGAGGAATTTGAGAAAATCGTCCGCGACTGGTTTGTCACGGCGCGCCACCCGAGGTTCAAGCGTCCCTATATCGAACTCTCATACCAGCCGATGATCGAGTTGCTCGCGTACCTGCGCGCCAACGGCTTCAAGACCTATATCGTCTCGGGCGGAGGCATCGAGTTCATGCGTCCGATAAGTGAGCGCGTCTATGGCGTTCCGCCGGAACAGGTCATCGGATCGTCGATAAAGACGCGGTTCGAGATGCGCGATGGCAGACCGGAGCTTCTGCGTTTGCCGGAAGTGAATTTCATCAATGACAAAGGCGGCAAACCCGTCGGCATCAATGAGTTCATCGGCCGTCGCCCCATCGCGGCGTTCGGCAATTCGGATGGCGACCTTGAGATGCTGCAATGGACAACCCTGGCCGGAGGCGTCAGCTTGGGGCTGATTGTCCATCACACCGATGCGGTACGAGAATACGCCTACGACCGGGACACATCCTTCGGCCGCCTCGACAAGGCTCTCGATGCCGCAGCGATCAACAAATGGACCGTCGTCGATATGAAGGACGACTGGAATCGCGTTTTCGCTTTCCAGTAGCAGCGCTGCGGAATTTGGTGGCTGGCGGAGTTGGGCGTGCAGACAGGTCCGGCGCGGACGGTATGCCGAACGCCGCCAGGCCGATTACCACTGGCAGGCGCCATCGGACCCGGAATGCAGGCTGCGTGCAGCTTCGTCGTTGCCGAGCGCTGCGGCGTCGCTGAGCCAGGTCTTTGCGACCGCACAGTCTTTCTGGACGCCCAGGCCGCGGGCCGTCATTTGACCGAGGTTAAACTGCGCGAGGGGAAGGCCCTGCTGCGCCGCCTTCTGAAACCATTGTGCTGCCTTTGCATAGTCAACCGCGGTGCCCCAGCCGATTTGATAGCTTTGAGCCAAAGTCAGTTCACCATAGGCAAAACCCTGCTCCGCCGATTTGCGATACCAGTCGAAGGATTCGGGTATGTCCTTTTTCGCAAACGGAATTTGGGGAAGCGTCGGGTCATATAACGTTCCCATGTAGAATTGGGCTTCCCCGTTCCCTGCGTCGGCTTGTCTCTGCAACTCGCCGAGAGCCGCGGGATCGGTATTCGCCCGATCCCGAAGCGCCTGGGGTTTGGCCGGCTCCGAAGGCGAAGGGTTGGCGGGCGGTTGCGGCTGTGGGGCAGGAATTGCCGGCGGCGGGAGCGGTGAGACGCCCGGCCAGGCGAGGGCGGCGGATCCGGCAACGATGGCAACAGCCGCCGCAATCGGCACCGCCATCAAACTGATCCGGTAAAGCGGATCTGTCTCGGCCAGATAGGTATGCGCGGCGCGTAACGGCGACATGCTGGCATCGTACAGATCGCTCATATCGACGTTTCCATGGTTTCGATCATGTGATCGATATCCGAAATCGTCACCTCGCTGAGATCGGCGCTCGGATCGGCGGAGAGCCGGATCGCCTGCATCTCGCGAACACGCTCGACCATGGTGCGCATCGAGCGGGCATTTGCCCAGTCGTCGCGGTGCATTGCGCTTGCAACCCATGGCCGGATACGCGCCTCGAAACCCGCCGGGAGTTTCAAATGCTCCTTCGCGCCAATCCGGGCGAAAATCTCGATGAGTTCGTCCTCGCTGTAGGCCGGGAAGTCGATACGCCGGGCGAAGCGGCCGGAAAGGCCAGGGTTGCTGTCGAGGAAGTGGCGCATCTTGTCCGGATATCCGGCGACAATGACGACGATCCGATCGCGGTTGTCCTCCATGAATTTGAGGATCGTCGAAATCGCCTCCTGGCCGAAATCGCTGGAGCCGCCTGCAGGGTCCGTCAAGGAATAGGCCTCGTCGATGAAAAGGATGCCGTTGAGCGCTTCCTTGCAGCGGTCGAGCGTCTTTGGTGCCGTTTGCCCGATATAGCTGCCGATCAATGACACGCGCTCGACCTGGACGACATGGCCTTTGCGGAGAGCGCCGACCGACGCGTAAATGCTCCCGAGGGTGCTGGCGACGACGGTTTTGCCGACACCCGGCGGTCCTGCAAACACCATGTGCAGGCTCATGGGGGTAACCGGGAGCCCTTCTTCGCGTCGCCGCCGTTCCACCTGCATCCGGGCACCAAGGCGGTTGATCTCCGCTTTGACGGAGCCGAGCCCGACCATCGCGTCGAGTTCGGCGATGGCGCGTTCGGCAGGGCTGGACTGGGGCTTCGGCGCCGGGACGTGCAATTCGGGCAGCGGCGCGAACGGACGCGCGGGACCGACTTGCAGGACACCGCTCGGCAGCCGCCGCGGCCAGTTCATCGCGAGCCGCAGCACGACAAAAGCCGCCGCGGCGACCGCGATCGCGGCGGCGGTCATCGCGACCCAAGGCAGGATGGCGCGTATCACGCCGGAAATCGCCGTGCCGACTCCGGGCAGGGCGGCGGTCGCCGCCGCGATGGCGACTCCGCTCACGATCGTCAGCGCGAAGGCCGCGGCAACGGGGTGGCGCTCCAGAAGGTTTCTTTTCGGGTTACTCATGGGCATCCGCCAACAGGAGTCCACCAGACCTTAATGGCTACCGGCGCCGCGATGCGAGCGGAAAAATTTGGCCGGAGCGCCATGCCAAAATTATCCGCGCTGCCCATGACGATCAACTGACCGCGTCCGGTCGAATACGGTGCCGGGAAAGGCAAGGCGACGAGGCTCGGAACTGTCGTCAGCCGGAACGGCGGAGACTGGTAGGCTCCGGACAGGATCGTTATGGTGCCGCCGTTGGTCTCGGGGCTATGCCAGATCGCGACGCGCGCCAGCGGTTCGCGGCAACGCCGCGCCTCCTCAATCAGCCGCGCTCTGTGTTCGGGCACGAGCGTGCTCGCCACTTTGTCGAGGCTTCCAGTCGGAACGACCTCAAGCTGCTGGCCGCTGCCGGAGGGTTGCACAAGCAATGGCCCGATTGCGGCGCCGGCGACGATGCCGCCTCCCGCGCCCAAGCCCAACATGATCAGGAAGCGGCGGCGCGACGTCGGCCCCGGTTCGGGGGCCTGTTCTCGAGGCGTGTAAGGCGCAGTCTCGGAGACGGTCCTACCCTCCAACGCCTGCCGTTGCAGCGGTGGCGTTACAATCGACAGCCCGCCGTGACCGTTGCCGAATTTTTATCAGCAAACGGGTTGAGGGCAAGCCTGCATTCGGGTCTCGCGGATGTTTCAAAGCGCGTCGTGTTCCGCGGCTTGGTAGCCCGCCAAATAATTACTAAAGTGATTGCCTAACTGTCTCCGTCTTGATAGTTAGGTATATGCTTAACAAATCGGCCGACCTCGACAGTTTGTTCCATGCGCTCGCTGACCCCGCCCGGCGGTCCATAGTTGAACGGTTGAGCCGTGGTCCTGCGCCTGTGAGCGAGCTGGCGCGACCGCTCACGATGTCGCTGCCATCGGTCATGCAGCATCTTGGCGTGCTGGAGGCAGCGGGACTGGTGCGCTCAGAGAAACTGGGCCGGGTGCGGACATGCTCGATTCAACCCGACACACTCAGCCTAGCGGAACAATGGATCAATGCCCGACGGCTGGAGTGGCAAGTTCGGCTCGACCGCCTAGACGAATATCTGAAGTCCATGGAAAACGGAGGAGACGATGGGCCAGTCTGATGCTGATAACACTCCGATGCTGCGGCAACCGCCGCCACTGCGCATATCCCGTACTTTCCACGCGAGGCGCGAAACGGTGTTCAAGGCGTGGAGCACCGCCGATCATGTGATGAACTGGTTCAGCCCGGAGACCTACAGCGTTCCTGATGCAAAGGTGGAGATGCGGGTCGGCGGTCCATTCGAGGTTTGTATGCTATCGCCGTCTGGAGAGAAGCATTGGTCCCGTGGCACCTTTGTTGAGGTGACTCCCCACAGCCGCCTGGTGATCGACATGCACGCGACCGACCCGCAGGGCCGCAAGCTTTTCCGTGCCTTCACCGAAGTGACATTCACGGACGTCCTTGGCGGTACTCGGATGGACGTGGTGCAAACCTATACCTTTATCGACCCGTCGATGGCCGCGCCTATGGTCGCTGGCGCCCCCGAGGGCTGGCGCACTACACTCGACAAGCTGGAGCAAGAGGTGCTGCGCATGTCGGGCGCCCAGGGCACGCATCAGCGTTCGGTCGTGCATGCCAGTTTCTACATCGAGCGTAGTTACGATGTGCCGGCGGAACGAGTGTGGAAGGCGTTGACCGACGAGGCGGCTAAGCAGAAATGGTTTGGCGCCCCTTCCGGCGCGTGGGACTTACTCGAACGACACATGGATGTGCGCGAAGGCGGACGGGAGCGAGTGAAGGGGCGATGGGAGAGCGGCGTGGTCTCTACTTTCGACGCTATCTATCATGATGTCGTCCACTGTCAGAGGCTAGTCTATAGTTATGTCATGCACCTGGATGACAAGAAGATATCCGTCTCGCTGGCCACGATGCAGCTCAAGAGAGAAGACCGAGGGACGAGACTCATGGTTGCCGAGCAGGGCGCCTTTCTCGACGGCTACGATGATGCAGGCTCACGCGAGCATGGCACCGGGTATCTTCTTGACCGACTTGGCGCGTCGTTGAGCACGTAGCGGCAACATGACTCGAAGTAAAAAGTGGGTCGCCCATATGAGAGGCAACCACGCGCCGGCGGCGGCCAAATGTCCCCCTTCGACTTTCGCGGGAATGCAATTGGTTGCCAAGAATATGCCTAACGGCCGCACGCTCAACGCTGGCGGCGCCGCAACGCTCTGAATTACAGCATCTTTTTGAAGTTTAAGGAGCTTCCGAAAAGATGGTGCCTGGAGAAGCGCTTGGTGCCTGCGGTTGCATCTGCACGTTCGTGAAAGATGTGCCGCTCAGAGCCACACTAGATTTGTCGCAACGTCTTTTTCACAAAGCGCTTGTGCAGGCATCTTAGTTTATGGGAACTACTTTGATAATTATGCCACTCTCTCCCTTGCAATTCTGAACTCCTCGCTTCAGCCAATCGACGAAATACAGATCGACGTGCTGATTCGACTGTGCCGCCTGCTGGAGCTGCGGAATTACAGCATGATCAATCACGCAATACACATCCTCTTGCGACGACGTGGGGCTCGTCTTTACGTACGCGGTCCACGTCTTGAAGAAGACGCCCTTTTGCTCGACGGCCGTTACATAGCCGGTGTGTTCTCCGCTCGCAGTCCGGTAGGGAACGACCCACAACGGAAACGAGCAGAAAAGTGCGATGACGAACAAGAGACCCAGAAACCATCCGAATAATGTACGCATAATCGTTGCTCGCTTACGCCCCAATTGTTCATCGCGCGATATAACTCTTAATACTGCTAAGAAGCCCGGCGGTCGTAAGGGTTGCTGCGCGGCTTCGCGCTCTCCGCTGCGAGCGTGGGCATCGGAGGACGTCCTTACAGTTGAGGGGTACGATTTCTCTATCAAAGAGCTTCGTACCCTCACGTACCCGCATTGTCACAGGCCGCTATGGCGAACGGCGGCCGGTGAAAATCTCGTAAGCTATTGAAATGCGTTGACTATGCGCAACGGAGGAGAACCTCGAAAGGGCCGCCTGGTGCCCTGGAGAGGACTCGAACCTCCACGGCTTTCACCACTGGTACCTGAAACCAGCGCGTCTACCAATTCCGCCACCAGGGCACTCGCGGCCCCCTCCCATAGGGGCCGCCTCCGCCTCTTGTCAATCGGGCGGCTGCCGCAATGCCGAAAAAGCCTGGCGAGAAGGCCGCGCGGCCTGTACAGGGGCGGCCCGGCTGATTAGAACAGCGGCGCGCAAGCGAGATGGGTCTGCCGCCATGAACGAAGCCGTCATGAATGAAGCAAAGAGGCGCTCCGACCGGCTGGTGACGGTCTTCGGCGGAGCGGGGTTTGTCGGCCGTTATGTCGTCCGCGCTCTGGCGAAGCAGGGCTGGCTGGTGCGCGTCGCCGTCCGCCGGCCGGACCTCGCGTTCCATCTGCAGCCGTCCGGCGGCGTCGGCCAGATCACCGCCGTCCAGGCCAATCTGCGCTATCCCGAATCGGTCGCGGCCGCTTTGCGCAATGCCGACGCTGCGGTGAACCTCGTCGGCATCCTGCGCCAGCGCGGCAAGCAGACATTCGAGGCCGTGCATCACGAAGGTGCGCGCAACGTGGCGGCGGCGGTGCGCGCCGCCGGCATCGGCAATTTCGTCCATATCTCAGCGCTTGGCGCAGATCCCGGCTCGCGCTCGGACTACGCCCGGACCAAGGCGGCCGGGGAAGCAGCAGTGCGCGAGATTTTGCCCGATGCCACAATCTTGCGGCCGTCCGTTGTTTTCGGGCCGGAGGATCATTTCTTCAACCGCTTCGCGGCGCTGGCGCGGCTTTCGCCGGTGCTACCGCTGATCGGTGGCGGCGTCACCAAGCTGCAGCCGGTCTATGCCGGCGACGTTGGCGCCGCGGTCGCGGCTGCGCTCGATGGCAAGGCCGCACCCGGCGCGATCTATGAGCTTGGCGGGCCGGAAGTGCGCAGCCTGCGCGAGATTATCGGCTTTATCCTTGCCGAGACGGAGCGCAAGCGGGCGCTTGTCTCGCTGCCCTTCGGCCCCGCAAGCGGCTTCGGCGCCATCAGCGAACTTATGGCGCAACTCACGCTCGGTCTTTTGCCGGAGGATTTTGTCCTCACCCCCGATCAGGTCAAATTGCTGCGGCAGGACAATGTCGTCAGCGCTGCCGCAACCGTCGCGCGGCGCACCTTGAACGGTCTCGGCATCGCGCCCGAATCCTTCGAGGCGCTGGTGCCGGCCTACCTCACACGCTATCGCAAGACCGGCCAATTCGCCGACCAACGCAGCGCATAAACGCCGGCCTGCGCGCCCGTATCGAAGCCGCAGGCCGCGCGCCGAACCGGACGATTCATGAAATTTACTCTGAGCTGGCTGAAGCAACATCTCGAGACGGATGCCGATCTTGCCGCGATCGTCGAGTCCCTGACCAAGATCGGCCTTGAGGTCGAGCATGTGCACGATCCCGCCGCGGCGCTGAAGGATTTCGTCATCGCGCAAGTGATCGAGGCGCGCCAACACCCCAATGCCGACCGCTTGCGCATCTGCTTCGTCGACATTGGCACCGGCGCGCCGGTGCAAGTCGTGTGCGGGGCGCCGAACGCGCGGACGGGGATGAAATCTGTCTTCGCGCCGCCCGGCGCCTACATTCCCGCCAAAGGCATCACGCTGAGCAAGGGCATCATCCGCGGCGTCGAATCCGGCGGCATGTTGTGCTCCGGCGCCGAGCTCGAACTTTCCGGTGATCATGACGGCATCCTCGATCTTCCCGCCGATGCGCCGGTCGGCGTTCTCTATGCGAAATGGGCGGCCCTCGACGATCCGCTGATCGAGATCAACCTGACGCCGAACCGGCCGGATGCCGCGGGCGTCCTCGGCGTCGCCCGCGATCTCGATGCTGCGGGCCTGGGCCAATTGAAGACGCCGCCGGTCACACCGGTCGCGGGTCAATTTCCCTGCCCGGTGAAAGTGAGCCTCGATTTCGATGCAGCCGACAGGCATCTCGCGCCGGCGTTCGCGCTGCGGCTTGTACGCGGCGTCAGGAACGGCCCGAGTCCCGAATGGCTGCAGACGCAATTGCGCGCTATTGGCCTGCGGCCGATCAATGCGCTCGTCGACATTACCAATTTCCTGACGATCGATCGCGCCCGGCCGCTGCATGTCTTCGACGCAGGTAAAGTCAAGGGCGATCTCAGCGTGCGCCGCGCCCGCGCCGGCGAAAGCCTCGTCGCGCTCGACGGCAAGACCTATCCGCTCGACGAGAATGCCGTCGTCATCGCTGACGACAATGGTGTCGAGTCGCTCGCCGGCATCATGGGCGGCGAGGCTTCGGGCTGTTCTGCCGAGACGACCGATGTACTGATCGAATCGGCTTTGTGGGACCCGGTGAACATCGCCCGCACCGGCCGCCGCCTCGGCATCAATTCCGATGCGCGCTATCGCTTCGAGCGCGGCGTCGATCCGGCGTTCACGCTGCCGGGTCTCGAACTCGCGACGCAACTCGTACTCGAATTCTGCGGCGGCGAAGCCTCCGACATCGTTCTCGCCGGCGAGATTCCCAGCACGGTGAAACGCATCACGTTTCCATGGAGCGAGGTGCGGCGCCTCGCCGGTATCGAGCTTTCGCCGTCGGAAATGGCCGCCATTCTGGAGCATCTCGGCTTTCGTCCGGCGAGCCTGCCGGGCAACAGCGATCTTGTCGTGATCGACGTGCCGTCCTGGCGGCCGGACATCGAAGGCAAAGCCGACATCGTCGAGGAAATTTTGCGTATCGCCGGGGTCGATCGCATCCCGGCGCAGCCGCTGCCGCGCGAGGATGCGCATGTCTCCGCCGCGATTTTGACGCCGCTGCAAAAGCGCGTGCGCAACGTCAAACGGGCGCTTGCCGCCAACGGCCTCACCGAGGCGGTTAGCTGGTCTTTCATCTCGCATGAGCAGGCGCTGCTCTTCGGCGGCGGCGATGAGGCTTTGGTGCTGGCCAATCCGATTGCCTCCGATCTTTCCGACATGCGGCCGAGCCTTTTGCCGGGGCATATCGCCTCGGCCAAACGCAACGCCGATCGCGGCTTCGGCGATGTGGCTCTGTTCGAAGTCGGGCCGATTTTCAAAGGTACGGCGCCCGAGGATCAGAAGACGGTGGTTGCGGGGCTGCGGCAGGGCCGGGCGCGTGTCGCTGCGCGCGGACGTCATTGGGCGGATGGCGCGTCCGATGCCGATATTTTCGATGCCAAGGCCGATGCGCTGGCCTTGCTCGGCGCGCTTGGCGTGCCGCTCGCCGGTTTGCAGATCGTGCCGGGAGGCCCGGGCTGGTTTCATCCCGGCCGCTCGGGAACCTTGCAATTCGGGCCGAAGAACATCGTCGGCTATTTCGGCCAATTGCATCCGCGCGTCCTCGCGGCGCTGGATGTCGATGCGCCGCTTGTGGGCTTCGAGATCGTGCTTGACGACATTCCGTTGCCCAAAGCCAAGCCGACCAAGACCAAGCCGAAGCTTGAGATTTCCGATCTCATGCCGGTGGAGCGCGACTTCGCCTTCCTCGCCGATCGTCATGTGAAGGCGGCGGATCTGTTGCGTGCGGTGCAATCGGCGGATCGCACCCTTATAACGGGCGCTAATTTGTTCGACGTCTACGAGGGGGACGAGATTCCGCCCGGCAAGAAGTCGATCGCTATTGCGGTCACCCTGCAGCCGCGCGATAAAACTCTCACCGATGCGGAGATTGACGCGATCGCTGCCAAGATCATCGCCGAGGTCCAGAATAAAACGGGAGCGACGCTCAGAGGATGAAGAATTTTCGACGCGCCGTCCCGCTGCTCAGTCTGCTGGGCATCGGTCTTTTCGCCGCGCCGCTCGCCGCCGCGCCCCGCTCGATCAGCGATTGCGAGAAAATCCAGGCGGCGGATGCTTATAATCAATGCCTTGCCTCCTTTGGGCCGGTCGCGCATCTGCATGGAGCCAAAGCCATGCCGGACGGCGATGATGGCGGAGAAGGCGGCGGTGGTGCTGGGGAAGGCGGAGAGGGTGGCGACGGCGGCCACTCCAGCCATCATCACCACGTGCATTACTGGCATCACGGCGCGCACCGCCACGGCCGCCAGCATATGGAGATCGAAGTCGGCGGTTCGCATACGCATCACGGGCGCGGCCACACCCGTCACACGCATCATCACGACTGAACAGTCTAGACCGGGCTCGGCCAGTGCATCCGCCAGGTGGCGAGGCCGGAAGCCGGATTGATGCCCGCCTCGCCGCGCTGGAAGCCGGCCTTTTCATAAAAGCGCAGTGCGCGCAGATTGTCGGCGTTGACGTCGAGCGTCAGCCCCTCCGGGCAGAGGCGTTGGGCTTCGCCGATCAGGAGGCGTGCCAATCCGGAGCCGAACAGCGGCGGCGCGATGGCGATCTGTTCCAGATAGGCGCGGTTGAGGTCGAGCAGGAAGAACCCCGCGGCGTCCTCTTCGGAATCATAGGCGCAGACGGTGGTGCCGCCCTGCGCCTCGATATCCGCGACGCAGCGGATGAGCCAGGAGCGGCGGGCGGCGAAATCGATCTGCGGCACGACCGCCTGCCAGGCGGCGACCCAGAGATCGGCGAGCATAGCAACATCGGCGCCGCGCGGCCCAAGCCGGTAGCGCATCTGGCCGTTGCTCTTCTGGTTTGGTGCCTCGTGCTGCGCCATCGCAACCTAATTCCCAGAACTCGCGCCTTCCTTTAATGACCGCATATGAACGAAGCCACAACGCCCGCGAAAATGCGCGCCGCCCTCCCGGCGGTGGCCCGGCTCGTCCTCGCCAATTTCCGCTCCTATGCCGCGCTCGATCTCGCCTTGGCGCCCGGCGTCCTCGTCCTGACGGGTGAGAACGGGGCCGGAAAAACCAATCTGATCGAGGCGATCTCCCTGCTTTGTCCCGGGCGCGGCCTGCGGCGGGCGGACCTTGCCGAATGCGCCCGCGCCGGCGGCCCCGGGACCTTCGCCATCTCCGCCGAAGTCACCACCCATGATGGCACAATTCAGCTCGGCACGGGAACGGAGATTCAGGCTGAGGGCAGCCCCATTCGCCGTTACCGGCTGAACCGCGAGCCTTTGGCCTCCATCCGGCCGTTCGCCGATTATCTGCGCATTGTCTGGCTGACGCCGGCTATGGACGGCCTGTTCTCCGGCCCGGCGGGTGAGCGGCGGCGTTTTCTCGACCGATTGGTGCTGGCGATCGATTCCGAGCATGGCGGGCGCGTCAATGCTTTGGAGCGCGCGTTGCGCAACCGCAACCGTTTGCTGGAAAACGGCGGCCGCGACCGGCAATGGCTCGATGCGACCGAGCGCGAAGTTGCAGAGATCGGCGTCGCCGTTGCCGCGGCACGGCAGCAGACGGTCGCCCATCTGGCGCAGGTTATTTTGCAGGACAGAGACGCCGCCTCGCCCTTTCCTTTCGCCGAATTGACGCTGAAGGGGGATGTCGAAGACTTGCTCGCCACACGGCCGGCGCTGGAGGCCGAGGACATCTACCGCGATCTGCTGCGTCAGAACCGCGGCCGCGATGCCGCCGCCGGGCGCACGCTGATTGGCCCGCATACCGCCGATCTCCTTGTCGTGCATGGGCCGAAACAGGCCGAGGCCGCACGCTCGTCGACCGGCGAGCAGAAGGCGCTGCTGATCGGCCTCGTGCTCGCGCATGCCCGGCTGGTCGCGGCGCTGAGCGGCATCAGGCCCTTCGTCCTGCTCGATGAGATCGCGGCGCATCTCGATGCCGCGCGCCGCGCCGCGCTTTACGAGCGGCTGCTGGCGCTCGAATCGCAAGTCTTCATGACCGGCGCCGACCGCGCCGCCTTCGCCGGACTCGAAGAGCGCGCGCAATTCCTGCACGTCACGCCGGGCCGCGTGGAATAGAGCGAAGCTACTTCTGACAGGTGGGGCAATAATAGGTCGCGCGGCCGGACTGGACGATGCGCTTGATCGTACCGCCGCAGCCGGGGCGCGGGCAGGGCGCGCCGGCGCGGTCGTAGACACGGAAATTATGCTGGAAATAGCCGAGATCGCCGTTGGTCTGGCGATGGTCGCGCAATGACGAGCCACCGGCCTTGACCGCTTCTTCCAGAACCTCGCGAATGGCTTTCGCCAAAAGCTCCGCGCGCGGTGACGCCGCGCCGTTCTTGCGGGCGATCGAGCCTGCGGTGCGGCGCGGGGAAAGTCCGGCGCGATGCAGCGCCTCGCTGACATAGATGTTGCCGAGGCCGGCGATGAGGCGCTGGTCGAGCAGCGCGGCCTTCAACGGCGCTTTCTTGCCGGAAAAGAGCTGTGTCAGGGCTGTGCCGTTCAGCGCCTCGCTCAACGGCTCGAGGCCGACATCGCGAAACAGCGGATGGGCGGCGAGGAGATCGCTCTTGACCAACAGCATGAAGCCGAAGCGGCGCGGATCGTTATAGGTGATGCGCTTGCCGTTCGAGAGGTGAAAGACGACGTGATCGTGCGCGGCATCCTTGCCGCGCGAATTGTGGAACAAGCCGGGTGTGTTCTCGCCCGCGTCGTCCTCGATGCGGAAAGAGCCCGACATGCCGAGATGCATGACAAGCGTCTCGCCGTTATCGAGATCGACGAGCAGATATTTTGCTCGCCGCCGCAGCGCCGTGACGGTGCGGCCGGTGAGCCGCGCTGGAAAATCCTTCGGAAAGGGAAAGCGCAAATCCGCGCGTCTTTGCTCGACGGCAGAAAACTGCGCGCCGACGAGCGCCGGGGCGAGGCCGCGGCGCACGGTTTCGACTTCGGGGAGTTCGGGCATCGGTTCCTGTTCGCTCCCCGCGGCGGGGCGATGTTCTTAGCCCGGCTGCGCCTGCGAGACCTGGCCGCGAATTTCGCCCTTGGGGTTCGCCTGTGTGTGGATGTTGAAATAGACGTTGCCGTCAAGCAGGTCTTTTTCCTGCGCCGGGGTCAATGTCGCCGCGCCGTGGATCGGGCTCGAGCCCACCGGCACCGGCACTTCGACGGGCGCTTCCTTGCCGGGTCCGGCGGGCCCATGGAAATGCGCGGCGAATGGAGCGCTGGTCAATCCCGAATAGGTGACGGTCCAGCTCAGCTTTTTCGTCGTTGTGTCGTAGGTCGCCGTCAGGCTGCCGGTGGCTTTGCTGTCGTTGGGCGGCACCTCGCTCGCGCTGCTGAGGCTGGCGAGCAATGTGTAGGTCTCGGCCGCGGCGGGCGAAAGGCCAAGAAGCAGGGCAGCGGCGAGGCCGCCGAGGGCGGTCCGGCGCGAAGGAGCGAGGCGGAGCAGGAAGGCGGTCATTCTACTCTCCGATGCTGTCGGCCCGGCGGGATTAAGCATGCCTGCAGCCGCGTTTGACGGCGGGGCGCGAAACCGGGCAATAGAGGTCAGGAGAAAGATAGGGTGCCGCGCGCTCCTTGGCCAGATTTGCTGGCGCGTTGCGAGGACGTCCCTGTCGAGTGATGCGATGTCCGAGGACGAAGTAACCCATTTCGGCTTTTCGACCGTGCCGCTGCCCGACAAGCAGCGCCGCGTCGACGCGGTGTTTCACAACGTCGCGGCGCGCTATGATTTGATGAACGATTTGATGTCGGCGGGCCTGCACCGGCTGTGGAAGGATCAACTCGTCGCCGCCGTCCATCCGTCGAAAAAGCGGCCGTTTCGTCATCTCGACGTCGCCGGCGGCACCGGCGATGTTGGCTTCCGCGTCGCCAAGGCCGGCGGCCCGCAGACGCAGGTGACGCTGCTCGACATCAACCCCGATATGCTGGCGGTCGGCCGCGCGAGGGCGGAAAAGAACGGCCTTGCTGGTAAGCTGACCTTCATCGAGGCCAATGCCGAGTCCCTGCCGTTTCCGGACAATGAATTCGACGCCTATACGATCGCCTTCGGCATCCGCAACGTGCCGCGCATCGACCTTGCGCTTTCGGAGGCGTTCCGCGTGCTGCGGCGGGGCGGGCGTTTTCTTTGCCTCGAATTCTCGCAGGTCGATGTCGCCAGCCTCGACAAGCTCTACGAGGCCTATTCATTCCGCGCCATTCCGGCGATCGGCAAATTGGTGACAGGCGACGGCGAGGCTTATCGCTATCTGGTCGAATCGATCCGCCGCTTTCCCCCGGCTGAAGACTTCCGCGTCATGATCGAGCAGGCGGGATTCGCCCGCGCCTCCTATACCAAGCTCAGCGGCGGCGTCGTCGCGATCCACTCGGGCTGGAAGCTTTGATCTTTTCCCTCGGGCATCCTCTGCGTATCGCGCGGGCCGGTTTCGTGCTTTCCCGCGCAGGCCTATTCCGCGACGTCGATATCGCAGCTTTGCCGCCGGTCGCGCGGCTGCCCTTCGCGCTCGCCAAAGCGCTTAGCAGGCGGGAGAAGAAGGGGCCGGACCTTTTGCCGGCGGCGATCAGTCGTCTCGGTCCGTCCTATGTCAAGCTCGGCCAATTTCTCGCGACGCGGCCGGATGTCGTCGGCGCGGATGTCGCACGCCGGCTCGAAGCCTTGCAGGATCACATGCCGCCTTTCCCGCAAGCGGAGGCGGTAAAGGTGGTCGAAACCGCCTTTGGGCGAAAGATCGACGAGGTTTTCGTCGCTTTCGGCCCTCCGGTCGCCGCCGCCTCGATCGCGCAGGTGCATCGCGCCCGCGTGCGCGACGCCAAGGGCGAGCGCGATGTTGCGGTGAAAGTGCTGCGGCCCGGCGTCGAACGGCGCTTTCGGCGCGATCTCTCGGATATGTATTTCGCGTCGCGAATCGGCGAACGCTGGTTTCCCGATGCCAAGAGGCTGAAGCCGATAGAGGTCGTCGATATTCTTGCCCGCACGGTGAAGATGGAGATGGATTTCCGGCTCGAAGCCGCCGCCGCCTCCGAATTCGCCGAAAATACCGAGAAGGAAAGCGACTTCCGCGTCCCGCGCGTCGATTGGGACCGCACGGAGAAGGAAGTCCTCACCGCCGAATGGATCGACGGCATTTCGCTCTCGGACACCAAGGCTCTGGCGGCGGCGGGTTTCGACTTCGCCGAGGTTGGACGCACGGTCATCCAGTCGTTCCTGCGGCATGCGGTGCGCGACGGCTTTTTCCATGCCGACATGCACCAGGGCAATCTGTTCATCGACCGGCAGGGACGGCTTACCGCCGTCGACTTCGGCATCATGGGGCGTCTCGGCCTCAAGGAACGCCGCTTTCTGGCCGAGATCATCTACGGTTTCATCACCCGCAATTACCGCCGTGTTGCAGAAGTGCATTTCGAGGCCGGCTATGTGCCCGGCTATCACAAGGTCGAGGATTTCGCTCAGGCGATCCGCGCCATCGGCGAGCCGATCCATGCCCGTACCGCGGACGAGATTTCGATGGCGCGGGTGCTCACCCTCCTGTTCGAGGTGACGGCGCTTTTCGACATGACGACGCGCACCGAACTGGTGCTGCTGCAAAAGACCATGGTCGTCGTTGAGGGCGTGGCACGGCGGCTCGACCCCAAGCTCGACATGTGGTCGACGGCGGAGCCGGTCGTTTCTGGTTGGCTGCGGGAAAATCTCGGCCCTGTCGGCAAAATCCAGGATGCCGGCCGCGCGCTCAGCGCGCTTTCGCAATTCGCCGCCAATCTCCCGGCCGTCCTGCTGCAGACGGAGAAGATTGTTTCCCAGGTCGAGAGCATGGCCGAGGACGGGTTCGAATTGTCGGAGAACGCGCTCGCCAAGCTCAGCGAGGCGCAGGCGCGCGGCGCCCGGCTCGGCCATATCGCACTTTGGCTGCTGGTTATTATATTGATTGTCTTTATCCTGCGCTGAGGCGCGGGGCAGGGAGACGTCTTTGCTGAACGGCAAACGCATTCTGCTCGTCATCGGTGGCGGCATCGCCGCCTACAAGGTGCTGGAGCTGATCCGCCGCCTGCGCGAGCAGGGCGTCGGCCTCGATGTCGTCATGACAAAGGCGGCGAAGCAATTCGTCACGCCGCTGTCGGTCGCGAGCCTCTCCGGCAGCAAGGTCTTCGACGATCTCTTCTCGCTGACGGACGAGACGGAGATGGGACACATCCAGCTCTCCCGCGCCGCCGATCTCGTCGTCGTGGCGCCGGCGACGGCCGATCTGCTCGCGAGGATGGCGCAGGGCCTTGCCGACGATCTCGCCGCGACGTTTCTGCTGGCGACGGACAAGAAAATTCTCGTCGCACCGGCGATGAACTTGCGCATGTGGCTCCATCCCGCCACGCGGCGCAATGTCGAAACCCTGCGCCGTGACGGGGTTTTGTTCGTCGGTCCGGATGAAGGCGAGATGGCCTGCGGCGAATATGGGCCGGGCCGGATGAGCGAACCGGCGGCGATCCTTGGCGCCATCGCCACGGCGCTCAATGGCGAGACGAAGATCGCGTTGCCTCCGGGCGTCGGCGCCGCGCCGGGCGAAAAGCCGCTTGCCGGCCGGCATGTTGTCGTCACCTCGGGCCCGACGCACGAGCCGATCGATCCGGTGCGCTATATCGGCAATCGCTCATCCGGCAAGCAGGGCCATGCCATCGCCGCCGCGGCGGCGGCGGCCGGGGCGGATGTCACGCTGGTCAGCGGTCCGGTGGCTCTGGCCGATCCGCCCGGTGTTACGACAGTGCATGTCGAAACCGCGGCGCAAATGGCGGCGGCGGTCGAGGCGGCATTGCCGGCCGATATTTTCATCGCTACGGCGGCGGTCGCCGATTGGCGTGTTGAAGCCGCGGCGCCGCAGAAGATCAAGAAATCCGCCGTCCTGCCGCACTTCGCGCTGGCCGAGAATCCCGACATTCTTGCCGCCGTGGCGCAGCGCCGGTCGGGCCGGCCGCGCCTTGTCGTCGGTTTCGCTGCCGAAACCGAAAGCATTCTGGCCCACGCGCGCGATAAGCTGGCGCGCAAACAATGCGATATAATCGTCGCCAATGACGTCGGCGGGGCCGAGGGTGCGATGGGCAAGGATGAGAACCAGATCACGCTGATCACGCCATCCGGGGCCGAGACCTGGCCGAAGATGCGCAAGGAGGACGTGGCGGCCAAGCTCGTCCGGCACCTGGCGCAGCTTTTGAGGGAGCGGCTCGATGCGTGAGGCGGCGCCGCGGGTCGCAGTCCGGGTTTTGCCGCATGGCGAAGGCTTGCCTTTGCCGGCCTATCACAGCGTCGGCGCGGCGGGGGCCGATCTTTGCGCGGCTTTGGCCCCGGATGAGAGAATTGTTCTTGAACCGGGCGCGCGCCACTTGATCGCGACCGGCATCGTGCTCGAATTGCCGGACGGCTACGAAGGTCAGGTGCGGCCGCGCTCGGGGATCGCGCTGCATCGCGGCGTGACCGTGCTTAACGCGCCGGGCACGATCGATTCAGATTATCGCGGCGAAGTCAGCGTGCTTTTGATAAATTGCGGGAGCGAGCCGTTCGAAATCGTGCGCGGTGCGCGGATCGCCCAGCTCGTCGTCGCGCCGGTGATGCGCGCCGTCTTTGTCGAGACGGCGAGGCTGACCGAAACCGTGCGCGGCGCCGGCGGTTACGGCTCGACGGGCCATTCGGCTTTGCAGGGAGATGACGCATGATGCTTCTATCCCGGCGCAGCGTTCTTGCGCTTGCTGCGGTCGTCGATATTGCGATCCACGCCCGGCCGCAGCCCGTTGCGGCGAAACTGCTCGCTGGCCGGCTCGGCCTGCCGCCGCGCCATCTCGAAACCTTGCTGCAGGCGCTGGTGCGCGCCGACATTCTGAAGGGCGTGCGCGGGCCGCGTGGCGGCTACGAATTGGCCCGTGAGCGCCGCCGTATCAGCGCGGCCGAAGTCGTTCGCGCCGTCGCGGTCGACGAGCCTGAGGAAGAGAAGACCGAAAACGTCTTTATCGAGACGATCATCCATCCAATTGTCTCGCGCGCGGGCGAAGCTTTCCTCGGTGATCTTGAAGGCGTGACGATCGACGATATTTGCCGCGAGGCCGGGGAGAAGAAAGTGCTCCACGACGAGGCGGCGAAGCCGGATTTTACAATTTAGTATTGTCTATTGTTTTTATATACTTCCGACGCCCCGGGAATAATGCTAGTTTTCGGCCCGGTCAGGCAGTCTGCTCTCCTGGGCCGGAGCGGGTGAGGCCAAGACCAAACAATCCATGTTGTAACGGGCCGCCGGCGGGTGCCCGCGCGACGCGTATCTGAAGAGGTGAACCATGGCACTGCAGCTTGGCGACATCGCGCCCGATTTCGAGGCCCAGACGACGGAAGGCCCGATCAAGTTCCACGATTACATCAACAATTCCTGGGCGGTGCTGTTTTCCCATCCCAAGAATTTCACGCCGATCTGCACCACGGAACTCGGCTATACGGCGAAACTGAAGCCCGAGTTCGACAAGCGCGGCGTCAAGGTCATCGGCCTCAGCGTCGATCCGCTGACTTCGCACGAGAAATGGTCGGAAGACATCAAGGAAACCCAGGGCTACGCGCTCAATTTTCCGCTGATCGCCGACCCCGAGCGCAAGGTTGCCAATCTTTATGGAATGATCCATCCCAACGCCAGCGACACGCTTACTGTCCGCTCGGTGTTCGTCATCGGCCCGGACAAGAAGATCAAGCTGAGCCTCACCTATCCGGCGAGCACGGGCCGCAACTTCGATGAGATCCTGCGGGTGATCGATTCGCTGCAATTGACCGCGAAGCACCAGGTCGCGACGCCGGTCAACTGGAAGCCGGGGGAGGATGTCATCATCGTCCCGGCCGTCTCCGACGAAGACGCGAAGAAGAAATATCCCCAGGGCTGGAAGGCGCCGCGCCCCTATTTGCGCATCGTCCCGGCGCCGCATAACTGAGGGCAGCGCCAAGGTATAAGAATGCGTGAGGGACAGCCGGACGGGCGCCTCTCACGTTTTCGGGCGAAATTTGCTATTGAGGCCGAGTCGCAGGATCGGCAGGGAGATTAAAGGGATGGCGCAGGCCGCAATCAAGGAAGCCGGAAGCGTGGCCCAGGTGCCGGGCCGCGGACGGATTTACAATTCCATCACCGAGACGGTCGGCGATACGCCGCTGGTCCGGCTCGACAAGCTCGCCAAGGAAAAGGGCGTCAAGGCCAACCTGCTTGCGAAGCTTGAGTTCTTCAATCCGATCAGCAGCGTGAAGGACCGTATCGGCCTCGCCATGATCGACGCGGCCGAAACCGCCGGCAAGATTTCGCCGGATCGTACCGTGCTGATCGAGCCGACGTCCGGCAACACCGGCATCGCGCTCGCCTTTGTCGCTGCGGCGAAGGGCTACCGGCTGATTCTCGTGATGCCGGAATCGATGTCGATCGAACGGCGAAAAATGCTCGCGCTGCTGGGCGCTGAACTGGTGCTGACTCCCGCCCCGCAAGGCATGAAGGGCGCCATCGCCAAGGCGCAGGAACTCGCCAACGCGACGACCGGTGCCTACACATTGCAGCAATTCGAGAATCCCGCGAATCCGGAGATTCACCGGCGCACGACGGCGGAGGAAATCTGGAACGACACCAAGGGCGAAGTGGATGTCTTCGTTTCCGGTGTCGGCACCGGCGGTACGCTGACCGGCGTCGCGCAGGTGCTCAAGCCGCGCCGGCCGAGCCTTCGCATCGTGGCGGTCGAGCCGGAAGATTCGCCGGTTCTGTCCGGCGGTCATCCGGGCCCGCACAAGATTCAGGGTATCGGCGCGGGTTTCGTTCCCGCGACTCTCGATCGCAGCCAGATCGACGAGGTCATCACGGTCGGCAATCAGACGGCATTCGACATCGCCCGGCTGGTCGCCCGGCTTGAGGGTGTTCCGGTCGGCATTTCCTCCGGTGCGGCCTTGGCGGCGGCGATCGAGGTCGGCACGCGCGATGAATTCGCCGGCAAGAACATCGTGGTCATCATCCCCTCCTTTGCCGAGCGCTATCTCTCGACGGCTCTGTTCGAAGGGCTCTGATAATCATTCCAGGATCGTTCCATGCGCCGGTGCGGTCTTTGCGCCGGCGCATTTGTTTTTGCTCCGCTTGACCTGCCCTCGGGGCAATGCGACACGCACGGCTCATTCCGCAACCAGCCCGTCTCATGACCGAACCCAGCCTCGAAATCCTCGGCATCGGCAACGCCATTGTCGATGTCCTCGCCCCTTGCGATGACGATTTTCTGCTCGCCCACGGCCTCAACAAGGGCGGCATGTCGCTGATCGACGAAGCGACGGCGGAAAAGCTCTATGCCGCAATGGGCCAGACCATCGTCGTCTCCGGCGGCTCGGCGGCGAATACGATCATCGGCGCCGCGGCGCTCGGCGCTCGCGCCGCCTTCATCGGCAAGGTGAAGCACGACCCGCTGGGCGACATGTTCACCCACGACATCCGGGCCGCGAAGGTTGATTTCGAGACCAAGGCGGCGACCGAAGGGCTGGCGAGCGCGCGCTGCCTCATCCTAGTGACGCCCGACGGTCAGCGCACGATGCAGACTTTTCTCGGCGCTTGTCAGGCGCTGAGTGAGACCGACATTGATGCCGCGCGCGTCGCGGCGGCGCAGATCACCTATCTCGAAGGCTATCTCTGGGACCCGCCGGCGGCAAAGGCGGCGTTTCTCAAGGCCGCCGGCATTGCCCATGCGGCGGGGCGCAAGGTGGCGCTCACCCTTTCGGACGCTTTCTGCGTCGATCGCTATCGCGACGAATTTCTTGAACTCATCCGCACACGCAGCATCGACATTCTCTTCGCCAACGAGAGCGAATTGCATGCGCTCTACCAGACGGCCGATTTCAAGACGGCGGTCGCGCAATTGCGTGACGAGGATATTCTCGCCGCGGTGACGCGCAGCGAAAAGGGCTCGCTCATCGTCACGCGCGAGGAGACGCATGCGGTGAATGCTTTTCCGATCGACACCCTCGTCGATACGACCGGCGCGGGCGATCTTTTCGCCGCCGGCTTTCTCGCCGGTCTGTCGCGCGAGCAAAGCCTGACGGATTGCGCGCGGCTCGGCGCGCTCGCGGCGGCCGAAATCATCCAGCATTATGGGGCGCGGCCGCAAACGGACCTGAAGGCGCTCGCGGCGGAAAACGGGCTGCTTTAAAGGCTTGCGTCATTGCGAGCGAAGCGAAGCAATCCAGGAACGTTGCTTTGGATTTCTGAATTGCTTCGTCGCAATCGCTCCTCGCAATGACGGCTACAGCTTCCTCAGTTCCACCGTCTGGATCGCGTGTTGCGCGTCCTTGGTGAGCACGAGGCTGGCGCGGGCGCGCGTCGGCAGAATGTTTTCGTGCAGATTGCGCAGATTGATCCGCGTCCAGATATCGCGCGCCATCGACTCGGCCTCGTTCTCCGGCATGTCCGCATATTTGCGGAAGTAGGAGCGCGGGTCGCGGAAGGCGGTCTCGCGTAGCCGCAGGAAGCGGTTGATGTACCATTGCGCGAGGTCGTTCTCGTCGGCGTCGAGATAGACGGAGAAATCGAAGAAGTCGGAGACGAAGGCGCCGGCGTGTCCATGCTTCACCGGCCGGCCGGGCTGCAGCACGTTCAAGCCTTCGACGATGAGAATGTCCGGCCGGTCGACGGTGACGAATTCGTCCGGCATGATGTCGTAGGTGAGATGCGAATAGACCGGCGCGCGGACATTGTGCGTGCCCGCCTTGATGTCCGAGAGGAAATTGATGAGCGCCGGGCTGTCGTAGCTCTCGGGAAAACCCTTCTTGTCCATCAGGCCCTCGGCCTCGAGGACGGCGTTCGGATAGAGAAAGCCGTCGGTCGTGACGAGCTGCACTTTCGGCGTATTGGGCCAGCGCGAGAGCAGCGCACGCATCACCCGCGCGAGCGTCGACTTGCCTGCGGCGACGGACCCGCCGACGCCGATGATATAGGGCATCTTGCCGTCTTCGGCGTCGAGGAAGCGCTGCGTGGCTTTGTAGAGCCCTTGCGTCGCGGCGACATAGAGCGCGAGCAGGCGCGACAGCGGCAGATAGATTTCGATGACTTCTTCGAGCGATAGCGGCTCGCTGAGCGAGCGCAGCCGATTCAGGTCGTCCAGCGTCAGCGTCAGCGGCGTGTCGGCGCGCAAAGCCGCCCATTCGCTTCGGCTGAAGCGATGATAGGGCGAGAGAACCGCCGGAGGCTGCGTGACGCGCTCGTCCATGGATCTCCCGGCTGCCTGGCGCCGCTGGAGGAGATATGGCGCCATTTTAGACGACAATTCTATTTTTGAAACCGGCCAAATGGAGGATTGATTTGCCCGATGTCATGCTTTCCGGGAGGCTTTTTCCTCATGGCCGGACTGGCGCGTGCGCCGCTCCAGCTCGGCCAGAACCTCGCCGAGCGCCACCCCGCGCGCCTGAAGCACGACAAGCAGGTGATAGAGCAGGTCGGCGCTTTCGCTGACGAGCGCCGCGTGATCGCCCTCGATCGCGGCGATCACGGTTTCGACCGCTTCCTCGCCGAGTTTCTTCGCCGCGCGCGCCGGGCCGGCCGTCAGCAGAGATTTGGTGTAGGACGTCTCCGCGCTCGCCTCGGCGCGGCGGGCGATGATGGCCGCGAGATCGTCGAGAGTGAAATCGCTCATTCTGTCCTCACGCGACGGCGGCTGTTGCCGCGATACCATCCAGCCGGATCGCGACGCCATGCCTGGCCATATAGGTCTTGGCTTCGGCAATGCTGAATTCGCCGAAATGGAAGATCGAGGCGGCGAGGACCGCCGTGGCGCCACCGTCGCGGATGCCTTCGACGAGATGATCGAGAGTGCCGACGCCGCCCGAGGCGATGACTGGCACGTTGACCGCATCCGCGACAGCGCGGGTCAGGGCGATGTCGAAGCCCGATTTGGTGCCGTCGCGATCCATCGACGTGAGCAGGATTTCGCCGGCGCCGAGGCTCACCACCTCGCGGGCATATTGGATCGCGTCGATGCCGGTCGGCTTGCGGCCGCCGTGGGTGAAAATTTCCCAGCGGCCGGGCGCCACCTGTTTCGCATCGATGGCGACGACGATGCACTGGCTGCCGAATTTCTCCGCCCCGGCGCGCACGAACTCGCGATTCTGCACGGCGGCGGTGTTGATGGCGACCTTGTCGGCGCCGGCGAGCAGCAGGTTGCGAACGTCCTCGACTGTGCGAACGCCGCCGCCGACCGTCAGCGGCATGAAGCAGGCTTCCGCCGTGCGCCGCACGACATCGAGCAGCGTGCCGCGATTCTCGTGGCTCGCGGTAATGTCGAGAAAGCAGAGCTCGTCCGCGCCCGCCGCGTCGTAGGCAATGGCGCTGGCGACCGGATCGCCCGCATCGCGCAGACCGACGAAATTGACGCCTTTGACGACGCGGCCGTCCTTGACGTCGAGACAGGGGATGACGCGCGCCTTAAGCAAGGCTCTTCTCCGCGTTGCGGACCAGCGCCAAAGCCGCCTGCGGATCGAGCCGGCCATCGTAAAGCGCGCGGCCGGTGATGGCGCCTTCGAGCTTGGCGCAATCGGGCTGCACCAAGCGCTCCACATCTGCGAGCGAGGCGAGGCCGCCGGAGGCGATGACCGGAATGGAGATGGCATCGGCCAGCGCCAGCGTCGCCTCGATGTTCAAACCTTTCAGCGCGCCGTCGCGATTGATATCCGTATAGATGATGGCTGCGACGCCGGCATCCTCGAATTTCACGGCGAGATCGGCGACTTTCATTTCCGTCGTTTCGGCCCAACCCTCCACGGCGACTTTTCCATCCCGCGCGTCGATACCGACGGCGACCCGGCCGGGAAAGCGGCGCGCGGCATCGCGCACGAAATCGGGATTGCGTACCGCCGCTGTGCCGATGATGACGCGGGCGATGCCCTTGCCGAGCCAGGCTTCGACCGTGCGCAGATCGCGAATGCCGCCGCCGAGTTGCACCGGCATGGTCACGCGGGCGAGAATCGCGTCAACGGCCTCCGCGTTCGCCGGCTTGCCGGCGAAGGCGCCGTCGAGATCGACGACATGCAGATAGGTGAAACCCTGTCGCTCGAAGGCTTGTGCCTGTGCCGCAGGATTCGTGTTGAACACGGTCGCCTTGTCCATGTCGCCATGGAGCAGGCGGACGCATTCGCCGTTCTTGAGGTCGATTGCGGGAAAAAGGATCACGGCTGCCACCGCAAGAAATTGGCGATCAAGGCAAGGCCCAGTCTCTGGCTCTTTTCGGGATGGAATTGCGTCCCGGCGATATTGTCGCGGCCGACGATGGCGACGATGGGGCCGCCATAATCGGTGACCGCGACGACTTCATCCTCCGGCACGTCCTTGTAGGCGAAGGAGTGGACGAAATAAGCGTGCAGCCCTTCCGGCCCGGTCGGAATATTCGCGAGCAACGGATGCTGCCGTCCGGTGGCAAGTGTGTTCCAGCCCATGTGCGGGATTTGGAGATCGCCGCCCGGCTCGATGGCGGCGACATCGCCGCCGATCCAGCCGAAGCCCTCGGTTGTCTCGTGCTCCAGTCCCCGCGCGGCCATCAATTGCATGCCGACGCAAATGCCGAGAAAGGGGCGGCCCTGTTTGCGCACGCGCTCTTCCAGTGCGTCCATCATTCCCGGCACCGCCTCAAGCCCGCGGCGGCAATCGGCAAACGCGCCGACGCCGGGCAGCACGATGCGCTCGGCGCGCGCCACGGCTTCGGGATCGCCGGTGACCTTGATTTCGGCGGCGATGCCCGCTTCCCGCGCGGCGCGCTCGAAGGCCTTGTGCGCCGAGTGCAGATTGCCGGAGCCGTAATCGACGATGGCGACGCTCACCGCGCATCCTCCGGGTGTGGAAACAGGCCGACGATGTCGCCATGAGGCGTTCGTGCCGGAGCCGTCGCCGCGTCGCTGATTTTCACCTGCGGCAGCGGCGGAGGGATGGCGCGCAGGGCGCGATGGAAATAGCTGCGCTCGGCATCGATACGGCGGATGCCGGCCGCGACGTCCGAGAGGCGGAAGCCGCGCTGCGTGAGTTCGCGCTGCCGAAGCCCATTGCCTTCGAGGCCGAGCAGAAATTCGAGCAGCAGCGCGATCCAGAAGATCGCGCCATCGCCAAGAAACTGCGGCGCGACGAGCGTGAGCAGGCCAAACAGCACGAACCAGACGATGAGGACGCCCCAGAGCCGGTGCCAGGCGAGCCAGAACGGTCCGAGGAAGAAGGCGGCGCGCGAAAACCCTTCGCGGACGAAAACGGCGTCCGGCAAAGCCGCATATCGATCGGCCTCGGACGGCGCCCTTCGGCCGAAATCGGGGACGTAAACCGTGTAAACGGCCATAGTCTCTTCGTTCCTAAATCCGCTGCCGCGCCCTTCGTGGGGCAGGCTGGCGAGGGCTATTCTCCCGCAAAGGGAGGGCGCCAATGCTCTAGCCCGCCAGCGACCCCTTGGTCGAGGGGATTTCGCCACTGCGGCGCGGGTCGATGGTGACGGCAGTCCTCAGCGCCCGGGCTACCCCTTTGAACGCCGATTCGGCGATATGGTGGCTATTCTCGCCATATAGGGTCTCGATATGCAGATTCATCCCCGTGTGCGTCGTCAGTGCCTGGAAGAATTCGCGCACGAGCTCGGTGTCGAATTCGCCGATCTTGGGCCGCGTGAACACCGTCCGGAAGACGAGATAGGGGCGCCCCGAGAGGTCGATCGCCACGCGCGTCAGCGTCTCGTCCATCGGTTGGAGCGCGTCGGCGAAACGGGTGATGCCGCGCGCATCGCCCAAAGCCTGACGGATCGCCTGGCCGAGCGCGATGCCCGTGTCCTCGACAGTGTGATGCGGGTCGATGTGCAAATCACCTTTGGCGGTGACGTCGATATCGATCAGCGAATGCCGCGCGATCTGGTCCAGCATATGGTCGAAGAAGCCGACGCCGGTCGAAATGTTCGACACGCCGGTTCCGTCGAGATCGACACGGACCTCGATGGCGGTTTCCTTGGTTTTACGGGCGATCTGGGCTTTGCGCATGACAGAAATCGAGAATCCTGAAGCCGCGCCATGCGGCGGCCGGACAATAGAGCATTTTTACGTAAAGAGAAAACCAAGGCCGCGAAAGCGGCCGTGAAGTGCATGATATGATTTATTTTTTTACACCGCGCGCCGTTTGTTCGCGCTTCTGCGCCCTTGCCAGCGGCGCGCCAACTCCATAGATGGGGACGGTCTTCGCATCGCCGTGCCGCGGCATTTTCGTGAGTATTTCGTAATGTCCGAACTGCCCCCAAGGCAAGAATCTTGGCACGGAACGACAATCATCATGGTCCGCAAGGGCGGTCAGACCGTTATCGGCGGTGACGGCCAGGTGACCATCGGCCAGACGATCATCAAGGGCAATGCCAAGAAGGTGCGCCGGTTGGCCAAGGGCGAGGTGATCGGCGGCTTCGCCGGCGCGACGGCCGACGCCTTCACGCTGTTCGAGCGGCTCGAAGCCAAGCTTGAGCAGTACCCCGGCCAGCTCGTGCGCGCCTGTGTCGAGCTTGCCAAGGATTGGCGCACCGACCGCTATCTGCGCCGGCTGGAAGCCATGATGCTGGTCGCCGACAAGGAGGCTGGCCTTGTCCTCACCGGCAATGGCGATGTGCTGGAGCCCGAGGCGACGTCGGACGGCAGCGTGATGGGCATCGGCTCCGGTGGCAATTATGCGCTCGCCGCCGGCCGCGCGCTGCTGTCAACCGACGCCGACGCCGCCACCATCGCCCGCCGCGCTCTCGATATCGCTGCCGACATCTGCGTCTACACCAACCGGAATGTCGTCATCGAGAGCTTGCCATGATCTCCGAAACGGCGCTCGACCAGGCCGTTGCCCGCAATGTTCTGACGCCCGTGCAGGCGGAAGAATTGCGCGCCCTGGCCCGCGCCGAGGCGGCCGCTTTCGCACCTCCACCGCCGCTTCCTCCGCCGGCCATCCCGGCGCACCCGGCGCAGTCCGACGCCAATGCGGTGGATGACGAAAAGCTGCGCTTCATCACCGGCTTCGCCGATATTTTCGTCACGATGGGCCTCGGCTTCTTTTTCGGGGCGGCCTATTACTTGCTTGGGCTCTATGTCGGCAAGCCGGCGGTCTGGGCGCTCCTCGCCGTCTTTGCGTGGCTGCTCGCCGAATTCTTCACGCGCCTGCACCGGATGGCGCTGCCGAGCATCGTCCTGCTCGGAATTTTCGCCACCGCAATTTTCCGCGCCGTTATCGACCTGACACCGGCGACGATCGGCCTGCCGCTTTTCGCGCCGTTTTATTTCGATGCGACGCCGCGCGACTGGCCGCGTCTCCTGTTCGGTGGCAGCGCCTTCGATGTGATCGAAGCGGGCCTTGCGACGGCGCTCGCGACCGCGGCCTATTACTGGCGCTTCCGTGTGCCGATCACCATCGCTGCGGGCGTCGGCGCGCTGGTCGCCGCGATCCTTGCCGCGATCATTCTGGTCTTTCCGGACCTCGATGCCCGCGTCTTCGACGGCGTCGGGCTCATCCTCGGTCTCGGCGTCTTCGCACTTGCCATGCATTTCGATATGGCGGACCCAGCGCGGCAGACCCGCCGCGCCGACATCGCCTTCTGGCTGCATCTCCTTGCGGCCCCGCTGATCGTGCATTCGCTGATCAGCGCGGTCCAGCAAGGGCGCGCGTTCAACAGCACATCTGCGATCGCCGTCCTCGGCATCTTCGTCGTCCTCGGGCTGGTTTCGCTGGTCATCGACCGGCGCGCGCTGCTTGCGTCGGGCCTTGCCTATGCCGGCGGCGCCTTCGGCGTGCTGATCCAGCAGACCGATCTCGCCGACAAGGCGGGCGCGGCGACGTTGCTGCTGCTCGGCCTGTTCATCCTGCTGCTCAGCACCGGGTGGCGGCCGCTGCGCGCCGGACTGCTGAACGCTTTGCCCGCGGGCTTCACCCAACGCCTTCCCCATCCACGCACGAAAATGTCATGACCGATTTTTCTCCGCGCGAAATCGTCTCCGAACTCGACCGCTTCATCGTCGGCCAGAAACAGGCCAAGCGCGCCGTCGCCATTGCCCTGCGCAATCGCTGGCGCCGCCTGCATCTCGAAGGCGTGATGCGCGACGAGGTGACGCCGAAAAACATTTTGATGATCGGGCCGACCGGCTGCGGCAAGACGGAGATTTCGCGCCGCCTCGCCAAGCTCGCCAATGCCCCGTTTCTCAAGGTCGAGGCGACGAAGTTCACCGAGGTTGGCTATGTCGGCCGTGATGTCGAGCAGATCATCCGCGATCTGCTTGAAATCGCCATCGCCCAGGTGAAGCAGAACAAGCGCAAAGCCTTGCAGGCGCGCGCCCATCTCGCGGCGGAGGAACGGCTGCTCGACGCGCTGGTCGGCGCCAGCGCGTCGCAGACGACACGCGATGCCTTCCGCAAGAAATTGCGCGATGGCGAACTGGCGGAAAAAGAGATCGAGATTGAACTGGCGCAGCCCTCGTCCGGCATGCCGATGTTCGAACTGCCCAATATGCCCGGCGCCTCGATCAGCGCGATCTCGATCGGCGATATTTTCGGCAAGGGGCTCGGCAAGCAATCCAAACCGCGCCGCCTTCTCGTCAAGGACGCTCTCGAGCCGCTCGTTGCCGAGGAGAGCGACAAGCTGATGGATCAGGACCAGATCGTTCAGGAGGCGATCCATGAGGTCGAGAACAATGGCATCGTCTTCCTCGACGAGATCGACAAGATCTGCGCGCGCGAGGGACGCGGCGGCGCCGATGTCTCGCGCGAAGGCGTGCAGCGCGATTTGCTGCCCCTGATCGAGGGCACGACCGTTTCCACCAAGCACGGCGCGGTGAAGACCGACCATGTGCTGTTCATTGCCTCGGGCGCCTTCCATATCGCCAAGCCCTCGGACCTTCTGCCCGAACTGCAAGGCCGGCTGCCGATTCGCGTCGAGCTGTCGCCCCTCGACGAGGACGATTTCCGCCGCATCCTCACCGAGACCGAGGCGAGCCTCATCAAGCAATATCAGGCGCTGCTGCAGACCGAGGGCGTCGAACTCGTCTTCACGCCGGACGGCGTGAATGCCATCGCCAAGATCGCCGTGCAGGTGAACTCCAGCGTCGAGAACATCGGCGCGCGGCGCCTGCAGACGGTGATGGAGCGTGTGCTCGACGAGGTGAGCTATTCGGCGCCGGATCGCTCCGGCGAGCGGGTTGAGATTACGGCAGAATTCGTCGAGAAAAACATCGGCGATCTGGCCCGCAACAGCGACTTGAGCCGGTTTATCCTTTAGGGAACACAGGCTCGACGGCCTCGCGCTTCGAGACGCGGCCTATTCACCAGGCCGCTCCTCAGCATGAGGCCGTTGGGGCGCGGCCCTCATCCTGAGGAGCAAGCGGAGCTTGCGTCTCGAAGGATGCCGCCGCTTCGCACCGCCAGCGGCTTGCCACGATGGGGTAGGGGCGGCATAAGACCCGCCACCTTGTATCTGGAGTTCCCCGGCGATGGCCGAATTTCATCAACGCGTTTTTTCCGGCGTGCAGCCGACCGGCAATCTGCATCTCGGCAATTATCTCGGCGCGATCGTCAAATTCGTCGCGCTGCAAAACACGCATGATTGCATCTATTGCGTCGTCGATCTGCACGCCATCACAGTGCCGCAGGATCCTGCCGAGCTCAAAGCCAGTATCCGCAAGGTGACGGCCGCCTATCTCGCCGCCGGCATCGACGCCACAAAGCATATCGTCTTCAATCAGAGCCAAGTCGCCGAACATGCAGAGCTTACCTGGATATTGAATTGCGTCGCGCGGCTCGGCTGGCTGAACCGGATGACGCAATTCAAGGAGAAGGCGGGCAAGGACCGCGAGAATGTCTCGGTCGGGCTCTATGATTATCCGGTGCTGATGGCGGCCGATATTCACGCCTATCGGGCGACGCATGTGCCGGTTGGCGAGGACCAGAAGCAGCATCTGGAACTCGCCCGCGACATCGCGCAGAAATTCAATCTCGATTTCGCCGCCTCAATCGCCGAGCACGGCCATGGCGAGGCTTTCTTTCCGCTGCCCGAGCCGCTGATCCAGGGACCGGCGACGCGGGTGATGAGCCTTCGCGACGGCACCAAGAAAATGTCGAAATCGGACCCTTCCGATTATTCGCGTATCAATCTCGATGACGACGCCGATACGATCGCCCAGAAAATTCGCAAGGCGAAGACCGATCCCGAGCCGCTGCCGAGCGAGATTGCGGGCCTTGCCGGGCGGCCGGAGCTCGACAATCTGGTCGGCATTTTCGCCGCGGTGAACGAGGAGACAAAGGCTCAGGTGCTGCAGACGTTCGGCGGCGCCAATTTCTCGACTTTCAAGGCGGCGCTGGTTGATCTCCTCGTCGCCAGGCTTGCGCCGATCGGCGCCGAAATGTCGCGGCTCTCCAGGGAGGAGAGCTACATCGATTCCGTCCTCGCTGACGGCTCGTCCCGGGCGCGGGCTATCGCCGCTGAGACGGTCAAGGCCGTCAAAGACATCGTTGGCTTTGTGCGCTAGCATCCCGGCGGGGGTCGTCATGCAAGAGTTTTGGCTTGGCCGAGGATTCGCCCGCGACATTTGAGCCCCTGTTCAGGGCGCAATGGCCGGACGCCGATAGCAAGGGCGCGACGCAGCGCGCCGACGAGACGACCGCGGCCGTGCTGCGTCTGGCGCAAAGCCGGTCGTTCTTCGCCGGGCTGATCGGCGCGAGCATTCTCCTCCATCTCGCGGCGCTCGCGGCCCTCGTCTGGCTGGAGCACGCGCCGCCGCTCAAGCCCGATGCGGCGCTGGAAATTCCGGTCGATCTGGTCACCGCGCCCCCCGACGCCAAGCCCTCTGGTGGCTCGAAGGGCGATCCGCATGGCACTGAGCCGGGCAAGCCCAAGCCAGCCGCGTCCAAGGCTGATACGTCCAAGCTTGATACGTCCAAACCCGCCGCTGCGCCCAAGCCCGAGGCGTCCAAGCCGCCGCAGGCCAAGCCGCAGCCCAAAACAGAGGTGAAACCCTCGCCGCCGAAGCTTGAGCCACCCAAGTCCCAGCCACCCAAGCCCCAGCCGGCCAAGCCCGCGCCACCGCCCAAGCCGGAGGTCGCCAAGCCTGAAGCCCCGAAGCTTGACGCCCCGAAGCCGGAACCGCCAAAACCAGCGGAAGCGGTCAAGCCGGTGCCTCCGGTTCAGCCGCCGCCCCCTTTGCCGGTTGTTAAGCCGCAACCTGCAAACCCACCGCCGCCGGTCACTCCATCGGGTTCGCCAGAGGGCCGGGCCGAGGGCCTGATGCAGGACAATTCCCGCGCCGTCGCCGTGCCGCAACCCTCCGCCGATGGCGACGAGGCCGTGAACTATCAGACGCTCGTTTTCGGCATGCTGGAATTGAACAAGGAGTTTCCTGAAGATGCGCGCCGTCGCGGCGCTTCGGGTACGGCGCTCGTCGCCTTCGAATTGAACGACGACGGCACGGTGAAGAACGAGAAATTGCTGCGCTCCAGCGGCGATGCCGCGCTCGATGTCGAAAGTCTGGCGTTGGTGCAGCGCGCCGCGCCTTTCCCGAAGCCGCCGCCCGGCGCGCAGAAGGTCTTTGCGGCGGATATCACTTTCCCGGCGCCGAAGTGAGGTGGCGCGCATGCGGCACTGCGCCTTCCGCGACGAGCCATTCGATAAAACCCGTCAAAGCCGATGATTTATTTGCGTCGAAGGGAATAAGGGCGACATAGCCGGTGCGGGGCACAAGAATTGTCGGAAACGGCGTCAGAATCCGTGCCGTTTCCAGATCGGTTTGAAGGACCGGGAAAGGCCCGATGCCAATGCCAAGACCATCGGCCACCGCCTGAAGCGTGACGAAGAAATGATCGAACACGCGCCGCCGTTGCTCGGCGCGATGCGGCAGACCAGCCCGTTCCAGCCAATCGGCCCAATCGCCCGGCCGGGTCTCGCTTCCCAACAGAATGTGGTTCGCGATATCGGCCGGCTGGTGGAGCGGTTGCCGTTCGAATAGTGCGGGGCTCACGATCAACGTATCTGCCTCGTCCAGAAAAGGCACCGCCTGATATTGGGGCCACGCGTCCCGTTCCGCCGATCCTCGCCGTATCGCGAGATCAAAGCCCCCGCGCAATTCATCACGGAGGGTCGTCGCCGTCGTGACCGAGATTTCCACCTCCGGCCGTTGCGCGTGAAACCGCTCGAGACGGGGGATCAGCCAGCGCATGGCGAAAGTGGTTGGAGCGTCGACGCGGAGAATAGAGCGCACGGACGGATATCCGCAGGCTTCGGCCGCGGCGATCATACGGTCGAACGACAAGCTGACCTCGGCGGCAAAGGCGCGCGCTGCGGGTGTCGGCGTCATGCGCCGGCCCGTCCGCACAAACAGGCGCTGGCCGAGCCATGTTTCCAATGCTGCGATTTGGCGACTGACGGCGCCGTGTGTCAGTCCGAGTTCGACTCCGGCTTTGGCATAACTCCCCGTTCGAGCAGCGACTTCAAAGACGCGTAAAGCGTTGAGCGGCGGCAGGCGACGCATGGGACCCGTGAGAAAAAGAGACAATACTGGTGAATCTAACGGTTCTAGTCGATAAAAACTCACGTGTATAGAATCCCCGGAAGGAAGCGGAAACCGGGTGATTGCAGAACATGATGACGTCGTTGGATTGGGCGCAAAAAAAGCGAAATGCCGAACAATCTCTCCGCCGCCGTAACTTCCTCGGCGCTTGCCTCGCCCACCTCCTGCATGACGGCTATACGGACCTGCTTTATGTGCTTTTGCCCGTCTGGCAGGCGGAATTCGGCCTCTCGTACGCCGGCTTGGCCGCGGTGCGTGCGCTCTACTCGGGAACGATGGGCGGTCTGCAGGTGCCGGCCGGCCGGCTCACGGCGAATCTCAGTGCGCGCAACGCTTTGGTGCTGGCAACGCTCATCTCCGCCGCCGGCTATCTCGTCATGGCTCTTCCATTTCGGTTTACCGGCCTCTGCATTGGTTTGGTGCTAGCCGGACTCGGATCGAGCGTGCAGCATCCGTGCGCGTCGCTTCTGGTCACGAAGGGCTACGGAAAAGATTCGCGGGGACCGCTGGGCGTTTATAATTTCGCCGGCGACTTGGGAAAGGCGACCTTTCCGGCCATCGTGGCGCTGCTGTTGCCGATCTTCGCCTGGCAATCGATTGTTGGCCTCACGGCCCTGGTCGGATTGGCGGTCGCGCTGGGTTTGCTCGCTCTCCTACCGCAACAATTCCTTGAGTCGAACAAGGGAAAGCCGCGAGTCGACGGACATGACGGCCGCGGGTTCGGTCTGCTCCTGACCATCGGTGCGCTCGATACCGCGACGCGCATGGGCTATCTCCTGTTTTTGCCATTTCTCCTTCACAGCAAGGGCGGCGTTGAAGCGACTGTTGGCGTCGGCCTTGCCTTGCTTTTCGCCGGTGGCGCATTGGGCAAAGCATGCTGCGGCTGGCTCGGTCAGCATCTCGGCGTTGTCTGGAGCGTGATCGTCACGGAAGCGGCAACATGCCTCTTCATGGTGGCGACACTGATGGCGCCCCTCGGGCTGGCCGTCGCGCTTCTTCCGTGTCTTGGAATTGTCCTCAACGGCACATCCTCCGTTCTTTACGGGACCGTTCCGGAATTGGCGAAAAAGGGCGAAGTCGGTCGCGCTTTTGCTCTGTTTTACACGGGCGTCATCAGCTTGGGAGGGCTGGCCCCGATTGCTTATGGTGCGATCGCGGATCATTCCGACAGAAACGTTGGCGTCATCGCGGCGGCGCTGACGGCAGCGGCGATCATTCCCTTGGTTCTCGCCTTGCGTCCCTTCCTGCGCAAAGCCACAGCGGATTGGTCGGAAGCCGAGCGACAAATCAGCGGGGCATAGCGGCTGACTTCAATCAAAATCGAGTTCGCCTTGCGCCGGTGTCGCGACGATGTTCTCGATCGCTTGCGCCAACAGGGCGAGATCGGCCGGGCGCGAGAAGCGATGTTCGGCATCCTTCACCAAAGTCAGCGTGACCGGATCGCCGGCGAGATGTTCGACAAGCCGCGTTGCATGGGTCCAGGGTACGTCGGTATCGTTCATTCCTTGCAGGATGTGGACGGGACAATGGGTGCGGATCGTCCCGTCGAGGATCAGATGTTTGCGGCCTTCCTCGATCAGCGCGCGGGTGATCGGATAGGGCTGGTCCGAGTAGGCCGAAGGCAGAAAGCAGCGGCCTTTCTTCTCGATCTCCCGGCGCTGGCTGGGCTTGAGCCCGTCCCAGATCAGCCGCTCGGTCATATCGACGGCCGGCGCGATGAGGATGAGGCCGGCGAGCCGTTCTGCCTCGCCGCTTTTCGCCAGGGCCTCGGCGCAGAGCAGCGCCAGCCAGCCGCCCATTGACGAACCGACGAGGATTTGCGCGCCGCGGCTCTCCTGCCGGATCACGGCCAGCGATTCTTCCAGCCAGACGCCGATCGTCCCGTCTTCGAACCGGCCCTCGGACTCGCCGTGGCCGGAATAATCGAAGCGCAGAAAGGCGCGCCCGGTCCGCGCCGCCTGTTCGTCGAGAAAGCTGGCCTTCGTCGCGCGCATGTCGGACATGAAGCCGCCGAGCCAGACGAGGCCGGGCAGGGCGGAATTGGTCGCCGCGCGGTTGAGGAAGGCGATGCGCCGCTTGGCGGGGACGCCGATGCCAAGGAATTGTGGACGAAGCTCCGCCGGGCCGGTCGTTAATTGGTTGTGCATCGCCGCGCCTTTATCCTTTCCCCATGAACGTCCTTAGCTCTAGAGCAAAGTTCGGGTGGCCTTCGCAAGAGCGCGGACGATACCGAGCATGACATGGCAGAGCCTGAGCGCCGCCGTCTGGCCGCAGCGCGGTCCGCATCCGCTGGCCGGGCAGACGATCCTGCAGATCGTCCCCGTGCTCGGCGCCGACGGGACCGAGCAGATCATCGAGATCGCCGAGGCGCTCGCCAGTGTGGGCGCGCGGCCCCTCGTCGCCAGCGCCGGCGGCCGGCTGGTTCCGGAACTGCAGGCCAAGGGGGGGCTCTGGCTGCCGTTTCCGGCGCAGACAAAAAATCCGCTGGCGATGGCGCTCAACAAGCGAAAGCTCGCCCATCTCATTTGGCGCGAGCGCGTGACGCTGGTCCATGCCCGCTCGCGCGCGCCGGCCTGGGTCGCCTATGGCGCGACCCGGCGGCCGCGTATTGCCTTCGTGACCACCTATCACGCCGGCTATTCGGGCGGCGGGGTGTTCAAGCTGAACTACAATGCCGTGATGGCGAAGGGCGATATTGTCATCGCCAATTCGGCTTTCACGGCGCAGCACATCGCAAGTCTGTATCCCGCCGTGTCGGGGCGCGTCCGCGTCGTCGCGCGCGGCATCGATTTCCGCGTCTTCGCCCCGCAGGACGTCGATGCGGCTCGCGTGCTCGCCCTGCGTAACGCCTGGAATGTCGGGAGCGACGAGCGGATCGTCCTGCTGCCGGCGCGGCTTGTCGCGCATAAGGGGCATAAAGTTCTGATCGAGGCGGCGCGGCTGCTGACCTCGGCAGGGCTGCGCGGGGTCAAATTCATCCTCGCCGGGGACGAGCAGGGCCGCGGCGCCTATGTCCGGGAGCTCGACGCGGCCATCGCCAAGGCGGGCCTCGAGGGAATCGTCCGGCGCACCGGCCATTGCGCCGACATGCCGGCCGCTCTGCTCGCCGCGACCGTCGCTGTCATTCCCGCGACGGAGCCGGAAACCTTCAGTCGGGTGACGGCCGAGGCGCAGGCGATGGGTACGCCCGTCGTCGTCTCCGATCTTGGCGGGCTAGCAGAAATTGTCGCCGCCCCGCCGCAGGTGGCTATCGCCGAGCGCACAGGCTGGCGCGTGCCGCCCGGCGACGCCCGCGCCCTGGCGGCGGCGGTTTATGACGTTCTCATGCTGGGCGCGAGCGCGCGGGAGGCCATGTCGCTGCGCGCCCGCACGCAGGTTCTCGGCCGTTATTCGGTGGCGCGGATGCAGGCCGAGACGCTGGCGGCCTATGCGGAACTGATCGGCCGCTGACGCTTGGGCAGCAACGCCGGGGCCGTGGCGGGGAAGCCGCGGGGCAAGTCTTTTGTCCGCAATATATAAAGCCGCATTGACTTCCCTGCCCAATGCGCCGATTTTTAGTACGGGCCCGGTACGTTTGTGACGCTGGTGAGCTGCTTTGCGCGGTTCCCGCCGCAAGCGCCGGGTTCGATTATTAGCAAAAGGAGATTGAGCCCATTCGCCGTCCTATGAAGAGCACCCAGGCCCCGCAAAAAGATGGGCCGCGCATTAACCGAGAAATCCGCGTCCGCGAAGTTCAGCTTATCGACGCCGAAGGTCAGAACCGCGGCATCGTCCAGATTCTCGAGGCGCAGCAATTGGCCGATGATGCCGGCTTGGACCTTGTCGAGATCGTTCCGACAGCCAACCCGCCCGTCTGCAAAATTCTGGATTACGGCAAATTCCGCTTTCTCGAGCAGAAGAAGGCCGCCGAAGCGCGCAAAAAGCAGAAAATCGTTGAGATCAAGGAGATCAAGCTGCGTCCCGGCATCGATGACCATGATTATGGGGTCAAGATGAAGTCGGTGATGCGGTTTTTCGAGGAAGGCGACAAGGTGAAGGTCACTTTGCGCTTCCGTGGCCGCGAGATGGCGCATCAGGAGCTTGGCTACAAGCTTTTGGAGCGGGTCCGCAGCGAGACCCTGCCATTTGCCAAGGTCGAGGCCGAGCCGTCGATGGAAGGCCGCCAGATGGTGATGGTCCTGGCGCCAAAATAGGCACTTTCCGGCTGGGACAGGGAAAAATGCGGAGCGGTTTTCCACCCGCATCCGGTTCCAAAACGCCAAATGCGGCGGTTGCCTTCGCAGCCGCTTTGCGCTTATAAGCACCGCTTCCCCGAACCGCCCGGCTGATAAGGGCTGCCGTGGCGGTTTGTTCGCTCGTTCGGTAACGAACGGGAGCGGGATTTTTTCCGCTCAAACAAAAATCTGGTGGCCGCGCCCGGCGCGGGTCCGCCTATGGAGACGAGCAAATGCCCAAGTTGAAGACGAAGTCCGGCGCCAAGAAGCGTTTCAAGCTGACCGGCACCGGCAAAGTGGTCTATGCCCATCGCGGCAAGCGCCACGGCATGATCAAGCGCACCAACAAGCAGATCCGCAATCTGCGCGGCACCAACGTGCTGTTCAAGACCGACGGCGACAATGTGAAGAAGTTCTTCCTGCCCAACAGCTGATTCCGGGCCGTCGCCAGCTTCCTTGATTTCGTGATTTTCGGAGATGTTTCATGGCTCGCGTCAAACGCGGCGTCACCTCGCACGCCAAGCATAAGAAGACCCTGAAGGCCGCCAAAGGTTTCTACGGCCGCCGCAAGAATACCATCCGTGCCGCCAAGGCGGCGGTCGATCGCTCGATGCAATATGCGACGCGCGACCGCAAGGTTCGCAAGCGCGAGTTCCGCGCTTTGTGGATCCAGCGCCTCAACGCCGCGGTGCGCGAATTCGGCCTGACCTATTCGCGCTTCATCAACGGCCTCGACCGGGCTGGCATCGAGATCGACCGCAAAGTGCTGTCCGAGCTCGCGATCAGCGAACCGGCGGCGTTCAAGGCGATCGTCGAGCAGGTCAAGGGCGCCCTGCCGGCGCAGGCCTGAATCCCCGGAACGCATCCCGATTTGGTGCGCGATTGCCTCTGGCAATCGCCGCCCGGCAAGCCTAAATTGATCGGGCGGAGCTGCGGGGTGCGTGAGGATCATATTCCCCGGGGCCTTATTGATCTCGACGGGAGCTGTCCCTGTCTTAGCCCGTGGGCTAGGGTACACGGCGCCCACCTACTTTGTAGGTTCCCGGGATCGAATCCCACGGCCATCGTGGCCCCGCGCTTTCCCTTCACGCGAGATCATCCAGCCCGGCCTTGACGGATGCGCCCTCCAAAGCCGCCTTGCGCGCCGAAGCTCTGGCGCGGCGGGCGCAGGTGACGGAGCCGCAGGCGCGCGCCTTCGCGGCGCGGCTTGCTGAGACCGGCGCCGATTTCGCCGCTGCGCACGGCGCCAAGATCGCCTCGGCCTTCTGGGCGATCAAGGATGAGGTTGCGACGCTGCCATTGCTCGAGCGCCTCGCAGCGCGGGGCATCGCGACCGCGCTTCCGGTGATGCAGGGCTTTCGCAAACCGCTGGAATTCCGTCTCTGGGCGCCGGGCAGTCCGCTTGCCGAGGCCAAATGGGGCATCATGGAGCCAGTGCTGGCGCCGGAGGTTTTTCCCGATCTGCTCTTCGTGCCGGTCGCAGGCTTCGACCGCGCCGGCAATCGTCTTGGCTATGGCGCGGGCTTTTACGATCGCACTTTGGCACGGCTACGGCAGAGGCAAGAGATCGTCGCCGTTGGCATCGCCTATGCGGCGCAGGAATTTGCTGCGATTCCGGCCGAGCCTTATGACGAAAAACTCGATTACGTCCTGACCGACCGCGAATGGATTACCTGCGGCTAGCCGCGTCCCAACGGAAGGCTTTCATGCTCAACATCCCGACGCGCCTGCTGCCGATTGTTCTTCTCACCTGCTCCAACATCTTCATGACCTTCGCCTGGTACGGGCATTTGAAGTTCAAGGACAAGCCGCTGTGGTTGGTCATCATCCTGAGCTGGATGATCGCGCTGGCCGAATATTGCTTCGCCGTACCGGCCAACCGCTATGGCAGCGCGGTTTATGACGGGGCGGAGCTGAAGGCCATGCAGGAGGTCATCACGCTCATCGTCTTCGCGGTCTTCTCGGTACTGTATCTCGGCCAGCGTCTGACGCTTAACCATGTCGTCGGCTTCGGCCTGATTGCGCTCGGCGCCTTCTTCGTCTTCAAGGGGCCGTTCGACAATTGGCGTTTCGGCTAGCCACCTTTTATGCTGGCAAAGCAGCGGGATTTCTGAATGCGGCTTCTCTTCATCGGCGATATCGTCGGCCGGGCCGGGCGGCTTGCGCTCACCGACACTCTGCCCGATTTGCGCCGGGCGTGGCGGCTCGATTGCGTCGTCGTCAATGGTGAGAACGCCGCCGGCGGGTTCGGCATCACCGAGGCGATCTTCGGTGATTTCCTCGCCGCCGGCGCGGATTGCGTGACGCTTGGCAATCACGCCTTCGATCAGCGCGAGGCTCTGAGCTTCATCACCCATCAGCCGCGCCTTGTGCGTCCGGCGAATTTTCCGCCCGGTGCACCGGGCCGCGGCGCGGCGCTGATCGAGACGGCGGCCGGCGCCCGCGTGCTCGTCATCAATCTCATGGGCCGGCTGTTCATGGACGCACTCGACGATCCTTTCGCCGTCGGCGAGCGGGAGATCGCCGCCTGTCCGCTGGGCGAGGCCTGCGATGCGGCGATTGTCGATTTTCATGCCGAGGCAACCAGCGAGAAGCAGGGTTTCGCGCATTTTGTCGACGGCCGCGTCTCGCTCGTCGTCGGCACGCATACCCATGTACCGACGGCCGATTATCAAATCCTGCCGCAGGGCACCGCCTATCAGAGCGACGCCGGCATGACCGGCGATTATGATTCGGTCATCGGCATGGAAAAGGAAGAGCCGCTGCGCCGCTTCGTCACCAAATTGCCGGGCAACAGGCTGGAGCCGGCCGCCGGTCCCGCGACCCTCTGTGGCCTCGCCGTCGAAACGGATGCGCGCGGCCATGCCGTAAAGGTCGCGCCGGTGCGGATCGGCGGCCGACTTTCGCAAGCGGGGCCGGAGTTCTGGGAGGGATCCTGATGCCCGGTGCGGGACCGTCAGAGGCTGATAAACGGCTGCGGCAAACGCTGTGGCTCGTCATCGGGCTGAATCTCACTTTTTTTGTTGTCGAGTTCATTGTCGCCCTGTCGATCGGCTCTGTCTCGCTTTTCGCCGACAGCGTCGATTTCGTCGAAGACACGGCGATGAGTTTGCTGGTGCTCGCCGCCGTCCGTCTCTCGCCATTGACTCGGGCGCGGCTCGGCTTCGCGTTCGCCGGCGTGCTGCTGCTTCCCGCGATCGCGTTCCTTGTGACCCTGGCGCATAAGCTCATCTCGGCCACGCCGCTGGTGCCGGAGCCCGCGCTCTTTGCGTTGACCGGCCTCGCGGCCTTCACAGTCAACACGACCTGTGCGCTCCTGCTGGCGCGGGTGCGCAATGCGGCAGGCAGCCTGACGCGGGCGGCGTTTCTGTCCGCCCGCAACGATATGATCGCCAATATCGCGATCATGGCGGCGGCCGGCGTGACGGCGCTCTGGCCCAGCATCTGGCCGGACATCGTCGTCGGCCTCGGCATCGCCGCGCTCAACGCCGATGCCGCAAGAGAAATCTGGGAGGCCGCCCGGAGCGAGCATGGCGCGGCCCTGGGCGGCCCGGACGCGCCCGGTTAGGCTGGCTCTCTTCCTTTATTTTCCCGCTCCGGCGGCTTATAGAGCGGCCAAAAGGCGGCCAAGCGCGGCCGATAGCGTTGAAACACGGATTTTAGGCAGGATTAGAGGTCCGCATGGCAGGGCATAGTCAGTTCAAAAATATCATGCACAAGAAGGGCAAGCAGGATGCGATCCGCTCCAAGCTCTTCTCCAAGCTGGCGCGCGAAATCACCGTCGCTGCCAAGCTCGGCCTGCCGGACCCCGCGATGAATGCCCGGCTTCGCGCGGCGGTGCTTGCCGCCCGCGTGGAAAACATGCCGAAGGACAACATCGAGCGCGCGATCAAGAAGGCCTCCGCTGCCGATTCGGAGAACTACGATGAAGTGCGCTACGAGGGCTATGCGCCGGGCGGCGTCGCCGTCATCGTCGAGGCGCTGACCGACAATCGCAATCGCACCGCGGGCGAAGTGCGCTCGTATTTCAGCAAGGCGGGCGGAACGCTGGCCGAGACCGGCGCCGTCTCCTTCATGTTCGATCATGTCGGCGTCATCGAGTTTCCGCGGAAGGCCGCGTCCGAGGATGCCATTCTCGAAGCCGCGATCGATGCCGGCGCCGAAGATGTCAGCTCGAACGAGGAAACGCATCAGGTTACGACGACGCTCGAAGCGATGCGCGATGTCGCGCAGAAACTCGAAGCAAAATTCGGTGAGCCGAGCAAGGTCGGCTTCGTCTGGAAGCCGCAGACGAGCATCGCGGTCGACGACGAGGCGGGCGAGAAGATTCTAAAGCTCGTTGATGTGCTCGAAGACAACGACGACGTGCAGAATGTCTATGCGAATTTCGAGATTTCCGACGCGCTGATCGCCAAGCTCAGCGGTTAGCAGACAGCTCTGCAAGCGCCGCATCGAGGCCGGCAAAATCGACGGGCTTGGTCAGGAAGAGGTCGATGCCCGACGCCTGCGCCTCGCGTTCGGTATCTCTGAAGGCATCGGCCGAGACGGCGATGAGCCGGCTGGGCGCGGCTCCGGCCTCGCTCTCGAGGCGGCGGATTTCCCGCGCCAGGGTGAGGCCGTCGAGCCCCGGCATCCGCAGGTCGAGAATCACGGCGTCGAAGCCCACTTCCGTTAAAGCCGCTTGCGCTCGCGTCAGCGCCGCTTCGCCATCGGCGACGCGGGTGATCTTCGCGCCGCGCTTTTCCAGATGCTTCTGCAGGATCAGCGCGTTGATGTCATTGTCCTCCGCCAGCAGAATTCGACGGCCGGAAAGATCGAGGGGCGGAGCGGGCGGCGCGGCGGCCACGGGAGCAGGCGCTTCGACGCCAAGACGGGCGAGCAGCGAGCGCAGCCGCAGCGGCTTCACCAGCCAGCCGTCGAATGCGGCGAGGGATTTCTGGCCGAAGGCGCGCCGCTCCGCGGCAGTGAACAGTACGAGCCTTTGCGCAATGCCGGCGTCCTGCGCTGCTGCACCCAGCGTCAAAACCGCGCTGTCGCCAAGACTGCAATCGACAATCAGAGTCTGCGGCAGCGCATCGCCCGCGCGGGCGCTTTCGATGGCGGCGAGGCCGGATTTGAGGCTCGCGGCGCGTGTCACTTCGGCGCCAAGCTCGAACAATTTCTCGACGAGATAAGGCGCCTCGAAGGGCGAGGGGGAGACAACTAGAATGCGCCGTTCGAGACGCTCCTCAGGGGCTTTATCGGCGCTCACCGCGGCGGGCAGAGGCAGCGTCAGCGCGAAGGTCGAGCCTTGCGGCGTGGTCGATTCGAGTTCGAGCCTGCCGCCCATCCGCTCGGCCAGCCGCCGTGAGATCGCAAGGCCGAGACCCGAGCCGCCCGCTTCGCGTGGCGTCGCCTGGGTGAATTCCTCGAAGATGAACTTGGCGCTCTGCGGCGCGATTCCCGGGCCGGTATCGCTGACGATGAATTTGATCTGCGCGTGATCGCGCGCGACGCGCAGGCCGATGCCGCCATGCGCGGTGAACTTCACCGCATTGCCGACGAGATTGAGCAGCACCTGCCGCAGCCGTGCCGCATCGCCGACGACGCGCGGCGGGACATCGGCGCCAATGAAACTTGCGATGTCGAGACCCCGCGCATGCGCGCGCGGCGCTAAAATCTCGACAGCGCCTTCGACCAGCAGGGCGAGATCGAATGGCGCCTCGGTGAGCGGAACCTTGCCGGCCTCGAGTTTTGCAAGGTCGAGGATTTCATCGACAAGGCCGGCGAGGCTTTTGCCCGAGTTGCGGATCGCCTCGACATAGGCGCGCTGCTCGGGATCGAGCGTGGTCGCGGCCAGCAGATCGGCGAGCCCGAGAATGCCGTTAAGCGGCGTGCGAATCTCGTGGCTCATGGTGGCGAGAAGCCGGGATTTGGCTTCGTTCGCGGCCTCGGCACGGTCGCGGGCGATTTCCGCTTCCTTCAGCGCATAGGTCTGCGCTGCGACTTCCGGCGTCGGCGCTGCCGTATCCGGCGTGGCTGGGGGCGGCGGAAAAAGAAAGGCTTCGCGCATAGATCAATCTAATGCGCGAAGCCTTGCGATTGTGTTGCCCGGAAAGGCGAGAGTTTAAGGCGTGTGCCGATCAGCGGATGGCGCGATCGAGCTCGATACCCGCCTTCGAATGCAGCTCCTTGGAATCGATGGTGCCATCGTTTTCCTTGTCGGCTGCCCGGAAGAGCTTGGTCACAAGCGCGAGATATTCGTCCTTGGTCAGTGTCTTGTCATTATCCGAGTTAGCCGCGGAGAAATTCGCTTTGCTGACGTGATGGGCGGCTTCCTTGAGGTCGATCGTGCCGTCCTTGTCCTTATCCAGCTTGTCGAATTCCACGCTCGCGGCGGCCTTTGCCTCATTGAGGTCGATCGTGCCGTCCTTGTCGGTATCAGCGGCGGTCAAAGCTGCCGCAGAGGCCGAAGAAATCGGGAGCATAACGAGCGGCGCGGTGCACAGACCAAACGCGCCAAACAAAATCGCGACGGAACGCGGGAATTTGGGCATGCGTCTCTCCATAAAATGATGCAATGCGAAACTATATCGAAAGAATAGGAAGAAAAAGTCCGAAAATCAAGGCAAAATACTTGGAAAAAATTCTAAAATTCCCACAATAATTAGAAAAATTCCCGAATTATAAAGTCTCCAGAAATAAAATGCCGCATTGCGGTAGGACCTGCAATCCGGCGCGCCGTCTCTAGGCCGCGCGCAATTCCTTCGGCGCGCCGATGCGATAGGACAAGGCCTCGGCGAGATGCGGCCGTCCGACGGTCGTGGCGCCGTCAAGATCGGCGATCGTGCGCGCCAGTTTCAGGATGCGGTAAAAGCCCCGCGCCGACAGATTGAGCCGCTCGGAGGCCTCGCGCAGCAGAACCATGCCCGCCGTATCCGGTCGCGCCAAATCTTCGATCGCGTGGCCCGGGGCGGCCGCATTGGTGAAGACATGCGGCAGGCCGAATTCGGAATAGCGTCGCACCTGCACTTGTCGCGCCGCGGCGACGCGGGCGGCAACTTCGGCCGAGCCCTCTGCCGCCGGCGGCAGCAGCAGATCGGCGGCGTTGACGGCAGGCACTTCGATCATCAGGTCGATCCGGTCGAGCAGCGGGCCGGAGAGCCGTGCCTGATATTGCCCGACGCACCGCGCGGCCGGCTGCCGGCTGCAACTGTAGCCCGGATCGAGAGCATGGCCGCAGCGGCACGGGTTCATCGCCGCGACGAGCTGGAAACGCGCCGGGTAGGTGATGCGGTGATTGGCGCGCGCGATGGCGACTTCGCCGGTCTCCAGCGGCTGGCGCAGCGAATCGAGAACCTGCGGCTGGAACTCGGGCAATTCGTCGAGAAACAGGACGCCCTGATGCGCGAGCGAAATTTCCCCCGGCCGCGCATGCACGCCGCCGCCGACCAGCGCCGCCATCGAGGCCGAATGATGCGGCGCGCGGAACGGCCGCCGGTCGGTGAGCGCGCCACCCGCCAATTGCCCGGCAACGGATTGGATGAGTGAGATTTCGAGCAGTTCGCGCGGCGTCAGCGGTGGCAGGATCGAAGGCAGCCGCGCCGCCAGCATGGATTTGCCGGCGCCCGGCGGTCCGCTCATCAGCAGGTTGTGGCCGCCCGCCGCGGCGATCTCGAGCGCCCGCCTGGCGCTCTCCTGACCCTTGATGTCGCGCAGATCGGGTAGCATTCCACCGCCCTGGCGCATCGCCGGGCTCGGCCGGCTGAGGACCTGAGCGCCCTTGAAATGGTTGGCGAGCTGGATGAGCGAACGCGGCGCCAGCACCTCCATATCCTGCGACGCCCAGGCGGCCTCACCGCCGCGTGCCTCCGGGCAGATGAGGCCCTGGCCGCGGGCATTGGCGGCGATGGCCGCAGGCAGAACTCCGGCGACTTCGGTGATCGCGCCATCGAGGGCCAATTCGCCGAGAACGGTAAAGCCCTGGATCGCATCGGCGGGGATGGCGCCGATCGCCGCCATGATGCCGATGGCGATCGGCAGATCGTAATGACTGCCTTCCTTCGGCAGATCGGCGGGCGCGAGATTGACGGTGATCCGCTTCGCCGGCAGGGCAAGACCCGAGGCGTTGAGCGCTGCGCGCACCCGTTCGCGCGATTCGGCGATGGCCTTGTCGCCGAGACCGACGAGCGTGAACATCACATTGCCGTTAGCGATCTGCACCTGGACATCGACCGGCCGCGCTTCGATCCCCTCGAAGGCTACCGTCGCGACACGTACCACCATCGCCCGCCCCCTCGCGGCAGTCCCTCGCGCGAGCCCTCACTTCGGACGCCCCGCGCTCATAAAAAGCTAAGCATATCCCGAGGAAAGCAGCAAGAACAATTCGGGAACATAGAAAAACACCTGTGCGCCGCTGCTATTCAAGGCAGGTGCATTGCCGCAAGGCTCATTGCGGCGGTTCGAATCTTGCGCCAAGGGTGCTTAGCAAGGGTGCTTAGCTTGTTCAGGATGCGATATGGCCGCCGCTGCCTCTAGAGCCTATGCCGATCCCGCCGCCGCTGCGGCGCGACTTCTACTTTGGCTGGCGCTCATCCTGCTGATGGTTCTGACGCCGGTGGCGGAGCTTGTTTTCCGCGGACCGCTTTATGTGTTCCTGCCGGTCGGCGCCTGTATCCTCATCGTCGCCGGGCGGGTGGCGCAAGAACGCGGCTCGGGGCTGAAGCTCGCCAGGCTCCTGCGCTCGCCCATCGCCGGCGCGGCTCTGTTCCTGTTTTTCTGGGCGGGCCTTTCGCTGCTCTGGACGCCGTTCCCGGACGAAGCGGTGACCCGGTTCCTCAAAGCGGCGCTCACGGCGCTGGTGGTTTTTTTCGCCATCCTCTCGCTGCCGGAAAAGACCAGGGCCACGAATCTCTATTTGCTGCCCATCGGCCTTGCGATCGTGGCGGTCGCGACGATCGTCCTCACGTTCTTCGCGCCGCGCATGTTTTGGCAGGGCGACACGCCCGACGCGACCCTGGCGCAGCGCTGCGTGATGACGCTCACGGTTCTTCTGTGGCCGGCGATCGGCGGGCTGGCGCTCCGCGAAAAATGGCTCCTCGCCGTGGTTTTGGCCGGGGCCGTGACGGCGGCGGTGCTGGCGACGTTTGTCGAAATCGCTCTGGTCGGCCTGGCTTTGGCCGCGGTCGTCTACGCGGTCGCGGTGAGCGAGCCGCAGAGGGTCGGGCAAATCCTCGGTTTCGGGCTCGCGGCTTTGGTCCTACTCGCCCCCGCTGCGGCGCTGATCGTGCTGGCTCTGGTGAGCGTCGGGCATCTCCCGCATGTCGGCCCGGGCCTCGTCTTCGCCGATGTCATCGTGCAGGAATGGCCCCGCTTCATTACCGGCCACGGGCTTGATTTCGCGACCCGTGCGGTCGAAATCGGCGTTCTGCCGGCGGATGCGCCGGGCAGTATCCTGTTCAAGATCTGGTATGAACTCGGCGTCCTCGGCGCTATTGCCTTCGCCGTGCTGGCGGTGAGCGCCTTCATCGCCGCGGGAAATGCGCCGGTCGCCATCGCGCCGGCTTTGCTGGCCGGGCTCGTCGCCGGTCTTGTCGTTGCGGTCTGGGGCACCGAGACGACGCAAATCTGGTGGATGTCGCTCAACGGGCTCGATGCCATCGCCCTCGCGCTGATGTGCAAGGCCGCACCGCGCGCCAAGCGGCCGCTGGCGCCAGCCGCGGAGGATGGGCCGCTCGAACCCGACGAAGAGGCCGATGCTCTCGAGGCCTAGAGCGGATAATTAATGGAGAGCTTCTTCGCCGCTTTCGACCGGCGCAAGCTGCGCCAGTTCGTCGTCGGTGAACAGCCGGCTGCGGGTGAGAAAGCGGACATTCTCCGGCGATTCGATCGAGAAACCCGAGCCTCGGCCGGGCACGACATCGATCGTCAAATGCGTGTGCTGCCAATATTCGAATTGCGACTCGCTCATATAGAACGGCGCATCGCCGATGATGCCGAGCTTCACATCGCTCTTGCCGACGCGGAAATCCCCGCGCGGATAGCACATGGGTGCCGAGCCGTCGCAGCAGCCGCCGGATTGGTGGAACATCAACGGGCCGTGGACCGCCTCAAGCTTGGAGATGAGCGCGAGAGCCGCGGGGGTTGCTGTGACACGTTCGGACAAAGCCGCCTCCCTGTAGCGATAGCCGGCGCGAAAACAAAGGAGCGGCCCGAGGCCGCTCCTTAACATCTGGGACGCCGAGGCCCGGCGTCAAGTCCGATCGGCGCCCCCTCAGAAGAAGCCGAGCGCTTTCGGGCTGTAGCTCACCAGCAGGTTTTTCGTCTGCTGATAATGGTCGAGCATCATCTTGTGATTCTCGCGGCCGATGCCGGACTTCTTGTAGCCACCGAAGGCCGCGTGCGACGGATAGAGGTGGTAGCAATTCGTCCAGACGCGGCCCGCCTGAATGCCGCGCCCCATGCGATAGGCACGGTTGATGTCGCGCGTCCACAGGCCGGCGCCAAGGCCGAAGATCGTGTCGTTGGCGATTTCGAGCGCTTCGGCCTCGGTCTTGAAGGTCGTGACCGCGAGAACCGGGCCGAAGATCTCTTCCTGGAAGACACGCATCTTGTTGTTGCCTTGCAGGACCGTCGGCTGGACGTAATAGCCCTCGGCGAGTTCGCCGCCGAGAACGTTACGCGCGCCGCCGGTCAGCACTTTCGCGCCTTCCTTCTTGCCGATGTCGATATAGGAGAGGATCTTCTCCAATTGATCGTTCGAGGCCTGCGCGCCGAGCATTGTCGAAGGATCGAGCGGGTGGCCGGTCTTGATCTTCTCGACGCGCTTGATCGCCCTTTCTATGAACTTGTCATAGATCGATTCCTGCACGAGCGCGCGGCTGGGACAGGTACAGACTTCGCCCTGGTTCAGCGCGAACATGGCGAAACCTTCGAGCGCCTTGTCGAAGAAATCGTCGTCTTCGGCCATCACGTCGGCGAAGAAGATGTTCGGCGATTTGCCGCCGAGTTCCAGCGTCACCGGAATGATGTTTTCCGACGCATATTGCATGATGAGCCGGCCCGTCGTCGTCTCGCCGGTGAAGGCGATCTTGGCAATGCGCTTGTTCTGCGCCAGCGGTTTGCCGGCCTCGACACCGAAACCATTGACGATGTTGAGGACGCCGGGCGGCAGGATGTCGGCGATAATGTCGGCGAGCACCATGATGCTCGCCGGTGTCTGCTCGGCCGGTTTCATCACCACGCAATTGCCGGCGGCGAGCGCCGGGGCAAGCTTCCAAGCCGCCATCAGCAGCGGGAAGTTCCAGGGGATGATCTGGCCGACGACGCCGAGCGGCTCGTGGAAATGATAGGCGACCGTGGTGTGGTCGAGTTCGGAGATGCCGCCTTCCTGCGCGAGGATACAGCCGGCGAAGTAGCGGAAATGGTCGATGACCAGCGGCACGTCGGCGGCGGTCGTCTCGCGGATCGGCTTGCCATTGTCGATCGTTTCGGCGAGCGCGAGCAGGCTCAGCTTGCCTTCAAGCCGGTCGGCGATCTTGTTCAGGAGCTTTGCGCGCTGCGACGGCGCTGTATTGCCCCAGGCTTCGCGGGCGGCGTGGGCGGCGTCGAGCGCGAGCTCGATATCTTCCGCGGTCGAACGCGCGACCTGACAGAACGGCTTGCCGGTGATGGGGCTGATGTTATCGAAATACTGGCCTTTGACCGGCGGGACCCATTTGCCGCCGATGAAATTGTCATAGCGTTCGCGGAGCGCGACCTGCTGCCTTAATTCCTGAAGGCTTTGCGCGAGCATACTTCGACCTCCCTATCTTACACTGGTTTGATTGGCGCGCATTATCGTCTTCCGCCCGGCGGAGGCAATAGGCCAGAAGTCTTAGACTGAGCCGTGGCTTGAGCCCGGCGCGGGCGCCGCGGAATGGGGTTTCTTTGGACCTTCAGTTTGTATTGGTTTTAAACAGGACGGCTCTTCTTTTTAACGCCTATAAAGTTTGGCCATTACTCTTGCAGCGGGCCCAATTCGCCGCCATTACTTTACTCAACCGAACATTGCGTGCCGGACGTGCCTGTCGCGCAGGATTGAGTTGCAGCAGAAAATGATCATTTGTTCCTGCAATGCGATTTCAGATACGAGCGTCAAGGCTTCGATCCAGAGTGAGAAATCGCCGCGGACGCCGGGCGCCGTCTATCGCTGCCTCGGCTGCCGGCCAAGCTGCGGGCGGTGTTTTGAGACCGTGCGCACGATCATCGACGATGCCTTGAAGCAGGCCGGTGCGGGCGAAAATCTTCATCTGGCCGCGGCGAGGGAGCAGGATTGGGCGGTCGCCGCCCGCGCTCACGACCACCATCACCCGCACGACCATCGCCACGATCATCATCACGCCCACGATCATCATCATGGCCATGCCCGCCGCTCGGCGCCGTCGGCGCATGAGGGTAGCGGCTGCGAGAAGAATTGCGACGCCTGCGCGGCCGCGACGGGTCCGACTTTTTCCTGAAAATTTATTTTCCGCAGGCGCCGTCTTTGCGCGCTGTCAATAAGCCGTCTCCTAAACTGTTTTAGACACTGGGGCATCGTCACGCTCCGGCCTTCTGCTATTGCCGGAGCATTCTAACTAGCTTAGGTTGCGCCCAATTCAGCCAAGGATGGAGCAGTTCTAAATGCAAGGCGACGCGCGCGTCATCGACTATCTCAATCGCGGTCTTCGCAGCGAGCTGACCGCCATCAATCAATATTGGCTGCATTACCGGCTGCTCGACAATTGGGGCTATAAGGAACTTGCCAAGAAGTGGCGCAAGGAATCGATCGAGGAGATGGAGCACGCCGATCGCTTCGTCGAGCGCATTATTTTCCTCGACGGCTTCGCCAACCTCCAGGTCCTCGATCCGCTGCGGATCGGCCAGACGGTGGAAGAGATCATCGCCGCCGATCTCGCTTCCGAGCGCGACGCGCACCGGCTTTATACCGAGGCCGCCGATTACAGCTTCTCCGTCCGCGATTATGTGTCGAAGGAACTTTTCGACCATCTGCTGAAGGACGAGGAAGAGCACATCGATTTCCTCGAGACGCAGCAGGAACTGATCCGGCAGGTCGGCATCCAGCTCTACTCACAAAAGCATATCGGCGAGTTGCACGAGGATTGATCGCATCGCCGCGGGCCTTCCGCACGCTCAGGCTGCGGCGACTTGCGACAGAAAATCGAGAACGTCCTGATGCAGTCGCCCGGCCTGGGTCGCAAGATCGCGCGCCGAGGAAAGCACATGCGACGCGCCAGACCCCGTCGTCTCTGCCGCTCGGTTGACGTCGCTCATGCTCTCGGAAACTTCCGCCGTCCCGTGCGAGATTTGCTGAATGGTCGTGGCGATCTGTTTGGTCGCGGCGTCCTGTTTGTGCATTGACGAGGCGATCGCGTCGGAGATGCCGTTGATCTGGCGGACGACTTCGGCGATCGCGCCGATTCCCCCTGCGGTTTCGGCAATGAGACCGCGGACGTCGTCGATCTGGGCGCCGATCTCCACGGTCGCGCCGCTGGTCTGGCTCGCGAGCATTTTCACTTCCTGCGCGACGACGGCAAAACCGCGGCCAGCCTCGCCAGCGCGGGCGGCCTCGATCGTCGCATTGAGCGCGAGCAAATTGGTCTGGCCGGCGATCCGGTTGATGAGATCGAGGACCGCGCGGATCTGCTCGGACGCCTCCGACAATTTCTCCATCTTGGCGACCGCGTTGCCGCTGATTGCCACGGCCTTCGCCGTCACGGCCGATGCGGTTTTCACTTGCCGGCTGATTTCCGAAATCGCTTCCGCGACGGCCTCGGTTGCCGTCGCGACGGCGTAGATATTGCCCGATGTCCGCTCCGTAGCAGTGGCGACCGCGCCGACGCGGCCCATGGTCGTTTCCGCCGATTGGGTGAGCTCTTCGGCGGCAGTGTGCATATCCGTCGCCGCCGTGGAGAGCGATGTGACGATCGCGCCGACGGAATCCCTCAGCGTGCCCCCAAGGCGATCGATTAACGCCCGGTCGCGCTTGCCGGCTTCGAGATAGACGGCGATCGCATAATCCATGTCGAGCATAATGGCTTTCGTCACCGCCTTTTGCAGCGCCGCGGTGTCGCCGTGATGCCGGCGAAACAGCGTCCAGCCGCGCTTGGGGCCGATCGCCTCGAGAAGCTCGCCCAGCAGAAAATCGTAGGCGCCGATATACCATTGAGGTTCGAGGTTGATCCTGTAATGCGCTTCGCCGACGCGGGTGACCGCGGCGACGTATTCATCTTCGAAACGGCCCTGAAACAGCAGCCCCCAGTGCTTTAGCTGCATGGCCTTGGCATGTTGTACATGCGCGTCGCTGGTAAAGAGACGCGCCGTCTGCGGCGTCTTGAGTACGTGGGTGTAGAATCGGTCGAGTATTCCCGGCAGCAACGGCAGCAGGTACTCCCGCGAAGCGCGAAGCGTGTCGCGTGTCGCCGTATCGATGCAGTGGAATTGCAGGCGCGCAGCGATGTTTTGCTGCTGGTTCATCGAAATGATCCTGTCGCGAACTTTGCCCGCGTGGCCGACCTGCTTTGTGCGCGGCCGTTGATTTTTTATAGGGGAAGAGGGTTAACGAATTCGCGGCTTGCGCCGCCTTTAGCGCGCGAAGAAAGCCACAGCGTAACCCCATCTTGCGCGCTAGGCCGCGAACTGAAAAGGCGGGGAACAAAAGGCATGACATAGCGCAAGATTTGAAGCGTCAAATCTCGCACGCGATTGCCGCAACGCGCTTCAGTTCGCGACTTCGCCGTGCTTTTTGCGCGGCGGCCCCATCAGCGCCGGCTGGAAGAGCACAGCCGCGCACAGCGTCGTCACCAGCGACATGGCCAGCAATTTGCCCATGCTCGACGTACCGGGGTGATGCGACAGCCACAGACTGCCGAAAGCGGTGGCTGTGGTCATCGCGCTGAAGAAGACGGCCCGCGTCAGGCTCGATTGCAAAAGATTCGTCGTGCCCGCGCGCCAGGCCATCACGAAATAGATCTTGAACGCTACGCCGAGGCCGAGCAGCAGCGGCAGCGCGATGATATTGGCGAAGTTGAGCGGCATGTGGAACAGAACCGTGAGTTCCAGCGTCACGACCCCGGCGAGCAGCAGCGGAACGAGCGTGAGCAGCACATCGCTCACGCGGCGCAGGACGATGAACAGAAGGACGCTGATCGAGAGCAGCGCCCAGATGCCGGCCTCGATGAAGGCGCGGATGACGGTGTCGCCCGATTCCTGGATGGCGATCGGCTCGCCCGTCGCGTTCGGTGCGACAGCCTGGACCGCCTTGGCGAAGCGCCTCATGACATCATTGTCGTTCTGATCGCCCTTCGGCGCGACCGAGATCAGAGCCTGCCCGTCGGCGCTCACCCAGTCCCGCTGCAAGCTGAGGGGAATGTCGGCGACGGTCGTCGGCTTCGCCTCCAGCGAGCGATGCAATTGCTCCAGCATCACATTGAGCGGCGGCAGCAGCAGCGTGCGGGCAGCCGCGCGCTTTTCCGGCGGGGCGCTCGCCAATTGGCGCAGGAGATCGGCAAGATGGCGGGCTGCGTCGGCGCCCGCGCCTTTGAGGCCCTTGGTCGCCATATCGAATTGCAACGCGTCGGCATTCATCGCGGCGACGTCGTCGGCATCGCTCGGCGCATCGATGCGGCGCGTCGGATCAAACAGCGGCAGCAGGAATTTCGCCGCATGTTCGATGATCGGCAGCTTCTTGTCCTGGTCGACGGGCACGAGGCTGTTGAGGGTGAGGACGCCGTCGACTTGAGGCAGCTTTTCCAGCTTGGCGACGAGCGGTTTGGTCGCGTCGAGGCTGGGTGCCAGAATGTCGATCGCATTCGCCGCCGGATTGTGGCTGCGGGTGAGATCATCGAGCGTCATCACCGCTTCGGTGTCCTTGGCGCGCAGGTTCAGCGGATTGAAGTCGAAGCGCAGATGCGCGAGCAGCGGCGTGCCGGCGAAGGCCACTGCCAGCGTACCGATGACGACCGCATAGCGATGCCGGGCGAGAAATTCATCGACGGGCGCCAGGAATTTGTAGCCGACGCTGTCCTGTTCGGCCGGCGGCTTCAGCACCGTCAGCAAGGCGGGCAGAACAGTGACCGAGGAGAAAAAGGCGATGATCATGCCGGTGCCGGCGATGAGCCCGAGTTCCGAAACGCCACGGTAATCGGTCGGCAGAAAGGAATAAAAGCCGCAGGTCGTCGCCGCCGCGGCGAGCGCCAGCGGCCGCCCGGCGCGAACCGCCGCGGCGCGCAACGCCGTATTGAAGTCGGGATGGACAAAGCGTTCCTGCCGATAGCGGACGCTGAACTGGATGCCGAAATCGACGCCGATGCCGACGAACAGAACCGCGAAGGCGATCGAGATCAGGTTCAGCGCCCCGACCATGAGGAGGCCGATCGCTGCGGTAACGCAAAGCCCGACAATGACGCCAAGCGCGACCGCGAGCACGATGCGGGCCGAGCGCAACGCCCGCCAGATGATGAAAAGCACGATGAGCCCGGTGATCGCGCCGTTGAGCGCGGAGCCCTCCTTGACCGTTGAGAATTCCTCGTCGGCGAGTGGCACCGGCCCGGTAAGCCGCACGGTGACGCCGTCCTGCGGCGTCAGCCCGAGCTCCTTCGCGCTTTGACGGATGAAATTCGACGGTACCAGGCCGGGCTGCAGCGCGGCGTAATCGAGAATCGGCTTGATCGACAGGAAATGGCGCAACTGCCGCGGGTCCGGCGGTGCGCCGCTGAACAGAGCCTGCCAGGAGAAGAAGCTCTTCCGGCCGGCGAGAACATCCTCCAGCGCCCCGCTGAAGACGAGGATGGGGCGGCTGAAATCGTCGAATGTGCCGGCGCCCGAGCGGACGCCGCGATTGACGTAGGAAAAGGCGTCCGAGACGCCGCGCAGGCTCGGATCGGAGGCGAGCGCGGCGAGGAAAGGCTCGCTCTTCATCAGCCCGCCGATGCTGCGCTGAACCTCCGCGACCGGCTGGAACATGAGTCCGACCTGGTCGAAATAGGGTCCGCTGTCGGGCCGGGTGACGTTCTCGAAGAGGTCTTTCCGGGTCGAAAGGCGCGTCAGCAGCTTCTGCGCGGCCATCTCGGTGAGTTCCGGCGTCTTGCCGTCAATGACGACGATGATGTCGTCGTGGCGCTGCGGGAATGCCTTGTCGAGCTCCGCGAGCCGCTGCCGCCACGGCAGCTTTGCCGAAAGGAAATCATTGGTGTTGGTATTGATGGCGAAATGCGTCGCCGCGTAATAGGCGCTCGCCCCGGCGATGAGGAACGCCGCGACGATCACTGTCCAGGCCGAACGCGAACAAATTTCTACCAAAGCGACGATCGCGCGGCCGATGAACCCGATTTGCGGGGTCTGGCCCGGCGCGGCGCTATTCGGTTGATTATCCATGTCTTTCCAACGTCAATGGTCAAAAATGTGTGGCATCTTTGCAAGGCCGCGGCAATTTCGGCTCAAAAGCCAATTTTGCGATGGCTTAATCGCGCAGGGCTGCCTTAACTGAACTGTTTTGAGTTTCGGCAAAGATGAACTTGCCAGGGACATCCTTAAAAGCGCGCGGTCCAAAAAAAGCAAGCTCTCGTCTTCATCCTCTCTGCCTTGGCGGACAATAAGTTGGGGTGATGAATGAAGGTCATTCTGGCCCAGCCGCGCGGGTTTTGCGCCGGGGTTGTAAGGGCCATCGATATTGTCGAAGGGGCGCTCGAAAAATATGGCGCGCCGGTCTACGTGCGCCATGAAATCGTGCACAACGGCCAGGTGGTTGCGGAGTTGAAAGCCCGCGGTGCCCGTTTCGTCGAGAGTCTGGCCGAGGTGCCGCGCGGGGCGCCGACGGTATTCAGCGCGCATGGCGTCTCGCACGCCGTCGAGCGTCAGGCGCGGCGCCGCAATCTCACAGTCTTCGATGCGACCTGCCCGCTAGTCGCCAAGGTTCATGCCCATGCCGCGCGCTATGTCGAACAGGGCCGCACGCTGATTCTCATCGGCCATGCGGGGCATCCCGAGGTCGAGGGCACGCTGGGGCGCGTCGAAGGGCCGGTCCATCTCGTTCAAAGTGAAGCGGATGTGGCTGCGCTCGTGCTTGCCGAGGACACGCCGGTCGCCTATGTCACCCAGACGACGCTGAGCGTCGACGACACGAAAGCGATTATCGAGGCTCTCGAGAAGCGCTTTTCAAACGTCGTCGGCCCTGAAACGAAGGATATCTGCTACGCGACACAAAATCGTCAGGCGGCGGTGCGGGCACTGAGCCGGCTGGTCGATGTCGTTCTTGTCGTTGGTGCTAAAAACAGCTCTAACTCCAATCGCTTACGCGAAATTGGCGCGCAGGCGGGGGTGCCGAGTTATTTAGTGGCCGATAAAGATGAGCTTGACCTTGATCTCCTGCGTGGGGCAAACACCATAGGCTTGACTGCCGGTGCTTCGGCGCCGGAGGTTTTGGTCGAAGGAATTATCGAAGCTCTGCGGGGGCTGGGACCGGTGGACGTCGCGCTTTTGCCCGGCGTTCAAGAAAGTGTTGAATTCCGGTTACCTTTTGAATTCCTCGCATCTTCCGCTTAAACAAACCGAGCCACTTACATAGGAGCCGGCACTAGATGGCTATTCCAGTCCTGCAGGCAGTGCAAATCGGCGGCTACGTTCTTCGCCAGAAGGTTCAAGGCAAGCGGCGGTTTCCGCTGGTCCTCATGTTGGAACCCTTGTTCCGCTGCAATCTCGCCTGCGCCGGCTGCGGCAAGATCGACTATCCCGATCCGATCCTCAATCAGCGACTGCCGCTCGATGAATGTCTGCATGCGATGGACGAATGCGGTGCGCCGGTCGTCGTGATCGCCGGCGGCGAGCCTTTGCTGCATAAGGAGCTGCCGCAGATCGTCGAAGGCGGCATCGCCCGCGGCAAATACATCACCGTCTGCACCAATGCCCTGCTGCTCGAAAAGCAGATCAGCAAGTTCAAGCCGCACCGGCGCTTCAACTGGTCGATCCATCTCGACGGCGACCAGGAGATGCACGACAAATCGGTCTGCCAGAAGGGCGTCTATGACCGTGCCGTCGCGGCCCTGAAGCTCGCCAAGTCGAAGGGCTTTCGCGTCACCATCAATTGCACCCTGTTCAACGACGCCGATCCGGAGCGTGTCGCCAAGTTTCTCGACGATGTGAAGGGCTTCGGCATCGAGGGCGCCACCGTGTCGCCGGGCTATGCCTATGAGCGCGCGCCCGATCAGCAGCACTTCCTCAACCGCGCCAAGACCAAGCAATTGTTCCGCGATATTTTCAAGCGCGGGCAGGGCGGCAAGAAGTGGCCCTTCTTCCAGTCCGGCCTCTTCCTCGATTATCTCGCCGGCAACCGCACCTATGAGTGCACCCCCTGGGGCAACCCGACGCGCACGGTCTTCGGCTGGCAGCGGCCCTGCTATCTGCTGGGCGAGGGCTACGCCAAGACTTTCGCCGAACTGATGGAAGAGACGAACTGGGATTCCTACGGTGTCGGCAAGTACGAGAAGTGCGCCGACTGCATGGTCCATTGCGGCTTCGAGGCGAGTGCCGTCAATGAATCCTTCTCCAAGCCGTGGGAAGTGCTGAAGGTCGCCATCGCGGGCATCCGCACTGACGGCGCGATGGCGAAGGATATCCCGCTAGACCGGCAAAGACCCGCCGATTACGTCTTCTCGCGGCACGTCCAGAACAAGCTCGCTGAAATCAAAGAAGCCGAAGCCCCCAACACTAGTCATCTGTCGGCTGCGGAATAGCGAGACGAACGCGGCGTTCGCATCGAACGCCGTTTTCACCAGATGCGGGATCTGGCCTGGCGCCCGCGCGAGCGCGCGCAGGACAGGGCCGGCCGCGACGCCGCCCGTTGGGCTGATGCCGGCGAGCGCCGCCGGGGGCACATGCCGTTCGGCCGGATCGGCAACCACGCGAAAAGCCGCGAAGGGCAGGTTGCGGGCGGCGGCGAAGCGTGCCGCGATATGCGATTCCATGTCTGCCACCGCCGCGCGCGTTGAAAGATGCAGAGCGCGTTTGTCCGCCGGAGTCGTGACCGGGCGGTCGATGCCGGCCATATCGACGATCGGGGCGCCGCCGAGAGCCGCTGCAAGCCGCTGCGACCAGGCGCGATCACATTCGAATTGTTCGCCGTCTTCCGCGACGATGGAGCGGGCGATGAGGACGGTGCCGGGCCGCAGCCCCGGCGCGAGGCCCCCGGCGATTCCGAAGCTCAGGACAGCGCCGACATGGGCTTCGAAGACATCATCGAGCGCCAATTCGAGATTTTCCTTGCGGCCGCCGCTGGCGATCACCGAGACGCCAGCGCCGGCGGCAATCCGCGCCTCGGCCTTCATGCCGGTGATGGCAAGGACGGTGCGGCGATCTAGATGCCGGCCAGCACGGTGTTGTGGTTCGCGCGCTTCAGGTTGCGGAAGCGCGCTACCGCCCAAAGCGGAAAGAATTTCGCGTAACCGTGGTAGCGCAGGTAAAACACCCTTGGAAAACCCGTACCGGTAAAATTCTCTTCCTGCCAAGACCCGCCCCCCTCTTGTGCAGCCAGCAGATAGCGGATCCCTCGCGCCACTGCGGGTTCGTCAACTTCACCAGCCGCCATCAGGCCAAGCAACGCCCATGCCGTTTGCGACGCTGTACTCGGGGCTTTCTCATAGCCCGTGTACTCTAACTTGTAGCTTGCACAATCTTCGCCCCATCCGCCATCCCCGTTCTGAATCCGCTTCAGCCACGCGACAGCTTTCTTGAAGGCCGGGTCGGAATGGTCGATCCCGGCGGCATTGAGCGCCGAGAGCACCGACCATGTGCCGTAGATATAATTGACGCCCCAGCGGCCGAACCAACTGCCGTCCGCTTCCTGCTCTTTTAGCAGGTAATCGACGGCCCGGGCGAACTGCGGGTTGTTTTCGCGCGTCTGGCCAAGCTGCGCCATCATCGAGACGCAGCGTGCCGAAACGTCGGCCGTGGGCGGATCGAGCAGCGCGCCATGGTCGGCGAAAGGAATATAGTTCAAGTAATAATAAGTATTGTCCGCGTCGAAGGCGCCAAAGCCGCCGTTCTTGCTTTGCATCCCTTCGATCCATTCGAGGCCGCGAGCAATCGACTCGTCATAGGCGCCGGCGGGCGCCAGGCTGTTGCTGCGGGCACGATCCATGGCCAGCACCACGGCCGCCGTGTCGTCGAGATCGGGATAATAGGCGTTGGCATATTGGAAAGCCCAGCCCCCCGGCCGCGTCTTGGGCCGGATCGCCGCCCAGTCTCCAGCTATATCAAGTACTTGCAGAGGCTTGAGCCAGTCGAGGGCCTTGCCGATCGGCTTTGCGACCTCGGCGCCGCCGGCCTCCATCAGCGTGTGCAGCGACAGCGCCGTGTCCCACACCGGCGAGAGGCACGGCTGGAAATAGATCTCGTCTTCCTTGAAGACGCCGAGCTTCTCGATGGCGGCGCGCGCGGAGACGACGTTCGGATCGTCCTTCGGATAGCCGAGCAGATCGTAGACAAGCACCGAATTGACGATGGCCGGCCAGATCGCGCCGAGCCCGTCGGTGCCGTTGATACGTTCCGTGACGAAGGCGACGGCCTTGTCGACGGCGCGCTTGCGGGGTCCCTGAGGAAAGTAAGGTTCGGCAAAGCGCAGAAGCTTGTCGATCCAATCGAACAGCACGGTCCAGGGAAAGCGCTGGTGTTTGGCGCGCGCCCAGCGCCGCACCTTTTCCGGCGGCTCGATGAAGAGTTCGTCGAGGCGGATATTGCGCGGATTGCGCGCCGTGGCGCGCAGGCTCGTCAACACGCTCAGCGGCACGAGAACGGTACGCGCCCAATAGGAAATCTTCCAGATATGGAACGGGAACCACTCCGGCAGCAGCATGAGTTCGACCGGCACCACCGGCACCGCGCGCCGTGGGACGATGCCATATTGCGCCAGCATGCCGCGGGTGAAGACGTTCGACTGCGCCGCGCCGCCGTGCGCGAGGATCGCCTCGCGCGCCCGCTTCATATGCGGCGCGTCGATCGAGTCGCCGATCATTTTGAGCGCGAAATAGGCTTTGACGCTGGCGCTCACATCGAGCGGGCCACCGTGAAACAGCGGCCAGCCGCCGTTGTCGGCCTGCTTGCGGCGCAGATAATTACCGACCTTGGCCTCGACCTCGGGCGACGGCGGCTCACCGATCTGATGACGAAAAAGGATATATTCCGCCGTGATCGTCGCGTCCGCCTCGAGTTCAAAGACGAAGTGACCGTCGTCGCGCTGAACATCGAGCAACGCCTTGACGCCGGACGTCACCGCCGCATCGACTTCCGGGAGCGTGCGCGCCCGCAAATTACTGCCGGCAAACGTATCCAAGCTCACGTCCGATCAATCCCCTTCAGTCAAATCAACGTCAGCCGTCTGCCAGAAGGGCGTCGGCCGCTGAGAAGCCGGAACGGATGGCTCCTTCGATCGTTGCTGGAACCCCCGTATTCGTCCAATCCCCCGCAAGCAGAAGATTGGACAAAGTGCTCCGCGTATTTGGGCGCCGCGCCTCTTCCGAGGGGGTCGCCGCAAAGGTCGCGCGCTTTTCCTTAATGATCTGCCATGCGGGCAGCGGCGACGCAACCTCCGTAACCAACTGGATTTCGGACCAGATTTTGGCCGCAAGCTCCTCCCGGGGCGTGGCGATGAGGCGGTCGGCGCCGCTGATCGTCACCGAAAGCCGGCCGGGGAAGGCAAAAAGCCATTCCATCGTCCCGTTCACGATGCCGAGAATGGGCGGCAGGCCGGGGGGTGGATCGACCTTGTAATGGGCGTTCACAATTGCGCGAAACGATTGCGGCGTAGGCAAAGCTGGCAAAAGAGCGGCAGCGACCGGCGCGGGAACGGCGAGGATGGCGCGGTCGTCCGGCCCCAACGCGATGCTCTCGCCGCCGAAGATGAGGCCGCTGACGCGGTTTGCCTCCGTGGCGATGGCGGACAGCCGCCGCTCGAAGCGGATTTCGACACCCTTTGTTTCAAGATGACGCAGGGCGGGGTCGATGAAAGCGGTGGAAAGGCCGTGCGCCGCCACGAGCGGGCGGCAGGCCTGGCCGCCTTTCATCAGTGTTTCGCGCAGGAGCTGGGCGGCGAGCGAGGCCGCGCCTTCCTCGGGCTGGGTATTGAGCGCGGCGAGGAAGAACGGATGCCACAGCCGCTCCCACAGTAGGCCCTTGCAAGCCATTGCGTCCTTCAGCGTCGCGCGCTTGCCGGCGGTCAGCAGTGGCAGGACGCTGAAATAATCGAGCGGCCCGGTGCCCGGCACGCGCCGGTTCTTCTGAAAAACCCACCACGGGATCGCGCCATCGCTCGGCTTCAGGGTCCAGTGTTCGGCCGTGGCGAGATCGACGAAGGCGAATTCGGCCTGCTTCGGGCCGACAAGCTGATCCGCGCTGCCGACGAGGCGCAGGAAGCGTTGCGCCGCATGGTTGCCGGAGAGCAGAAGATGGTTGCCGTTGTCGATCTCCATTCCGAGGGTCGTGTCGAAATAGGAGCGGCAGCGCCCGCCCGCATGCGTCGCGGATTCGTGGATGATGATCTCGCGCGCCCCGTCCGCCAGTCGCAGGGCCGCGGCGAGGCCGGCCAGGCCGGCGCCGACAATATGAACGCGGGACATCAGAACAGGCCGTAACGCAGCAGGACGAGCAGCAATTGATGCTTCGGCAACCGGATCTTGGTGCGCGGCGGCGCGAAGCCGCGCGCCAGCAGCGTGGCGAAGATGATCTGATAGGCTTCGTACATCAAACGCGGCGATTTCACGCTTGCCCGGGGGCAGCGCTTCATGATCGCGGCCGCCTCGGCGAAATGCGCCTTGGCGCGGGCGATCACGGGGGCGCAGGCGGCGGCGAGATTGGGATGGGCGACGACCGTTTCAGGGTCGGTGCTTTCAATGCCGGCGGCGAGGAGCGTTTCATGCGGTAGATAGAGCCGGTCGATCGCGGCGTCCTCGTCGAGATCGCGCAGAATATTGGTGAGCTGCAGCGCGCGGCCGAGATGATGCGCAAGCGCCGCGCCTTCCGCCTCCGGCATGCCGAAGACGCGCACGCAGAGGCGCCCGACGGCGCTCGCGACGCGGTCGCAATAAAGATCGAGCGTCTGCCAGTCCGGTGCCTGAATATTTTCCCGCACATCCATTTCCATGCCGTCGATCACGGCAAAGAAATCCTGCTTCTGCAGATTGAATTGCTTGATCGCCTTGGCGAGTCCGGTGAATTGCGGACCGGGAATTTTGCCGGCGATCAGCGCATTGATGTCCTGCCGCCATTGCTCCAATTGCTGGAAGCGCAGACCCTGCGGGCCGCCGTCATCGGCAATGTCGTCGACGAGGCGGCAGAACGAATAAATCTCGAACATCCCATCGCGCTGCGCGCGGGGCAGGATGCGCATCGCCGCATAGAACGAACTGCCGCTCGCGCGGGTCTGCGCGGTTGCGGGCGGCGACGCTTCGGCGACGCTCACGCGCGCCTCGCTTGCGTCGCGGCTGCGGCGGGCGCGCCCTTGATGCGGCCGACGAAACCATCGCCGACGCCGGCGAGAGTCCAGGCGAGGAATTCAGGCTTGTTCAGATGCACGTTCTGGCTCAGTGGATCGCGCTTTTGCAAAAGGGTCACAAGCGTCTGTGCGAGGCGTCCGATCACCGCTGTTTCGAGCGACAGCCGCCAATCCTTCACCTGCGGTGACAAGGTACGGCCTTCGGCGACGAGCTTTTCCGTGCGCGCCGAGAGTTCATGCAGGCAAGCGAGCAGGGCGGGCGTCGCCTTGTCTGCGCCGAGCGCCGCGACATCGGTGCCATATTTGGCTAGCGCATCCTGCGGAATATAGACGCGGTCGAGGTTGCGATAATCCGCGCCGCAATCCTGCGTGTGGTTGATGATCTGCAAGGCCGAGCAGAGGGCGTCGTTGGCGGGCCATGTCGATTCGCTTTCGCCATGCACGTCGAGCACGAAACGGCCGACCGGGGCGGCCGAATAGGCGCAATAATGCATCAGCTCGTCGAAATTGGCGTAGCGCGTCTTGGTCGCGTCCATGCGGAAAGCATAGAGCAGGTCGAGCGCATGGCGTGCCGGGAGCTTGCGCGCCGCCAGCGCCTCGCGCAATGGCCTCGCGACCTCGACGCTGTCGTCGCGCCCGAGCAGCGCCGCCTCGAAACGGTCGAGCCGAGCGATCTTTTCGTCGGGGCTCAGCTCCGGGCTGTCGGCGATATCGTCGGCGGCGCGGACGAAATTGTAGAACGCGAGCACGACAGGCCGGTGCGCCCGCGCGATGAGCGCCGAGGCGACGGGAAAATTCTCGTCGCGATGGGTCTTCGTTGCAGGCTGTAGAATCGCGTCGCTCATTTCAGATAACCGTGGGCGCCGAACCAGGAGAGAGCATCTTCGAGCCCCTGTTTATAGGGCCGTGGCCGGTAGGCCAAATCACGCTCCGCCTTGGCGGACGAGAAGAACATCCGATATTTCGCCATGCGCAACCCGTCGAGGGTCAGGAATGGCTCGCGGCCGGTGAACCGCGCCTGCGCCTCGACCAGAGCGGCGAGCGGGAACAGCAGCCGGCGTGGCACATTTATCTTTGGCGGGCGGCGGCCGGTCAAGGCCGCGATATCGGCCAGCATTTTCGAGAGCAGGACGTTCTCGCCGCCGAGGATATATTGCGCGCCGATCTTGCCTTTTTCGAGGGCCGCCAGATGACCCGCGGCGACATCGTCGACATGGACAAGGTTGAGCCCGGTATCGACGTAGCCCGGCATGCGGCCCATCGCCGCCTCGACGATGATGCGGCCCGTCGGCGTTGGCTTCACATCGCGCGGGCCGATGGGTGTCGAGGGATGCACGATGACCGCGGGCAACCCTTCGCCGGCGATCATCTCCTTGACGATCAGCTCGGCCGCGACCTTGCTGCGCTTGTAGGCGCCGATGGCTTTGTCGAGCGCCAGCGAGCGCGTTTCGTCGCCGGGCGTGCCGTCGGCGGGGATGGCGATGGTCGCGACGGAACTGGTGTAGACGACCCGCTCGACGCCGGCCTTTAAGGCTGCGCGCATCAGATTGCGCGTGCCGTCGCAATTGGTGCGCAGGATTTCTTCCGGGTCCGGCGCCCAGAGCCGGTAATCGGCCGCGACATGGAAAAGATGTTTAACGCCGGCCATGGCGCGCGCGACCGCCTCCGGGTCGCGCATATCGCCTTCGGCCAGTTCGACGTTAAGATCGGCGAGATTTTGTCGCCGGCTGCTGGCGCGCACGAGGGCGCGGACCCCGAAGCCCGCTGCGAGCGCGGCGCGGGCGACGGCGGCGCCGACGAAGCCGGAAGCTCCCGTCACCAGGATTTTATCTCCCGCCACCCTAAATCCTCAAGCTTTCCCGCAAGGTGCAGGGGCCTTAGCATTCCCTTCGCGCCGAGAGCAACCCTCGGCCGCCGTGTCGTCCGCCTGGCGCCGTCTCGCCGCCGGAGCCCTGAAAGAGTACGATTTTCTGGTCATATTGCCCGTTCCAGTTTAAAGGCGTTCCAATGTCATCCGATGCCCCCCTGATCGCCGACGACGCCGACGGCGCGAAACAGCGCAACTCCCCAAAATTCTTGCTGGCGCTGGCTCCCTATGTCGCCCGCTATAAGGGCCGGGTCGCCGCCGCGCTGGTGGCGCTGACGATCGCCGCCGCGGCGACGCTGGTTGTGCCGGTCGCCGTGCGGCTGATGATCGACGACGGCTTTTCGACGCAGAGCGCCGGTACGGTTAACCGCTATTTCGGTGCGATGGTCCTTGTCGTCGGCGTGCTCGCGCTGGCCTCGGGCGGGCGCTACTACCTCGTCATGACGCTGGGCGAGCGCGTCGTCGCGGATCTGCGCGCGGCGGTGTTCCGGCATCTCTCGAGTCTCGATGCCAGCTTCTTCGACGGCGCGCGTGTCGGCGAACTCGTCTCGCGCCTCACCGCCGATACGACGCAGTTGAAATCGACCTTCGGCGCCTCGGCCTCGATCGCGCTGCGCAATTTCTTCATGTTCATCGGCGCCGTCGGGCTGATGATCTATACCAGCCCCAAGCTCTCGGCCTTCGTGCTGATCGCCATCCCGCTCATCGTCCTGCCGCTCTATGCTGCCGGGCGCGCGGTGAGGAAGCGCTCGCGCGCCGCGCAGGACACGCTTGCCGAGGCCAGCGCTTATGCCTCCGAGAATCTCGGCGCGGTGCGCGTCATGCAAGCCTTTGGTGCGGAGGCGGCGACCAATGCGCATTTCGACGCGGCGGTGGAGGAATCCTATGACGCCGCACGGGTCGCCACGCTGGCCCGCGCCGTCGTCACGGCAATCGCCATCTTTCTCGCCTTTGCCAGCGTCGTCGTGGTCCTCTGGCTTGGCGCGCAGGATGTGCTCGCAGGGCGCATCAGTGGCGGCCTGCTGTCGCAATTCGTGCTCTATGCCGTGCTCGCTGCCGGCGCCCTCGGCGAGTTGAGCCAGGTGTGGAGCGAAGTTTCCGCCGCGGCCGGTGCAGCCGGTCGTATCGGCGAGATTTTGGCGATCAAGTCCAGGATCGTCACGCCGCAGCCGCCCGTTCCGCTGCCGACGCCGCCGCGTGGGGCGATCGTGTTCGATCATGTCAATTTCGCCTATCCGAGCCGGCCGGACGCCGCCGCGCTGCACGATCTCTCGTTCAAGGTCGCGCCGGGCGAAACCGTTGCCATCGTCGGCCCCAGCGGCGCCGGCAAGTCGACGATCTTCCAGCTTCTGCTGCGTTTCTACGATCCGCTCGGCGGCCGGATCGAATTCGATGGCGTCGATATCAAGACGGCGGACCCGGCGGAGCTGCGCAAGCGCATCTCGCTCGTGCCGCAGGAGCCGGTGATTTTCGCGGCGAGCTTCGCCGACAATATCCGCTACGGCGCGCCGGGGGCGAGCGAGGCGGCGGTGGAGGATGCAGCGCGAAAGGCCGCGGCGCAGGGTTTCATCACCGCGACGGCGCAAGGCTATGCAATGAAGATCGGCGAGCGCGGCGTCACCCTCTCCGGCGGCGAGCGGCAGCGGCTCGCGATCGCCCGTGCCATTCTGCGCGAGGCTCCCGTCCTGCTGCTCGACGAGGCGACCTCGGCGCTCGATGCGTCGAGCGAAGGGCTCGTCCAGGCGGCGCTGAAGGAGTTGAAGGCCGGCCGCACCACGCTGGTCATCGCCCACCGGCTGGCGACGGTTCTCTCGGCCGACCGGATTCTCGTTCTGGACGCGGGCCGCATCGTCGAGGAGGGGACGCACGCCTCGCTCGTCGCCAGGGATGGGCTCTATGCCCGCCTCGCACGGCTGCAATTCGAGACCGGCGCGCACGCGCTCAGCGGCAGCAGCGCAGCGGCAGAGTGACGGTCCCTGTTGGTGTCATGGCCGGGCTTGTCCCGGCCATCCACGCCGTGCCATTGAAGGCGCGCGATTCAATCTGAAGGCACGACCGGAATTTTGGCCCGTGGCCCATCCGTCATTGGCAATTGAATCGCGTGGATGGCCGGGACAAAGGGCGTTCGGTCGGACGCCCGTCTTCGACGGGCTATGCCGGCCATGACGATGGTGAGATATTCATGGGTTTCAAATGCGGCATCGTCGGTCTGCCGAATGTCGGCAAATCGACGCTTTTCAACGCCTTGACGCAGACGGCGGCGGCGCAGGCGGCGAATTATCCCTTCTGCACGATCGAGCCGAATGTCGGCGATGTGGCGGTGCCCGATCCGCGGCTTGAGGTTTTGGCGAAGATCGCCGGCTCCAAGGAGATCATCCCGACGCGGCTCACCTTCGTCGATATTGCCGGGCTCGTGCGCGGCGCCTCGAAGGGTGAAGGGCTCGGCAACCAGTTCCTCGCCAACATCCGCGAATGCGATGCCATCGCCCATGTCGTGCGCTGTTTCGAGGATGACGACATCACCCATGTCGCGGGCAAGATCGCCCCGCTCGACGATATCGAAACCATCGAGACCGAGCTGATGCTCGCCGATCTCGACAGCCTCGAAAAGCGCGCCCCGGCGCTCGAGAAGAAAGCCAAGGGCGGCGACAAGGACGCGAAGGAGAGTTTCGATCTCGTCTCCCGCTGCCTCGCCTTGCTGCGCGAGGGCAGACCGGCGCGGCTCGCCGCGATCAAGCCGGAGGAGCGGAAAGCCTTCGACATGCTCGGCCTGCTCAGCGCCAAGCCTGTCCTCTATGTCTGCAATGTCGAGGAAGCTTCGGCTGACAAGGGCAATGCCTATTCGGAACAGGTGAAGGCCCGTGCGGCGGAGGAAGGTGCCGGGGCGGTCGTCGTCGCTGCGGCGATCGAGAGCGAGATCGCGCTGCTCCCGGCGGAAGAGCAGAAGGATTATCTCGCCGCCGTCGGGCTTGAGGAGCCGGGGCTCAACCGCGTCATCCGCGCCGGCTACGCGTTGCTGCACCTCATCACCTACTTCACCGTCGGCCCGAAGGAAACGCGGGCGTGGACGATCCCGGTCGGCACACGGGCGCCGCAGGCGGCGGCCGTGATCCATACCGATTTCGAGAAGGGCTTCATCCGCGCCGAGACGATTGCCTTCGACGATTATGTTGCATCGAACGGCGAGGCCGGGGCGCGCGAGGCGGGCAAATTTCGCTTGGAAGGCAAGGACTATGTCGTCGCCGACGGCGACGTGTTGCATTTCAGGTTTGCGAATTAGCCGGATCTGCTTGTCAGGCAGGTTCGCGCGTATGACGCGCGATTGACGGAGGTGTTACCGCGCGCTCGTACCAGCCCTGGGAGCGCTTCAGGATTGCGACGACCGAGAGCATGACGGGCACTTCGACCAGCACGCCGACTACCGTTGCCAGCGCCGCGCCCGAATCGAAGCCGAAGAGGCCGATTGCTGTCGCGACGGCAAGCTCAAAGAAATTTGACGCGCCGATGAGCGCCGAGGGACCGGCCACGCAATATTGCTCGCCGAGAAGCCGGTTGAGGAGGTAGGCGAGGCCGGCGTTGAGATAGACCTGTATCAGGATCGGTACCGCGAGGAGCGCGATGACGAACGGCTTCGCGACGATGGCGTCGCCCTGAAAGCCGAAGAGCAGGACAAGTGTGGCCAACAGTGCCGCGAGCGATATGGGATGCAGATGCGCCAACAGGTTGGCGAGTGCGAGCGCTCCGCCCCGCGCGAGCAGGAGTCGGCGCACGAATTGTGCGACGAAGACCGGGATGACGATGTAAAGCGCGACGGAGGTCGCAAGCGTTTGCCACGGCACGGCGATGGCCGAAAGACCCAGCAGCAAGCCAACGATTGGCGCGAAGGCGAACACCATGATCGCATCGTTGAGCGCGACCTGGCTCAGCGTGAAATGCGGTTCGCCCTTGGCGAGGTTCGACCAGACGAAGACCATGGCGGTGCAGGGCGCCGCCGCCAGCAGAATGAGGCCGGCGATATAGGAATCGATTTGCGCCGCCGGCAGCAGCGGCCGGAACAGCAGGCCAACAAACAGCCAGCCGAGTGCGGCCATCGAGAAAGGCTTTACGGCCCAGTTGATGAAGAGCGTCACGCCGATGCCGCGCCAGTGACGGCGCACTTGGCCGAGCGCCGCGAAATCGATTCTGGCCAGCATTGGAATGATCATCAGCCAGATGAGCAGGGCGACGATGAGATTGATCCCGCCAAGCTCCATCGCGCCGATGACATGGAAGGCGCCCGGCGCGGCATGGCCGAGAGCGATTCCTCCTACGATGCACAGCGCGACCCAGAGAGTCAGATAGCGGTCGAAGCCGGACATTGCCATTACTCCTGCGCGAAGTCTGATGCATCTTCGTGGGCTGGCGGTGGGACGCCGTCCCGGCCGATCTCTCTCAGCTTCGTTCGCAGACTGAATTCGTCGAGCGCGGGGAAAGGCAGCAACGTAAAAAGCTCGATGCGCCGGTGAAGCATCCGATAGGCTTCGTTGAAGGCGAAGGCGATTTCGGCGGCCGTTCCTCTCGCCTCGGCGGGGTCGGGTATGCCCCAATGCGCGGTCACCGGATGGCCGGGCCAGAGAGGGCAGGCTTCGCCTGCGGCATTGTCGCAAACCGTGAAGACGAAATCGAAAACGGGACTGCCCGGCGCGGCGAATTCGTCCCACGATTTCGAGCGCAACGACGAAATGTCGTGGCCGAGGTTTTTAAGGAGCGCCAGGGTGTTCGGATTGACCTCGCCCTTGGGATGGCTGCCGGCGCTGAAGGCGCGAAATTTCCCGGCGCCAATGTGGTTGAGGATTACTTCGGCGATGATCGAGCGGGCCGAATTGCCGGTGCAGAGAAACAGAACGTTGAGGGCGCGCGTGCTCATGATTTGGCTCGCGTATTGCAACAGGCATCCGCTTTCGCCGCGGCCGGTGGTGCGCAGCAGGATTTTTCACGCGCGACGCGGGCGACGCGCTCGCCCGTGCCGTCGCCATAATCAATGTTCTCACCTGTCGTGAGAAAGGCTTCCCAGGCGATGCCGGAAGGATCCTCGATCCAGGATTTTTCGGATTTGGCATAGCAGCAGGCCGTCTGTCCCTGTTCGATGACGTCGCCGTCCGCCCTGTGCAGCCGTGCATAGACGTCTTGCAATTTGTCCTTGTTCTCGACCTGAATCCCGAGGTGGTCCAATCCCAGCTTCCGGCCGCGTGTCGAAATCGCAAAATTCACGCGCGGATCGTCGAGCATCCATTTGGCGTAATCCGGCTTGATGACGGCCGGCGGGGCATCGAAGAGCGCGGAATAAAAGCCGATCGACCTTTCCAGGTTGTCGACGGCGACATGAACATGCATCCGCTTCATGTTGGCTCCTTCAGGCGGAGATCTTGGCCCAGTTTTTTGGCCTGCTTGCCGCGCGCGGGTTTGCAGGTCTGCTCCGGCGTGCAGGCGGCGCCACCGCAACAGTTCTCGGTGAGATAGGCGATGAGCGCGTTCATTGTTGGAAACTGCGCGCTGTAGATCATTGCGCGACCTTCCCGCCGCACGGTGACAAGCCCGGCCATGCGCAGCCTGTCGAAATGAAAGGTGAGGGTATTCGGCGCGGCGCCAAGCGCGCCCGCAAGCTCGCCAGCCTGCATGCCCTGCGGCCCCGCCTGCACCAGCAGGCGAAACACCTGGAGGCGGCTTTCCTGCGCAAGCGCTGCCAACGCTGTAACGGCGTCTAACGTTTCCATATTTCGACGAATATCGAAATATATTCGTTGTGTCAAATCTCGCGGTGGCCTGCCGGCCTTGACGCCTGCGGCTGCGCGGATGCTAGAATCCGGCGCGGCTGGAGGTTGACGATGTGCACAGCATGCGGACTTCCCTCGTTGCATCATGGGTTGGCGTTGCCGCGCCGCGATGTTCTCGCGCTTGGCCTTGGCGCAGCGGCAATGTTCGGGCTGCCGGCGTTTGCAGCGGAAGACGCCCCGCCGCCCAAACCGCAAAATGTCATCCCGCCGGCCGAGGCGCTGGAGCGGCTCCAGGCGGGCAACAAGCGTTATGTCGAGGGCGTCGCCAAGCGGCATGATTTTATCGCCGAGCGCGAAGCGCTTGTAGGCGGCCAGAATCCCTTTGCGAGCATACTCAGTTGCGCCGACTCGCGCGTCGCGCCGGAATATGCCTTCGACACCTCGCGCGGCGATCTCTTCGTCGTCCGCGTCGCCGGAAATTTCATCAACACCGACAATCTCGCGAGCTTCGAATATGCCGTCGCTGTGTTGAAGACGCCGCTGATTCTTGTGCTCGGGCATGAAGCATGCGGCGCGGTCAAGGCGGCGATTTCTGCAGTGAAGGATGGAGCTTCCTTCCCCGGCCACATTCAGGATTTGACGACGGCTCTGGCGCCCGCCGTGAAGGCTGTCCTCGATCGTCCCGGCGACCTTCTCGAAAACGCGACCGTGGAAAACGTTCGCCAGAATGTCGCCGCGTTGAAAGCCGCGACCCCGATCCTCAGCGCCGCCGTCGCCGACAAGAGCCTTGCAATCGCCGGCGGCATCTATCGGCTGGCGACCGGCGGGGTCGATATCATCGCTTAAGTTTCTGAGGGGGATTATGACGCTCAGCGCCTGGATCTGGGTCGCGACGGCCAGCTATGCTCTGCACATGCTGGAGGAATATCAGCTCGATTGGCGCGATTGGGCGCGCAACGTTATCGGCCTTCCGGTCGAATGGGGCGATTTCTACGTCACCAATGCGATCGTCGTCGTTCTCGGCTTTGTCGCCGCGCATATCGCCTCTGCCCAGCCGGCGCTGGCCCTGACCTTTCCAGCGCTCATGCTGATCAACGCGACGTTTTTTCACGTTCTGCCATTTGCGTGGACGAAAGGACGGTTTTCTCCGGGGCTCTTTACTGCGGTCATTTTGTTCTATCCGGTCGGCCTCGGCTGCTATCTCGGCGCCGCGGTGGACGGGCTTCTCGACACCGGCGCCGCGGTCATCTCTTTCGGCCTGGGCGCGCTGCTGATGGCCTTTCCCATCGTCCTGATCCGGATACGCAGCCATCCTTATTTCCGCCAGAACTACTGAGCCGCCCATCGCTTTCGGTTTTTCCTTGAGCCGCTATAAGCGGCGTGATGACGTCTATTCCCTTCAACGCTGCCGGCGGCCTGCTGCGCCATCGGCCGTTTCTTTACTATTTTTGTGCCCGCGGCCTCGCTCGTTTCGCCTCGCAGGTGGCGGCGGTGGCGGTCGGCTGGCAAGTCTATGTCATGACCGGCAGCGCCTTCGATCTCGGCATGGTCGGGCTCGCGCAATTCGCGCCGACGGCACTGCTGACGTTCATCGCCGGCCATGCGGCCGACCGCTATAACCGCAAGCGCGTCGCGCAGGTCTGCCAGACCATCGATGGGCTGGCCGCCGCCTATTTGGCCTTAGGCACTCATGGCGGCTGGCTCACCCTGCCGGAGATTTATGCGGTCGTCGGCGTGCTGGGTGTTTGCGGCGCTTTCGACAGCCCGGCGACCGCGGCGCTGCTGCCGGGTGTGACGCCCGAGGGGATGCTGCAGAAGGGCGCGGCGCTGGCGACCGGCGCCTTGCAGGTCGCCTCGATCGGCGGCCCGGCGCTCGGCGGCGTTCTCTACGCCGTCTCGCCGACCCTCGCTTATGCGGTGCCGGCCGCTTTCTGGCTGGCGGCTTCCGTGTTCAACGCTGCGATCAGGCTCGACCGGCCGGTCGAGGCCCGGGCGCCGCTCAGCCTCTCAAGCCTGTTTGATGGCGTCCGGTTCGTCCGCAAGAACGAGGCGATCCTCGGCACCATCTCGCTCGATCTGTTCGCCGTTCTCTTCGGTGGCGGCACGGCGCTGCTGCCGATCTATGCGCGGGATATTCTACACACGGGCCCCTGGGGGCTTGGCGTGCTGCGCGGCGCTCCTGCGGTCGGCGCGCTGCTCATGGCGGGGCTTCTGGCGCGGCATGCGATCAAGGCCCGCGTCGGGATGCGGATGTTCCAGGCGGTCATCATCTTCGGCGTCGCGACGGTGGGCTTCGCGCTGTCGCATTGGCTCTGGCTCTCGATGCTCATGCTGGCGATCACTGGTGCCGCCGATACAGTCAGCATGGTGATCCGCGTGTCGCTGGTACAGATCGCGACGCCGGACGACATGCGCGGCCGGGTCGGGGCAGTCAATTTCCTGTTCATCAATGCGTCAAATCAACTGGGTGAATTCGAGAGCGGCATCACCGCGGCACTGTTCGGCGCGGTGCCGGCGGCCACGATCGGCGGCGTCGCGTCGATTGCCATCGCGCTGCTCTGGATGCGATTGTTCCCGAAATTGCGGGATTTCGAAAAGCTGGAGTAAAAGCCGGGGCATGAGAATAAAGGCTTCACTGTTCGCGACTCTGGGGCTGATCGCCCTCGGCAAGCCGGCGCAGGCGTCCTCAGCGTGGCCGGATACATATCGCGACCGGCTCGAGGCCTGGGCGCTGCTCGAGACCTTGAACGCGAATTTGCTCGCCTCGAACAGCGCGACCAAAACGCTCGAAACCTGGTGCGGCGCGCATCACATGGCCGCGCAGGTGAAGCTGCATGCGCGGCTGCGCCGTGATGTGCACAAGCCCGTCACGCCGGAGCAGCGCGCGCGTCTCGGCATCGGCGCGAGTGAGCCGGTCATCTACCGGCGCGTCGATCTCACCTGCGGCGATCATGTCCTGTCGCAGGCCGACAATTGGTATGTGCCGAGCCGCTTGCAACCGGCAATGGAGAAGGCGCTGGAGACGAGCGACGTTCCGTTTGGCCGCGCGATCCAGGCTTTGCATCCGCGCCGCGAGACGTTCGGCGTCAGCGTGCTTTGGCATCCGCTGCCGGAAGGCTGGGAGCTTGCGCCACCGCCCGCCGATCATCCCGGCGCCAGCCTGTCGATTCCGCCGGTGCTGTTCGAGCATCATGCGCTGGTCTATTCCGGCGACGGCCAGCCGATCTCGGAAGTCGACGAACATTATACGAGCGGGATTCTCGACTTCGTGCGGCAATGAGTTCGGCGAGCGGACTCTAGCCTGCGGCCTGGGTCACGAGCTTGGTGACGAGATAGGCTTCGACCGCTTCCGGGCCGCCCTCGCTGCCATAGCCGCTGTCCTTGACGCCGCCGATCGGCAGCTCCGGCGAACTCAGATGCGAATCGTTGATCGCCACCATGCCGGCCTCGATCCTCTGCGCCAGCGCGTCGGCGGTCGCGGTCGAGGCGGTGAAGGCGTAGGAGGCGAGGCCATAGGCCAGCCTGTTGGCTTCCGCGACGGCGTCGTCAAGCGTGTCGAAGGAGTTGACGAGCGCGATCGGCCCGAAGGGCTCCTCGTTCATCGCCCGCGCGCTTGTCGGTACATGCGCCAGCACGGTCGGCGCGAAGTAATAGCCCTTGCTGCCGCGGCGCGTGCCGCCAGTCACGAGCTTGGCGCCCTTCTCGACCGCGTCCTCGACAAGGGTTTGCAGCGCCGTCAGGCGCCGCGGATTGGCGAGCGGGCCGATATCCGTTGCGGGATCGAAGCCGCTGCCGATCCTAAGCGCCTCGGCGGCCGCGACGAAGCGGGCGAGAAATTGTGGATAGACGTCGCGCTGAACGAGAAAGCGCGTCGGCGCGGTGCAAGCCTGGCCGGCGTTGCGGAACTTGCGCGCGAGCAGCACCCGCAACGCGACATCGAGATCGGCGTCGGCGAAGACGATCGCCGGTGCATGGCCGCCAAGCTCCATCGTCGCGCGCTTCATATGCGCGCCGGCGAGCGCCGCGAGCTGCTTGCCCACGGCGGTCGAGCCGGTGAAGGAGATTTTGCGGATCGCGGGATGCGGAATGAGATGGGCCGAGATTTCCGCCGGCACGCCGAAGACGAGATTGATAACGCCGGGCGGGGCGCCGGCTTCGGCCAGCACGCGGACAAACTCGGCGGGCGAGGCGGGGGCTTCCTCCGGCGCCTTGACGATGATCGAACAGCCGGCCGCGAGAGCGGCGCCGAGCTTGCGGGCGATCTGGTTGATGGGGAAATTCCACGGCGTGAAGGCCGCGACGGGGCCGACCGGCTCTTTCAGCACGAGATTGGTGATGTTCGGCGCACGGGCCGGCACGACACGGCCATAGGCGCGCCGCATCTCCTCCGCGAACCAGTCGAGCGTATCGGCGGCGACCGCGATTTCGACCCTGGCTTCCTTGACCGGCTTACCCTGCTCGCGCGTCATGATCTGCGCGATGGGTTCGATCCGCTCGCGCAGCATCGCCGCCGCGCGGCGCAGGATCTTGCCACGCTCGAAGGCCGATGTGGCGCGCCAGAGCGCGAAGCCACGCGTGGCCGCCGCGGCCGCGGCCTCGAGATCGGTAGTCTCGGCACGGGCGACCTTGCCGATCAGCTCCTCGGTCGCGGGATCGATGATATCAAGCGTGCGCCCGCCGGCGCCGCGCCGCCAGGCGCCGTCGATGAAAAGCAGAACGTCCAAGTCTTGCAGGTCTTGTGGCATGCGCATCTTTCGTTGCGGCGGGCAGCTTCGCCGTTCGATTTGCGCTTCATATAGTACGGGTTGGCGATTTTCGCCTGCTTAAATCGTCATGGCGGCCTTGAGCGGCGCGATGGCCCGCGGCTCTTCACGAGCGGCCGCTTTGCCCACGAGCCAGGTGTTCGCGGCGGCGCGGCCGTGGTCGCGCAACGTCGTGAGGAAGCTCCAATCGAGATTGTTGGCGCTGGCGTCGGAGAGGCCGGCGAATTCCTCCTCGGCGGAGATGTGGTGGATGGCGAGCCGGCGCAGCTTGCGTCCCTCACTCGAAAGCAGGCCGGAGAGCTGGCGGCTGCGGTCAGTGCGCCGCGCGAGGCTCGCCAGCTCCGCCTGGAGCGAGGAATTGAAGGTGATCTGATCGAGCCGGCGCATGATCTCCTGCGCGCTCGTCGGCGTCTCTGTGCTGAGCGCGGGCGTGATCTGCACGATCAGCAAATCGAGCGCGCGGCTGACCGCGACGAGATCGAGCAGCGGCGGGTTCGCCGAATAGCCGCCGTCCCAATAGGCGACATTGTCGATCGTCACGGCATGGCTGTAGAGCGGCAGACAGGCGGATGCGAGCACTACGTCCGCATTGATTTCCGCATTGCTGAACATGCGCGCACGCCCGTCAACGACGCGGGTTGCGGCGATGAGCAGGCCGATCGGCGAGGAAAACCGCAGCCGCTCGAAATCCACTTCCTCGTTCAGCATCGTGCGCAGCGGGTTCAGGTCGAGCGGATTGAACTGATAGGGCGAGAGCAGGCGCGTCCACAGCGAGATGGCGCCGGCGGCGCCGCCGGGCGCGAAATGCGCCGAGGAACCGAAGGGGCCGAAAGCGGCAGTGCGGCTCAGACGCTCCCAGAAATGGGCGAGCTTCTCCCGCGCGGCGTCACGACCGCCTGCCGCGAGGCCGTCCGCCAAAAGCACGGCATTGAACGCGCCCGCCGAAGTGCCGCTCACCGTGTCGAAATCGACATCGCCGGATTCGAGCAGGCGATCGAGCACTCCCCAAGTGAAGGCGCCGAAGGAGCCTCCGCCTTGCAAAGCCAGCGACAGACGCGGCGGCGGCCAAGCGCCGGTACGGCGGCCGAAAGCCACCTCCAACCTCTGCCCCAAAGTCTCGCGTAGGTTCATCATGCGCTCCGCTATTCACCCGGCCGCGCCTTCAAGGGTCACGACAGAGCCGGACGCCCGATATAGTGCATTGCAATATGATTTGCGATAGTTCGCAAGCTTTGAAATTTATGTGGATTTCACATGATGTTACGGGGCGCACACCGTAATCAATCGGGCGAAATCTGGCCATATTCTGTGCAATGCAGCATAAGTCTTTGAAATCGGCGGCGCTTTGGTTAATCAGCAGCGCAGCGCCGGTCTGGATGGCGCCGGCTGCGGCCGCGGCCTATGTTAACGACGACACCATCTTTTGAGCCGCTCCCACATCATGTCCTTGCATCACGACCCGGTGAAAGCCGGAGATCACGTTTTTCTGGTCGACGGATCGTCGTTCATTTTCCGCGCCTACTTCCAATCGATTCGGCAGGACGCGAAGTACAATTACCGGTCCGATCGCTTGCCGACCGGCGCCGTGCGGCTGTTCTGCACCAAGCTTTTCCAGTTCGTGCGCGAGGGCGCGGCCGGCATCAAGCCGACGCATCTCGGCATCATCTTCGACAAGTCGGAGAATTCCTTTCGCAAGGAGCTTTATCCGCCCTACAAGGCCAATCGCTCCGAACCGCCGGAAGATCTCATTCCGCAGTTTCCGCTGATGCGCGCCGCCGTGCGCGCCTTCGGCCTCGTTCCCATCGAACAGGACCGCTACGAGGCGGACGATCTCATCGCGACCTATGCCGATGAGGCGCGGGCGCGCGGCGCCGATGTACTCATCATCTCCGCCGACAAGGATTTGATGCAACTCATTCGCGATGGCGTCGCGATGTACGATCCAGCTTCCGGCGAGCGGGAGGAGCGGCGCATCGGTCTCGCCGAAGTGCAGGATTATTTCGGCGTGCCGCCGGAAAAAGTGGTCGACGTCCAGGCGCTCGCCGGCGATTCGACCGACAATGTGCCGGGCGCGCGCGGCATCGGCGTCAAGACCGCGGCGCAGCTCATCAATGAATATGGCGATCTCGATACGCTGCTCGCCCGCGCCGGCGAGATCAAGCAGCCCAAGCGCCGCGAAATTCTCACGACGCCGGAAAGCGTCGAACTCATCAAGGTCTCGAAACAGCTTGTGACGCTCGAACGCAATGTCGCGCTTGAGGTGCCGCTCGACGATCTCGGCCTTGCCGCGCCAGATGGTCCGACGCTCATCGGCTTTCTCAAGGCGATGGAATTCACGACGATCACCAAGCGTGCCGCCGAGACCTGCGGCGTTGCCGCCGAGGCGATCGAACCCGATCCGGCTTTCGTCGGTCCGGCCGCCTGGCGCGGCCGCAATGGCGCGATCATCGAAACCGTCGCTGCGATCGAGACGGCGGAAGAGAAGATCGAAGGAACGCAACGCCCCTCCGGCCCGCGCAAGAACGCCCGCTATGGCGAGGCGCCGCAGCGCGAGATTGCACCGTCCGGTCCGGCGGAACTCGCGAGCGCCCGCGCGGCCTTGGCGCTCGTCACCCCGTTCGACCGCAGCACGTATAAGACGATCGCCGCGCTTGCCGATCTCGATCACATCATCGCCGCGGCCTTCGAGGCCGGGCTTGTCGCGGTTGATACGGAAACCTCCTCGCTCGATCCGATGCAGGCAGAACTCGTCGGTATTTCGCTCTGCGTCGTGGAAGGGCAGGGCGTCTACATCCCGCTGCGCCATCGCGGCGAAGGCGCCGGCGATCTCTTCGGCGGCGACGCGCTGCTGCCCGGCCAGTTGCCTGTCGCCGATGTGCTGGCGCGCCTGCTGCCGCTGCTGGAATCGGCCAGCGTGCTGAAGATCGCGCATAATGCCAAGTTCGACACGCTCGTCTTCAAGCAGCATGGCATCGCGGTGCGGCCGATCGACGATACTTTGCTGCTCTCCTACGTGCTCGACGCCGGCTTGACCGATCACGGCATGGATGTGCTCAGCGAGAAATTCTTCCATCATAAGCCGCTCGCCTTCGGCGAGGTCGCGGGCTCCGGCCGCACGTTCATCGGCTTCGCCCGCGTGCCGATCGAGCGGGCGACGGAATATTCGGCCGAGGACGCGGATGTGACGCTGCGGCTCTGGAACGTGCTGAAGCCGCGCCTCCCGGCCGAGCGCATGACCAATGTCTACGAGACTCTGGAACGGCCGATGGTCGAAGTTCTCGCGCGGATGGAATCGCGCGGAATCTCCATCGACCGGACAATTCTCTCGCGTCTGTCCGGCGAATTCGCGCAGGATATGGCGCGGCTTGAGGCCGAAATCTTCGCCGTCGCGGGCGAGACGTTCAACCTCGGTTCGCCCAAGCAATTGGGCGATATTCTCTTCGGCAAGATGGGCCTGCCCGGAGCGAAGAAGACCGCGACCGGCGCCTGGTCGACGGCGGCCGGCGTGCTTGAGGATTTAGCAGAACAAGGCAATCCTTTCGCGCGGCTCATTCTGGATTGGCGACAGCTCTCGAAGCTCAAATCGACCTATACCGACGCGCTGCCAGGCTATGTGAACCCGCAGACGCATCGCGTGCATACGTCTTATGCGCTGGCGGCGACCACGACGGGGCGGCTCTCATCCTCGGAGCCGAATTTGCAGAACATTCCGGTGCGCACGGAAGCGGGCCGGAAGATCCGCCGCGCTTTCATCGCCGCGCCCGGGCACAAGCTCATTTCGGCGGATTATTCGCAGATCGAGCTGCGCCTGCTGGCGCATATCGCCGACATTCCGCAATTGCGCCAGGCGTTCGCAGATGGGCTCGACATTCACGCGTTGACGGCATCGGAAATGTTCGGCGTGCCGGTCGCTGGGATGCCCTCCGAAGTGCGCCGCCGCGCCAAGGCGATCAACTTCGGCATCATCTATGGCATCTCGTCCTTCGGCCTCGCCAATCAGCTCGGTATCCCGCGTGATGAGGCGGGCGCCTATATCAGGCAATATTTCGAGCGCTTCCCCGGCATCCGCGCCTATATGGACGCGACCAAGGGTATCGCGCGCGCGCAAGGCTATGTGACGACGCTCTTCGGCCGCAAATGCCATTATCCGCGTATCAACGCCTCGAACCCGTCCGAGCGCGCGTTCAACGAGCGCGCCGCGATTAACGCGCCGATCCAGGGCTCCGCCGCCGATATCATCCGCCGCGCCATGGCGCGGATGGATGCGGCTTTGGAGAAGGCCGGCCTCTCGGCGCAGATGCTTCTGCAAGTCCATGACGAGTTGGTGTTCGAGGTGCCCGACGCGGAAGTCGAGGCGACGATCGCGCTCGTCCGCAAAATCATGACCGACGCGCCGCACCCCGCGATTCAGCTCTCCGTGCCTCTGCAGGTCGATGCCAAGGCGGCCCAGAATTGGGACGAGGCGCATTGAGCCATGCACCTCCGCCTCTTTGGCTGGCGCTGCCGTTCGCCGGTCTGCTGATCTCGATTGCCCTTGGGCCGATTCTCGCGCGGCGAGTGTGGCACGTGCATTACGGCAAGGCCGCGGCCTTCTGGGCGCTGCTCGCGCTCGCATTGCAGGCGGCGATGCTGGGCCCGGCGCCGACCGCGGAGGCCGCGCTCCACGCGCTGCTCACCGATTATCTGCCTTTCATGGCCATGCTCTTCGCGCTCTATACGGCGGCGGGCGGCATTGTCGTGTCCGATCTCGCGCCGGCGCGGCCACGGCATAATACCGCGCTGCTCGCAGCCGGCACATTGGCGGCGAGTCTCATCGGCACGACCGGCGCCTCGATGGTGCTGATCCGCCCCCTGCTGCAAGCCAATGCGACACGCCAGCACAAGATACATCTCGTCATCTTCTTCATCTTCCTTGTCGCGAATATCGGCGGCGCTTTGAGTCCGCTTGGGGATCCGCCGCTGTTTCTCGGCTTTCTGCGCGGCGTGGATTTCTTCTGGCCGCTGCGGCATCTGTGGCCGCACTGGCTTCTGACAGCCGGGCTGCTGCTCGCGATCTTCTTCGCCGTGGATACCTATTTCGCCCGTCATGAGCCGAAATTCGCGCCCGGCGAGGCGCCCATGCGCGTGCGCGGCCTTGCCAATGTCGCGCTTGTCGGCGTTGCCGTCGCCGCAATCGTCATCAGCGGCGTCTGGCGGCCCGGCATTGCTTTCGACATTTTCGGGACGCATCTCGTCTTGCAGAACATCCTGCGCGACGGTGTCCTGATCGCGGTCGGCTTTATCTCGCTGGCGGTGACGCCGCAAGCGGATCGCGCCGCCAATCATTTCTCTTGGGCGCCGATCGAGGAAGTCGCCAAGCTCTTCGCCGCGATCTTCATCTGCATCGTTCCGGTGATGGTCTTGTTGGCCGCGAAGACTGATGGTCCTTTCGCGCCGGTCATCGCGCTGCTCTCCCGTGGCGACGGCGCGCCGAACGATGCCGCCTATTTCTGGGCGACGGGGCTGCTGTCCTCGCTGCTCGACAATGCGCCGACCTATCTCGTCTTCTTCGGCCTTGCCGGCGGCGATCCGGCGCAGCTTTCGGGCCCGCTCGCGCCGACGCTTGCGGCCATTTCGCTCGGCGCGGTTTTCATGGGCGCTTTGACCTATATCGGCAATGCGCCGAATTTCATGGTCTATGCGCTGGCGCGCCGCGCCCATGTGCCGATGCCGAGCTTCTTTGGCTATCTCGCCTGGTCGGGCGCGATCCTCTTGCCGGTCTTCATTCTGGTAACGGCGCTCTTCTTCTGGTGAGGGCGAGGCTTATCCCGTCGGCTCTTCTTCCTTCAACTCGTGCTTCATCATCAGCGGCAATTGCGCGAGGGTGAAGAGGAAGATCAGGATCATCGTGCCGGGGAATTTGAAATAGACCCACACATTGTTCGATTGCGTGCGCCAGACGATCTCGTTGAGGATCGCGAGGAAGAAGAAGAACAGGCCCCAGCGCAAGGTGAGGAGACGCCAGCCCTCCTCGGTCAGCGGCATGGAATTGTCGAGCACGATTTCGAGGATCGGCTTCTTGAGATAAAGGCCGCCGAGCAGCGCCGCGCCAAAGGCGAAGTAAAGGACCGTCGGCTTCATTTTGATAAAGCGCGGGTCCTGAAAATAGATCGTCAGCGCGCCGAAGATGACGACGAGAATCGCGGTGACGAGCGGCATCACCGGCAGGCGGCGCGATTGGATGTAGGAGACGACGAGCGCGATCAGCACGGCCGGGATCAGCACGATGGTCGCGGTGTAGAGGCCGGCATTCTCGCCAATGAGCAGATGGGGCGGCAGGACGAGATGCGCATAGGGCGCAAACAGCTTCGGCCGCGCATTGGCGAAGAAGAACAGAATGAGCGGCCCGAGCTCCAGCGTCATTTTCAGCCACGGCGACCTTGCCGGTTTGGCTGCGGGCTTTTGTGCGGTTTCGGTCATGAAAGGCCTTTTCCTCGCGCATCGGATTGCTCCGGAAACCGGTTCCTGCTTTCGGGTCCGATGCTCATTCCTCAAGCCCGGCGATGGCGCGGGCGAAATCGCGTGCGGTGAAGGATTCGAGATCGTCGGCGCCCTCGCCGACGCCGATGAAATGAATCGGCAGTTTGAATTTGTCCGCGATGGCGACGAGGATGCCGCCCCGCGCTGTGCCATCGAGCTTGGTCATCACCAGGCCTGTGACGCCCGCCGTGCGGCTGAAAATCTCGACCTGGCTGAGCGCGTTCTGGCCGACCGTCGCGTCGAGGACGAGCAGCACCGCATGCGGCGCCTCGGGATCGAGCTTCTTCATCACGCGGATGATCTTTTCGAGCTCGGCCATCAGCTCGGTGCGATTCTGCAGCCGGCCGGCGGTATCCATGATGAGCAGATCGGCGTTCTGCGCGCGCGCGGCCTCCAGCGCGTCATAGCCGAGGCCCGCGGCATCGCCGCCGCTCTCGCGCGCAATGACCTCGCAATGGAACCGCGCGCCCCAGATGCGCAATTGCTCGATCGCCGCCGCGCGGAATGTATCGCCGGCGGCGAGCACGACCTTGAAGCCGTCGCGCGAAAATTTGGCGGCGAGCTTGCCGATCGTCGTCGTCTTGCCGGAGCCGTTGACGCCGATGACAAGGATCACGAAGGGCCGTTTGCTCGCATCGATCTCGAGCGGGCGGGCGACGGGCGCCAGCACCGCTTCGACTTCGGAGGCGAGGATGGTCTTCACCTCATCGGGGCTGACATTCTTGTCATAGCGGCCCTTGGCCACGGCCTCGGCGATCCGCAGCGCCGCGCCGGTGCCGAGGTCGGCGCGGATCAGCACATCTTCGAGCTCTTGCAGAGTCTCGGAATCGAGCTTGCGCTTGGTGAATATGTCGGCGATGCCGCCGCCGATGGATTGCGAGGAGCGTGACAGGCCCTGACGCAGCCGCGCCCACCAGCTTGGTTTTGCTATTGGCTCGGGCTTGGCTTCCGCCGCCTGCGGCGCAGGCGCGGCGACAGGCTCCAGCGCGAGAGGTTCGGGCGTCGCTGTTGGCACGTCCTCGGGCGCAGCCAATTCTGGCGCGGCAAAATCGGGCGCGGCAGATTCCGGCGCGGCTGGCGGCGGGATATCCGCATCCTTGCGGCCAAGGAGCCGCTCGAAAAGCGAGCGTTTCGGCTTCGCTTCCGGTTTATCTTCATCCGCCAAAATGCATCCGATCTCGCTCGTCCTGCCGCTTCCTATATGGCGACATTGGACACGATACAAAGCCGGAATTTGCCGGAAATAAGGGAAACCCCGACGGGCGCGCGGGGGAAGTCGTTATTTCGCCGGGGCGATCTCGTTCCAGACGCCCGCGCCCAGCACCCACAGCCGGCCGGACTGCGTTTCCAGCCGGTAGAGCCAATAGTTTCCTTTGCCGTCCGCGCCCGCCGCCGAATAAAGCCGATAGACGCCCTGCGGGACGGGTTGCGGGTCTTTGGTGCCGGAAAAATTCACGCCGTAGGTGTAGCTGACCTCGCCGGTTGCGACATTGAGACGATAGATGACGGGCGTAGCATTCCCGCCGGGCGTGACGACCGTCACCTCGTAGGCGGATGCCGCAAGAGACGCCGTGGCGCCAGCGCAGGTGACGGCGACAAGCAGAAAAAGACCTGTGGCGGAATGCATCAGACGCTGCATGGCGCAGTCTCCTCGTTAGGCTTCGCGGTGCGAGACGGTCGAGCTTTAGCGTTTACCGCGTGTCCTGGCCAGCAAAGCGTGGGCGGGGAGCCGATTGCACATCAGCGGCTGGCGAGCATATCCGTGTTGGCAAAGCGCGCGGCGACGTCGCGGCCCCCGGCCGGTGGCTGGGCGAGCCGGGCGCGGAAGAGCAGGCTGTCGCCGGCGGCGAGCGTCCGCCGCTCGGCGCGCACTGTCCAGGCGTAAAGCTCGTGGCCGTCCGCATCGCGAATCGCCAGCCGCACCGCCGGCACGGGGGTCGCGTCGGGGCGGAGATTGACGATTTCGCCTTCGACGCCGAGAAGCAACTGGCCGTCGAGGCGCGTCAGGCTGGTGTGAAGGTCGCGGATCGCCAGGCCGTTGTGCTCGACCGGGATGCCGATCGCCGCATAAAGACGCCCGGCTCCGGGCCAGGCGCGCGCAACCGTTCCGCGCGAGGCGATGAGCCCCATCGCCAGCGCGAGCAGCAGGGTTCCGGCGAAGCAATTGTGAACGAAGGCGGGAATGTGCGGCCGCGGCGCGGGTGGCGCGGGGGTCGAAACGGCGCGGGCGAAGCTTTTGTGCGCCGTGCCCGTGTGCGCCATGCCTTTGTGCCCCATGCCTGCCGTCAGCCGGTCGTCCGGCGAAATGCGCAGGTCCGGCGCGAACGGAACCGTGGCGTCTTCCTCGATGTCCGGCTTGCTGGGCTTTGCGAACCAGATCGTCTCGCAACGCGGACAGGCGACACGGCGGCCATTGGGTTCGAGCGTCGCCTTGGTGATATGGTAGGAGGCGCCGCAGCTCGGGCAGTCGATCAGCATGGCCGGTTCAAACTCGTTGATGAAAGGCGCCGCGATTCATTTCCCGCGTGATGCGGAGGATGGTCGGCTGCTATGGTTAATCTGCGGTTAAGGCCGTGATTCGTTTGGCGGAAACGCCCGGCGCAGGAGAATGTCTTGGTCCGATTTGAGAACGTCGGCCTGCGTTATGGGATGGGCGGCGAGATCTTGAAGGACATCAGCTTCGAGATAGAGCCGCATTCGTTCCAGTTTTTGACGGGCCCGTCCGGCGCCGGCAAGACCACGCTGCTTCGCCTCATTCTGCTGTCGCTGAAGCCGACGCGCGGCCTCATCTCGCTTTTCAACCGGGACGCCGCGCAGCTCAGCAAGGATCAGATCACCGATCTGCGCCGCCGCGTCGGCGTCGTGTTTCAGGATTTCCGCCTGCTCGATCATCTAACGACCTATGAGAATGTCGCCCTGCCGCTGCGGGTGCGGGGCCGCGACGAATCCTCTTATCGCGCCGAGGTCGTTGAACTTTTGCGCTGGGTTGGTCTTGGCGAGCATATACATGCGCTGCCGCCGGTGCTCTCGGGCGGCGAAAAGCAGCGCGCCGCCATTGCCCGCGCGCTCATCGTGCGGCCGGAGCTTCTGCTCGCCGACGAGCCGACCGGAAATGTCGATCCGACCCTGGCTCGCCGCCTCCTGCGGCTGTTCGCAGAATTGCACAAGTCGGGCACCGCCGTCGTCATCGCGACCCATGATCTCGCGCTGATGGACCAGTTCGAGACGGCGCGCCGTCTCGTGCTCGGCGATTGCCGGCTGCACATCTATGAGTGAGCGCGGCATGATCTACGCAAGCTCCGAAGAACAGCGCGGTCTCAGGCGCTTCGTCGATGAGGCGGATGCGGGCTTGCGCCGTGACGTGCCGCTGGTTCCCGCCGCCTCGATCGCGGGCCGCGCGCTTGTTACCGTCATTGCGATCATGACCTTCCTCGCCGGGCTCACGGCCGGCACGGCCATGCTGATCGCCAATGCCGCTGATGGCTGGCGCGGCGAGGTCGCGCGCGAGATGACAATCCAGGTGCGGCCCGTCACCGGCCGCGATCTCGACGCCGATGTAGCAGCTGCCCTTGATGCAGCGCGCGCCATTCCCGGCATCGCCGACGTCTATGCCTATAGCAAGGCGCAGTCGGAGGCTCTGCTCACGCCCTGGCTCGGCGCGGGTCTCGATCTCTCCGAGCTGCCGGTGCCGCGGCTCATCGTCGTCAAGCTCGATCCGAGGGCGGCGCTCGATGTCGATGCCTTGCGAAAGGCGGTGATAGACAAGGTGCCGAATGCGACGATCGACGATCACCGGCTGTGGCTGCAGCGGCTCTCCATCATGGCCGGCACTGTGGTCGTCATCGCCTTCGTCATACTCGCGCTCGTCATGGTGGCAATGGTTCTGGCGGTCGGCTTCGCAACGCGCGGCGCGATGGCGGGCAACCGCGAGATCATCGAAGTCCTGCATCTCGTCGGCGCCGCGGACGGCTATATTTCGCGCCAGTTCCAGCGGCATTTCTTCCGCCTCGGCCTGCGCGGCGGGATCATCGGCGGCGGCGCGGCGATCCTGGTTTTTCTGCTCTCGAGCTCCATATCTGTCTTGATGCGCACGACGGCCGGAGGCGATCAGCTCGAGGCGATGTTCGGCAGTTTCGCACTTTCGATCAAAGGCTATAGTGTCATCGTGCTCATCGCTGGCGGCATCGCCGTCACCACCGGGCTAGTTTCGCGCCTCATCGTGTTCCGGCGCCTGCGCGAGTTGCTGTAAATGATGCGCGGAGACTTGCCGGTCTCCCTGCGAAAAAGATCCAAATCGCTGTCCTTATGCGGAGGTCTACGCCATGCGGCAAAGGAACGCCCTTTCGACAGTGGTCTTCATCGTCATTCTTGTTGCCGGCCTTGGGCTCGATTTTCTCTATTTCGGCCCCAACGGCGGCTGGCTGGGCCCGGCATTCATCTTTGTCGTTGTGCTCGTCGCGGCCCTTGTCGCCACCGCGCTCAAGGTCGCCGACCCATGGACTCGCGCCGTCGTTCTGCGGCTCGGCCGTTTTCATGCGTTGCGCGGGCCGGGGCTGTTCTTCATTATTCCTGTAATCGATACGATTCCCTACTGGATCGATATCCGCGTCATCACGTCCACGTTCACGGCCGAGCGCACGCTCACCAAGGATACGGTGCCGGTGAATGTCGACGCCGTTCTCTTCTGGAAGGTCGTCGATCCGATGAAAGCGGCGCTCGACGTCGCTGACTATCAAAGTGCCATCAATTGGGCGGCGCAGACGGCGTTGCGCGACGTGATCGGCAAAACGATCCTCGCCGACATGCTTGAGGGCCGCGAAAAGATCAGCGTGGAGCTGCAACGGATCATCGACCTGCGCACCGAACCCTGGGGCATCAATGTCATTTCGGTCGAGGTCAAGGACGTCTTGATCCCGCCAGCGCTCGAAGATGCCATGTCGATGCAGGCGCAGGCCGAACGCGAGCGTCAGGCGCGTGTCATCCTCGGCGATTCCGAGCGCCAGATCGCCGAAAAGTTTGGCGAGGCGGCCGCGAGTTACGCCAACAACCCGACGGCCCTGCATTTGCGCGCAATGAATATGCTGTATGAGGGGCTGAAGCATAACTCGACGATCGTCATCGTGCCGAGCACGGCGGCCGACAGTATGCAGCTCGGCAGTCTCTCCGGACTGACGGCGCTTACGATGGGGTTGGGGGCACGGCAACCGGCCCCGTCGGCGCCACCCACGGCTCCTGACGAGCCGCCGGCGTGAAATCAGCCTCCTGCTGGGGAAAGGCGTCCACCCGGCTCAGGCTCCGGCGATTGACATTGCCACGCTCCCGCGCCACATCCATCGCGTCCTCTATTAAATTGCTATGACCGCACCCGATCCCGTCTCGCGTCGGCGTACCTTCGCCATCATCTCGCACCCCGATGCCGGCAAGACCACGCTGACTGAAAAGCTGCTGCTCTTCGGCGGCGCGATCGCGCTTGCCGGCGAGGTACGCGCCAAGGCCAATCGCCGCCAGACCCGCTCCGACTGGATGGGCATCGAGCGCGAACGCGGCATCTCCGTCGTCACCTCGGTGATGACCTTCGAATATGGCGGCTGCGTCTTCAATCTGCTCGATACGCCGGGCCACGAGGACTTCTCCGAGGACACCTATCGCACGCTGACGGCGGTCGATTCCGCCGTCATGGTGATTGACGCGGCCAAGGGCATCGAGGCGCGGACGCGCAAATTGTTCGAGGTCTGCCGCTTGCGCGACATTCCGATCGTCACTTTCATCAACAAGCTCGATCGCGAGAGCCGCGACCCGTTCGATCTTCTCGATGAGATCGAGAAGACATTGGCGCTCGATACCGCGCCGATCACCTGGCCGCTCGGCTCCGGCCGCGATTTCGCCGGCGTCTACGATCTGCGTCATGACGTCGTGCGCCGCCTCGAAGCAGCGGATGCGCCGCTCAAAGTCACGGGACCCAATGATCCGGCGCTCACCGCGCTTCTGCCGCCGCTGGAGGCGCAGACCATCCAGGATCAGGTCGAACTTGCGCGGGCGGCGCTCAAGCCGTTCGATAAGCAGGCCTTTCTCGAAGGCCATTTGACGCCGGTGCTGTTTGGCAGCGCGCTTCGTACCTTCGGTGTCAGGGATCTTATCGACGCGCTCGCCGAATTCGCGCCGCCGCCGCGCGGGCTTGAGGCCGCGAGCCGGCATGTCGATCCGCGCGAGTCGAAGATGAGCGGCTTCGTATTCAAGATCCAGGCGAACATGGACCCGAACCATCGCGACCGCATCGCGTTCGTGCGCGTCTCCTCCGGCAAACTCGTGCGCGGCATGAAAGCCAAGCTTGTGCGCACTGGCAAGAATCTGGCGCTCAACGCGCCGCAATTCTTCTTCGCCCAGGATCGCCACGTCGCCGATGAGGCCTATGCGGGCGATGTGGTCGGCATCCCGAACCACGGCACTTTGCGCATCGGCGACACCCTGACCGAGGGCGAGGATCTCGTCTTTCGCGGCGTGCCGAGCTTCGCGCCGGAAATCCTGCGCCGGGTGAAAATCTCCGACGCCATGCGGGCGAAGAAATTGCGTGAGGCTTTGCAGCAAATGGCCGAGGAGGGCGTCGTCCAGCTTTTCCTGCCCAACGATGGGTCGAATGCCATCGTCGGTGTCGTCGGCGCCCTGCAGCTCGATGTGCTGGTCGAGCGGCTCGCTGCCGAATACGGCCTTGTCGTAGCGCTTGAGACCTCGCGCTTCGAGCTTGCCCGCTGGGTGAGCGCGGAAAATCCGGCCGAGCTCGAAAAATTCTCGCGTGCTTATCCGACATCCATCGCGGTCGATCTCGACGGTGCGCCGGTCTATCTCGCCGCCTCCGCCTGGGACCTGCGTTATGAGCAGGAGAAATGGCCGGAGATCACCTTCGCCGACATCAAGGACTATCAGAAGGTCGAAGGCGGCAAGGGACGTCAGAAGGCGTTGGTATAGCCGCGCTTGCTGGTCAGCGTCAGCCACAGGATTTCGATATCGAACCACATCGACCAATGGTCGATGTAATAGAGGTCGTGCTCGACGCGGGCGCGCATCCGTTCTTCGCTCATGCCGCCGCGAAAACCGTTGATCTGCGCCCAGCCGGTAATGCCCGGCTTCATGTTATGACGGCGCGCGTAGAGCGCGATGCGCCGCTCGAAAATCTGGTCGATGACCAGCGCATGCGGGCGCGGACCGACGAGAGACATGTTGCCGATCAGGACGTTGAAGAGCTGCGGCAGTTCGTCGATATTATGCCGCCGGATGAATTCGCCGACGCGCGTGACCCGCGCGTCGCCCTTTTTGACCAGGGTAAGATCGGCGCTGTCCTCCAGCGTCGACATCGAGCGGAACTTGAAGATGCGGAAGGGCTGCTGGTTGAAGCCGTAGCGCCGCTGCTTGAAGATCACGGGGCCGGGGCTGTCGAGCTTGATCGCGATGGCGACGATCAGAAACAGCGGCGACAGCAGGATGAGGCCGAGGCCGGCGCAGACAATGTCGAACATCCGCTTGGCGATCCGCTCTGCGAGACTCAGCGGGTCGCGGACGATATTGAGGCTCGATACCGGGCCCGTCTTGGTGATGCGCGCCTTGGTGAAGCGGTCGAGCACGCTCTCCGGGCCGAGGTGGATCGAGGTCGGCACATGCAGGAAAGCTTCGATGGCGGCATCGATGGTCGGCTTCTCGCTCCACGGCGCCAGGATAAACACGTCGTCGGGCGCGAGCATCCGCGCCGAGGCACGGGCCAGCGCCAGATCTTCCTCGAGGCTCTGCGGCCCGCGCAGCACGGCGGCGCCGACGATGTGGACGCCGAAGACCCAGGGCTCGTAGCGCTTGGTGAAAGCTTCAAGTTCGGATTCATAGCCGAGCAGAAAGATGCGATGCGCGGCGATCTCGCCGCGGCGGGCGCGGGCGCGGGTCTGGATGGTGATCAACAGCCGGGCGAAATTGACTGCAACAAAGCCGCCGCCGAAGAGAATGAACAGGGCGAGCGGTTCGGAATCGGCGAGCGGCCGGCGCGAGATCAGCAGCACCAGCGTGCAGAGCACGGCGATGCTCCAGGGGACGATGGAGCGCTGGATGAGCCGGTCGAACGTCAGATATTTCGTCACCGAATAATCGTCGCGGATGGCGCTGACGCAGGTGAAGAATATTGAGGTCAGCAGTCCAAGCCGGGTATAGGTGCCGGCGGGCAGGGTGACGGCGGCATTGTGGAGAGACAGATGCGCCAGATAGGCGCAGGCCGTGATAAGGCCGAAATCGACCGCGGCGGCGAAAAACGCGAAGCTGCCACGCAGAAGCGCGGTGCTCTTGCGCGGCAGGGCGTTTGCCCAAGTGGCTCCGGTGGCCGCACGCAGCTCCGACTGCGGCTTGCCCCGAAACATTTCCAATCGGTCCCGAAGATTTGACACAGCAGCGTCCTAAAAGGACACACCCATGACCACAAAGCGGAACGCTTTTCGGGCCAGAGCGATATCCTGGCTCAGCCCCGCAATCGCTGTACCGTGTGTCCGCGGCGCCCTTGACGCTCGGAGCGCGGCGAAGCATCGTCTCGCCGCCCGAACCCCGGAGATCGACATGACAGGGTCCAAAGCTTCCGCTCTGGCGCGGTCCGCCTGTTTCGCCATGGCCTGTCTCGTGGCGGCGCCGTTCTGCGCCGCGTCGATCGCCACGGCCCGGCCCCTCATTCCGGCCGAGAAGCGCTATGATTCCTATGCCGGCGTGCTGCCGAGCTGCGCCGACCCGGGGGTTTTCGACCGAATCCGCTCGCTGTTCCATGATCGCGAGACGGAATTCTGGAAATCGGGTCTGGAGATCGTCAATCTCGGCGATATCCGCGAGATCGGCTTCCGCACCGAGGGGCTGGATTACATTCCGCGGCGTTATTGCTCGGCGCAGGTCTATCTCAACAATCAGGCGGTCCGCCCCGTCAGTTATTCGATCGTCGAGGACGCCGGCTTCATCGGCTTCAATTATGACGTCGAATGGTGTGTCGCTGGCCTCGATCGCAACCATTCCTATGGCGGCTATTGCCGCGATGCGCGGCCCTGAGCATCGGCAGGGAGGGCGGCATGGCAATCGTCTTGCGCCTGCTGCGGGCCGCCGTGCTTGCCGGCCTTTACGCGCTTTGCCCGCTTGGCGCGGCCGCGCAATATTCGGGCTGCATTCTTGACAATTGCGCAGACAAGAAGCCGCTGCCGCCACCGAATAGTGACCAGAACAAAGGCCCGAGCAGCGGCGATCAGGTCCCCGCGAGTCCCGGCGGGAGCGGCTCTTGGGCGCCGAGCGCGCCATCACCGCCGCCGAGCTATTCACCGCAGCCGAGCGGCGCCAGCGCGCCCGGCGATTTCGATTTCTATGTATTTTCGCTCTCCTGGTCTCCCGGCTTCTGCGATACGGGCGGGGACGAGAAGGCGCCCGACCAATGCCACGCCGGCAGCGGTCTCGGCTTCGTCGTGCATGGCCTATGGCCGCAATACAATCAGGGCTTTCCCTCTGACTGCGGCGGCGGCTCGCCATCCTGGATGGTGCTGCAATCGATCGAGGGGCTTTACCCCGACACTGGCCTCGCGCGCTATGAATGGCGCAAGCACGGCACCTGTTCGGGCAAGAGCCCGGCCGCCTATTTCGCCGATGTGCGCCGGGCGCGCGATCTCATTGTCGTCCCGCCGGCGTTCCAGAATGCGCAAACCGAACAGGATACCAGCGCGATCGAGATCGAGCGCGCCTTCTACACCGCCAACCCACGGCTACGGCCGGGCATGATGGCGGTCGAATGCGTCGGCCGCGAATTGTCGGAGGTCCGTTTTTGCCTGTCGAAGGACGTGCGCAATTTCGTGCCTTGTCCCGAGGTCGCGCAGCACTCCTGCTATGCGCCTGAGATCGCCGTCGCGCCGATGCGCTAGAACGTTTTCACGCGAAGTGGAGCCCGGTTCGCGTTATGAAAACGTTCTCATTCAAATTGTGAGACCGCTTTCGGACGGAAAACCGGTTTCCACTTTTCCTGAACGCGGTCTAACCGGATGAACTACCGCCACGCCTTCCATGCCGGCAATTTCGCCGATGTCTTCAAGCACGCGATCCTGACGCGCCTGCTTGTCTATCTTTGCCGCAAGGAGACGCCCTTCCGGGTCATCGATACCCATGCGGGCGAGGGCATCTATGATCTTTCGGACGAAAGGGCGGAAAAGACCGCCGAATGGCGCGGCGGCATTGGCCGGCTGCTCGAATCGCCGCCACCGTCCGAGGTCGCGGCATTGCTCGAACCCTATCTCGCGCTGGTCCGGCCGCTGATCTCGGCCGACCCGCCGCTCTATCCGGGCTCGCCCGCCTTGGCGCAGAAACTCACCCGGCCGCAGGACCGGATGATCTTCTGCGACGTGCATCCGGAGGTGATCCCGGCGCTCAAGGCGCGGCTCGGCCGCGATGCCAGGGTGAAGATCGTCGAGATCGACGGCTATATGGCGCTCAACGCTTTTGTGCCGCCGCGCGAGCGGCGCGGTCTTGTCCTCGTCGATCCGCCCTTCGAATCGAAATCCGAGTTCGAGGCGCTTAAAGCCGCCCTCTTGCTCGCGGTTGCGAGATGGCCGACGGGCACCTTCGCGATCTGGTTTCCGATCAAGGACCCGAGCGCCGTTGCCCATTTCGTAAGCGCGTTGGAGATGGAGCTGCCCCGGCAGGGCGTCAAAAACGTGCTCTATCTGCGGCTCGGGGTCGCGCCGCCGCGGCCGGATGCGCCTCTGGCGGCTAGCGGCCTGATAATTCTCAATCCTCCCTTCACGCTTGATGTGGAAGCCCGGCTGATTTTGCCGTATCTTGCCAAAACCATGGCGACCATGGGCCGGGGCGACGTCGAGGTCGCGTGGCTTGCCAAGCATTGACCAGTTGGTGTGCTTGCGGGCAGACGCGGGATAAGACTTTGCGTTGCGTCGAAAAATAAGCGTTGGCCAAAGCCAGCGTCGTAAAGTCAGGGAGAGAAATATGCCGCAGCAGGGAACTGTCAAATTTTTCAATGCCAACAAAGGGTTTGGCTTCATCACCCCGGACGGCGGCGGCCCTGATATCTTTCTGCATGTCACCGCTGTGGAGCGCGCCGGCCTGACGACGCTCAACGAGGGACAGCGCGTCAGCTTCGAGACCGAGCCGGACAAAAAGGGCAAAGGCCCCAAAGCCGTCGATTTGCATCTCGTCTAGATCGCGCTGCGCCCGGATTTCACAAATTCGGGATCGCGGATCGGGAAGATTCTGGTAATTGAGCCTCGAATTTGCGGGCGTAGGCCACGTCGGCGCGCGCCCGCACGCGCTCAAACCGGAACAGGTATTTCCAGATGATGATATTGCGCTCGGCGCCGGCGTCCCCGTTCGGCCGCAAGGTGAAGATTGCGGCGGACCTGCTCGGCCTGCACGACGAAATCGAGGTCGTGTTCGCCGATACGAGCGACCCCAGCGATTCGTTGCGGGGGCAGAATCCGCTCGGCAAGATTCCGGTGCTGATTCTCGCCGACGGCACGACGCTCTATGACAGCCGCGTCATCGTCGAATATCTCGACGCGCACGCCGGGGGCGATCGCCTCATTCCGGCGGAACCGGCGGCGCGCTGGCGTGTGCTGACCGCGGCGGCGCTTGCCGATGGGATCAATGACGCCGCGCTGCTGCAGGTCTATGAGAAGCGTTTCCGGCCGCCGGAACTCTGGTCGCAGGCGTGGGTGGATCGCCAGGCCGAGAAGGTAACGCGCGGCCTCGCTGCCTTCGCCGCGGCGCCGCCATCGGGCGCGCGGGACATCGCCCATATCGGACTTGCCTGCGCGCTCGGCTATCTCGATTTGCGTTTCGCCGGTGCCTGGCGGGACAAGCATCCCGTGCTTGTCGCCTGGCTCGACGCCTTCGCGGCCGATGTGCCGGCCTTCGCGGCGACGCGGGTGACGGCTTAGCACGTCCAGCCAGATCGACCCGGCTGGCCGTCAGGCGACTTTTTTAGAAGTGATAATTGACGCCGGCGCGCAGGGTCGAGAGGCTGAGGCCGGGGTGGATGCTGTCGATCGTCCCGTTGAAGAGATTGCCGCTGCCGTAATCGCTGTAGAGGTATTCCGCTTTCACCGAGACATTGTGCGTCAGGGCGAATTCGATACCGCCGCCGATCGTCCAGCCGTTCAGGAAGGTCGATTCATTGGCATAGATATTGGGCGAAGCGGCGTAGTCCGTGACCGAGCCTTTCAGATTTGCGCCGGTATAGCCGCCGGTGATGTAGACCAGTGTATGGTTGAAGGCATAGCCGAAGCGCACGCGCAGCGAGCCTTCGGCATTGACGTTACCGTTGGAATAGACGCCGCCGTAAGGGCTGTTCGAGCCGCTGATGCCGCCAAAAGCGATGTCGCCTTCGACGCCCGCGACCAGCGGCCCGGACTGATAATTATAGCCCGCCGTAATGCCGAAAAGGCCGCCATCCGCGCTGCCGAAATAGGGTGAGCCGCCGTTGGTGAAATTGCCGAAGCCGAAGGCCGCGTTGGCGCCGACATAGGCGCCCGTCCAGGTGAAGATCGGCGCCGGTTGATAATAGGGCGGCGGCGAATAGGGCGGCAGATCGGCGGCCAGCGCCGGGAAGCTCGCCGCCGTCGCGGCGATCGCCAGTAGAAGCCGTTTCATTCCTCACCTCACGCTACGAAACCTTCGATGCGGAGATTTAGCGGGGGCTGGTTACCTAAGAATTAAATAAAAGATTCGTAAAATACAAAATATCTTGAGTTATAATATATTAACCATGCCTATTAAGGTAATCTTCCCGGCGTGGTAAACAATATTCTAACACAAGTACTCAGCTATTACTTGGCTATATTATTTAACGCTGCTTGTTTAATGCGCCGTCTCTCAGGAGGCCGCCGCAAGAGGCTTGGCTGGCCTCGCATTTCGCGCCGCCGCGAAACTGCGTAAAAGGGCTGCCGGAACATCGAGGGGAGCAAGTCATGTCGCGCAAGGCCGCTTTGGTGACGGGCGCCGCCCGCCGGATCGGGCGCGCGATCGCCGAGCGCCTTGCCGGCGCGGGCTATGACCTCGCCATCCACGCCAGCGAAGCGACGCGGGCCGAGGCGGAGACACTCGCCGCGCATCTGCGGGAACAGGGCCGCAGGGCCGTCGTCATCGCTGCCGAACTCGCGGATGCCGAGCAGCCGGCGCGCATTGTCGAGGCCGCAACGGCGGCGCTCGGTCCGCTGTCTGTTCTTGTCAACAACGCCTCGATCTTCGAGCACGATGCGGCCGAGGCGATCGACGCCGCTTTGTTCGACAAGCTCGTCGCGATCAATCTGCGCGCGCCGCTGCTGCTCGCGCAGCATTTCGCCGCTCAGGTTCCGGAGGGAACGGACGCCGCGATCGTCAATCTGGTCGATCAGCGTGTTTTGCGGCCGACGCCGCAGTTCTTCTCTTACAGCATCAGCAAATCGGCGTTGTGGTGGGCGACGCAGACCCTCGCGCAGGCCTATGCGCCACGCCAGATCCGGGTGAACGCGATCGGGCCGGGGCCGGTGCTGCCGAATACGCCGCAGGGCGATGCCGCCTTCGAGAAGGAGGTCGGGGGCGTGCTGCTTCAGCGCGCCGTCCATGTCGAGGAGATCGCCGACGCGGTGCTCTATCTCGTCGAGGCGAAAAGTGTGACTGGCCAGATGATCGCCGTCGATGCCGGCCAGCATCTCGCCTGGCAGACGCCGGATATTTCGGAGGCTTGAAGGTTAGTCCGCGCTCGGCAGGCGGCGGATGGTGAATTCGATCTGCCCGTCCGCGAGTTCGCGCCAGGATTCGATCTCGGTCATATAGGCGGCCTTCGGGAAAGCATCGAACCATTCGTGCGCCTTGGCGCGGGCCTCGCCACGCGGCAGCGTGTAGGTCTCGCGCCGCCAGGCGCCGGGCGATTCGCGCTTGGGCCGCCGGCTCAGGCGGCGGGCAATCTCTAGGGGTGTCTTGCGTCCCGCATTCATGTCGCGGCTCCCGTGAAGGAGATAAGGCGCCGTGCGGTTTTCGCCAGGTTTACCCCAGCGGAAAGTCCGCCTCGACCAGATAGGGCCCGCCGCCGGTGGCAGAGCGCGCCGAGAACAAAACAAATCGTGTCGCCTCGAAGCGGCGCGAGAAGAAACCGCGCGTCGTCAGATAAGCGGCGACGGCCGCGCTGGAGGCGTCGCGCAGCCGCGCGAGCGTGATGTGCGGGGTGAATTTGCGCGGTTCGGGCGGAATGCCGATCCGCCGCATCAGCCGTTCCTGCTCGGCCTGGAGCTCGACGAGCGGCGCGGCCGGCTTCGCCTTGGCGATGATCGCGCGCGGCTTGCCGCCGCCGAAGGAATCAAGCCCCTCCAGCGTAACGGTGAAGGCCGGCCGGCGAATCTGTTCCAGCGTGCCGCAGACATCGCGCGCCGTGGCATAGTCGATATCGCCGATGAAGCGGAGCGTGAGATGATAACGATCGGTGTCGATCCAGCGAGCGCCGGAGATACCTCCGCGCAGCATTCCGAGATCGCTGGCAAGATCGGAAGGAATCTCGAGACCCGTGAACAAACGGGGCATGGGATCCTCCTCTCGATGAGGACCGCGCCGTAATCACGAAGCGCGATCGCGACAGGAAACGGGCCTGTGCATCGCCGCTGATGCGTCAACGCACCGAATCGATTCCGACTACGCTCATTTTGGCCCGGATTTAATTTTTGAGAAAGACCTTATTGCGCTGCGAGAGAGCGGACGAACATCTCCGCTTGCGGCAGAAGTCCGGCGACGATCCGCTCGACCCCAGCGCGGTTCGGATGCAGGCCGTCGGCGAGTTCGAGGCTCCGGTCGCCTGTGACCCCTTGCAGGAAGAATGGATAGAGCGGCACTTTGTATTTCGCCGCCAGCGCCGGATAGATCGCATCGAAGGCCTGCACATAGTCGGGGCCGAGGCTCGGCGTCGCGCGCATGCCGGCGATTAGCACCTTGATGTGCCGCGCCGCGAGCCTGGCAAGGATCGCATCGAGCGTTTGGCGTGTGCGGGGGGGGGCGAGGCCACGCAGCATGTCGTTGGCGCCGAGTTCGAGGATAACGCCATCGGCGCCATCGGCGAGAGCCCAATCGAGCCGTGCGAGCCCATCCTCCGCCGTATCGCCGGAGACACCGGCATTGATGATCGTGACGTCATAGCCCGTTTTGCGCAGCGTCTTTTCCAGCACGGCGGGGAAGGTGGCATCGGCCGGTAGCTCCGGGCCTGCCGTCAGACTGTCGCCGAAGGCGATGATCTTGAGCGGCTTGGCGACGGCGGCCGCCGTCGCGAAAAGCCCGAAAACCGCCGGAATTGAAAGCGCTAGTGCGACAGCGAGAGCGAAGCGGAATCTGGACGCGATAATGAACGATGCGGCGATCATATTTGACGATGTCGATTTGAGCCTTGGCCGCGGCGCGGCGCGCGTTCATATCCTGAAAAGCATCTCCTTGGCCATCGCGCGCGGTTCCTCGGTAGGGCTGACGGGGCCCTCCGGCTCGGGCAAATCGACGTTGCTGATGGCGATGGCGGGGCTCGAGCGGCCGCAATCCGGCACGGTGACGGTCGACGGCACGGCTCTGCACGCGCTCAGTGAAGACGCCTTGGCGCGCTTTCGCGGCGCGCGGATCGGCATCGTCTTTCAATCGTTCCATCTCATCCCGACGATGACGGCACTCGAAAATGTCGCCGTGCCGCTCGAACTCGCCGGCGTGGCGCAAGCCTTCCAGCGGGCGGAAGCGGAGCTTGCGACGGTGGGCCTCGCCGACCGGCTGGCGCATTATCCGGCCGAGCTTTCGGGCGGCGAGCAGCAGCGCGTCGCTTTGGCGCGGGCTCTGGCCCCCAATCCGTCGATCCTCATTGCCGACGAGCCGACCGGCAATCTCGATGAGGAGAACGGAACCCACGTGATCGAACTCCTCTTCGGTTTGCAGCGCGCGCGGGGCGCGACGCTGGTCCTCGTCACGCATGATGCGGCTTTGGCGGCACGCTGCGACCGCGTCCTGCGCCTGCGCTCCGGGCGGATCACCTCGGACGCGGCGCCGTCCGCGCGAGCGATCGCGCCGGGGCTTATCGCCAACGACTGATCGGCGGCGCAGGCACAAACCGCCGCCAAAATAACTAAAAAATTACCTGTCGCGTTCAAAATCCGTCCACGGCGCGCCTGCCCCCCGCGCGTCGGAGATCAATGATGGACACGCCGACAAAGCCTTCCCACAGATTTAACATATGGAGCCTCGTGAATCCGGGGGAGGTTGAAAGCCGTCCAGTTGGGGGGCCCAAGGCCGGTGTCAGCGCGTCCGTGACAGGCCAGCCGCAGCATCCGCGTCAAAGTGACTCGTTCATCCGCGGCGCCAATGACCGTCGCCGCCCTTCGACGACGGTCGCCCGCCCGACGATGCGGCCTTTCAGCGGCAAATGCGTGCTGCCGAATGGCGCGGAGCTGACCTGCGTGACGCAGCGGGTCACGCCCGAGCGCATCGTGCTCATCTATAACGAGCCCGGTGGGGGAAAAGTCGCCATACCTTTGAATATGAAGGTCGGGATTGATCTCGAATATTTCGGCCTGGTCCAGGGCGTCGTCCGCGATCAAAGCGAGAGCGGTTTTTCCATCGCGCCGGACATCGTCTATCACGAGAAGATCGTTGCCAGGCTCGCCGAGCTTCACGCGGGGGGGCTCGATCTCGAAAACGAGCGTGACAATATCGAGCGGCTGATGGCGCGGATCACGCTGCGCAATCCGGCCTGCGTCTACAGGCTCGTTGATTCCGACACCACTCTCTACCGGGCGAAGATCGCGCTGTTGTCGCACAAGGTGGCGACGCTGCGGACCGCGCAAATCCAGCGGGCCGGAACGCGCATCCTGCTCGGCTGGCGGGACGCCAAGTCCGGCAAGGTTCTGCGCAGCTTCGAGAGCGGCTTTACCGTCGAATTCGACCAGATGATCGAAAGCCTGGACGAAAACCTCAGGTTCGACTGACCCCACTTCGCCACAAAGCCGTGGCACGGCCAGCCGATGCCCGCATCCGCCTTTCGACCGTTTTCTCTGGCCGTCCGTCTGGCGCTGCGCGACTTTCGCGGTGGTCTCGGCGGCTTTTTCATCCTCATCGCCTGTCTGACGCTCGGGCTGATGGCGATTGTCGGCGTCGGCTCGATCACGCGCTCGCTCGCGCAAGGCCTCGTCGAGAAAGGCCGCATTATCCTCGGCGGCGATATTTCCTTTGATCTCATTCAGCGCGAGGCGACGCCCGGCGAACGTGCCGTGCTCGCGTCCTATGGCAATCTCAGCCGGATTGCACTGATCCGCGCCATGGCCCGAAGCGCCGATGCCGAGGTAGCGCTGATCGAGATGAAGGCCGTCGATGCGAGCTATCCCGTCGCGGGCCAGGTGGGGCTGAACCCGCCGCAAGACCTGGCCAGCCTGCTGGCCTTTCGCGACGGCGCTTTTGGCGTCGCTGCGGACTCGGCGTTCGCCGCGCGGCTTAATCTCAAGCCCGGCGCACGCTTCAAGGTCGGCGTGGCAACCTTCGCCCTGCGCGCCATCCTGACGAGCGAACCGGACAAGCTCGCCGCCGGCGTCGGCTTCGGCCCGCGCGTCATCGTGTCCGACGCGGCGTTGAGGGCGACGAAACTCCTGCAGCCGGGTGCGCTGGTGCGCTGGCTTTACCGGCTCTCGCTGCGGCCGGACGAAACGCCGGAAGCGGTCCGCGCGGCGGTTCGCAAGGCATTGCCGTCCGCCGGCTTCGACATCAGGACATGGAAAAACGTCTCGCCGGAATTTTCGCGAGATCTGGACCGCTTCAGCCAGTTCCTGATCCTCGTCGGGCTCAGCGCTCTGCTCATCGGCGGGGTTGGCGTCGCCAATGCGTCGACAAGCTTCGTCGAACGCAAGACCGAAACCATCGCGACCTTGAAGGCGCTTGGCGCGTCCGGCTTTTTCGTCTTCTTCGTCATGTTGATCGAGGTGCTGGCCATGGCGTCGATCGGCATGGCCGCCGGCATCGCGCTCGGCGTCGCGCTGCCCTTCGCGCTCAATGCGGCCTTTGCCGCTTTCCTGCCGTTTCCCTTCGTGCCGGGAGTGTTCCCGGGCGAGATCGGCGCGGGCCTCATCTATGGCACGCTGACGGTGCTGGCCTTCGCGCTGCTGCCGCTCGGGCGCGCGCATGACGTGCCGGTCTCGGCCCTTTTCCGTGACGAGATCGCGCCGGAAAAGCCGCTGCTGAAGCCGTTTTATCTCGTGCTGTTCGCGCTCGCCGCCGGGGGACTTGCGCTCTCGGTTCTCGTCTTCTCGCCAGACCGCAAACTGGCGCTCGTTTTCATCGTCGCCTCCCTCGGCGCCTTCGCACTGCTGCGTGGCGCCGCGACGCTCATCATGCGCGGAGCAAAAAAGATCCGCCCGCGCGATATCGAGCTGCGGCTCGCAATCGCCAACCTGCACCGGCCCGGCGCGCTGACGCCGGTCATCATTCTCTCGCTCGGGCTCGGGCTCACGCTGATCGTTGCGTTGACGCTCATCGACGGCAATCTGCATGCGCTCTTCAACCGCGGGCGCACCGGTGCCGTGCCGGATTTCTTTTTCCTCGGCGTTGAGAAGGCGCAGACACCGGCCTTCCGCGATTTCGTGCTGGCCGACGCGCCGGGCGGCCAGATCGAAATCGTGCCGATGCTGCGTGGGCGCATCGTGCGGCTCAAGGGACAGCCGGCCGAGAGCGTGAAGATCAGTGCCGACGCCGCCTGGGCCCTGCAAGGCGATCGCGGCATCACCGTCGCCGCGACATTGCCCGCCGGCTCGAAGCTCGTCGCGGGGCGTTGGTGGCCGCAAAATTATGCCGGGCCGCCGGAAGTCTCTATTGCAGCAGACATCGCGGCGGGGCTGGGTCTTGGCCTCGGCGACAGCATCACCGTCAATGTGCTCGGCCGCGAGATCGAGGCGCGTATCGTCAGTCTGCGCAAAGTCGATTGGACCAATCTCGGCATCAATTTCGTGCTCGTCTTTTCGCCCGCGACCTTCGCCGGCGCGCCTTATTCCAATCTCGCGACGCTTGCCTTCACCACGCCGCCGCCGGAGGCGAGGGAGCGGAGGCTGGTCCGGGATATTGCAATGGCCTATCCCGATGTCGTGAGTCTGCGCCTCAAGGATGCGCTTGAGGCCGTGCGGCAGGTCGTCGACGAACTGGCCGCTGCGGTGCGTGGCGCGGCGGCCGTCGCGCTGCTCGCCGCCACCCTGGTTCTGGCCGGGGCGCTCGCCGCCGGGCAGCGGGCGCGGCTTTATGACGTGGTGGTGCTGAAAGTGCTCGGCGCGACCCGGCGGCGGCTCATTGTCTCGCTCATCTGCGAATTCGGCCTCATCGGCGCCGCGGCAGCGCTTTTCGGCGTCGTTGCGGGAAGCGCCGCCGCGCTCGCCGTCGTGCAACTCGTCATGAAGCTCGATTTCGTCTGGCTCTGGCCGCAGGCGCTCGTCGCCGCGGCCGTCGCGCTCATCGCCGCGGTTGCGCTTGGACTTTTCGGAACATGGCGGATTCTGGGTCGTAAACCCGCCGAAACCTTACGAAATTTATAGGTTTCGCCATGTCCTGAAGCGTGGCGGCGGCCTTGTATGACTTTGGCCGCTGGGCCATATTATCGGCGATGTTCCCGCCGGACGAGAGATCGGCGGCCGGAGGCGATCAAGCCTCCTAACCCACGAGGAAACAATGTCCGACTTCGACCGCAACACCGCCCGCTGGGGGCAGAGCGTTCCCCAGGCAGGCCGTGCCCAGATCGACCAGGGCCTTCGCTCCTACATGCTCGGCGTCTACAACAATATGGTGATCGGCCTCGCAGTCACGGGCCTTTTCGCCTATGGCGCCAATTTGCTGGCGGTAACGCACGATCCGGCGCAGGCGGTCGCGCACCTCGGCAACATTTATCTCACGGCTTTTGGCCAGGCGATCTATTTCAGCCCGCTCAAGTGGCTGGTCGTGTTCGCGCCGCTGGCGCTCGTCTTCTTCTTTTCGTTCCAGATCAACCGCATCTCGGCCTCGACGGCACGCGCGTTGTTCTTCGTCTTCTCGGCGGCAATGGGCTTGTCGCTCTCGACCTTGGTGCTGGTCTATACCGGCAATTCGATCGCTCGCGCGTTCTTCATTACGGCGGGCTCCTTCGGCGCGCTGAGCCTTTACGGCTATACGACGCCGCGTTCGCTCTCGGCGATGGGCTCGTTCATGATGATGGGCCTGTTCGGGCTTATCATCGCCAGCGTCGTCAACATCTTCCTGCACAGCACGGGCCTGCAGTTCGCGCTGAGCATTTTGACGGTGATCATCTTCGCCGGCCTCACCGCCTGGGACACGCAGTCGATCAAGGAAATGTATTACGCTTCCGACGATCACGAGACGGCGGAAAAGAAGTCGGTCAACGGCGCGCTGCGCCTCTATCTCGACTTCATCAACATCTTCGTCGCGGTGCTGCAGCTCACCGGCTCGCGCAACAACTAAAGCAGATGCGATGTTTCGCATCTGCGCCATAAAGACGAAGACCTGAGATAGAAATAAAGCCCCGCTCCGGCGGGGCTTTTGTCATCCGGAGACCAAGCTCAGCTTCTTCTCCAGCACGCCGATGACGCGCTTGAGATCGTGACCGCGCTTCAGGATCAGCCCGGTCGCGGCGATGACGCTGTAGAGGCCCTGCTTGCGCGCCGTCTTGGGGTTTTTCTCGATCCGGTAGAGCGGGAATTCCGCCGTCCGCCGGTAGATAGAGAACACCGCCTTCTGGCTGGTGAAGGAGATGGCGTAATCGCGCCATTCGCCGGCGGCGACCTTGCGGCCATAAAGATCAAGAATATCGCGTAATTCCTGCCGGTCGAAAGTCACCTGCGCTGGCGACGGGGCGGAGCGGGGCGGGCTGCTGGCGGTCTGGCTTGGCACAGTCTGGCTTCGTGCAGTTTGGCTTGGGCTGAGCGGCACGATGCGTGCCGCCAGGAAATTCTCGTCCGCCGACTCCATGCTCATACCGGCCCTCCACCCCCATGATTGCGGAAAGCGCGGGAGCCGGCAAGCCTTTCGGCGACCTGGCAGGAGCGCGCGGCGCTGGCGCTCAACTTTTCTTGCGCCGGCATGAGGTTGTGATTCTGCCAGCCTCGTAATTATTTGAAATATAAAAGAATTAATCATCAAATCCGTCGCTGTGGACGGCGTCAGCGAATCACAGTTTCGCCCTTTTGCAGCCCAGTACCCGCCGATTTGGGGGATGAAACTTCCACTCTGTCGCCAAGGGTTCGGACGCGGTTCTAGCGGACTCGTCAGCCCCCCAGCCCCCCGCTGGATCGTGATTGGGCCCGCCTCAGATGAGATGCGGCGACACTATAGGGCCGGCTTGAAGCCTTCTTGCTTCAGCCGGCCCCTTTTTATCCATCCTTGTTCCATCTCCTCCCGGCGCCCGGCTCGCGCTTCGCCTTGAATTCGCATGTCGCAAAAGCGATATGTGGCGCGCGCAACCCTCAAAACCTGACTTTTGAAATTCTGACTCGGGAGATGTCACAGATGGAAGCGGCCGCAAGCCAATCGCATGCGTTTCAGGCAGATGTTTCGCGGCTCCTCGATCTCATGGTCCACTCGGTCTATTCCGAGCGCGATATTTTCCTGCGCGAACTTGTCTCAAATGGCGCTGACGCCTGCGAAAAGCTGCGCTACGAGGCGCTCGCCAATCCAGCCCTCGTCGGCGACGACAGCAATTTTCTCATCACCGTCACCCTCGACAAAGAGTCGAAAACACTGACCGTCGCCGACAACGGCATCGGCATGTCGCAAGAGGATTTGACGCAGGCGCTGGGCACCATCGCGCGCTCGGGCACGCGCGCCTTCCTCGACCGGCTGAATACTGAGGCCAAGGACGATGCGGCGGGCAAGGATCTGATCGGCCAGTTTGGCATCGGCTTCTATTCGGCCTTCATGGTGGCGGACCGCATCGATATAGAGACCCGCAAGGCGGGTTCGGATGAAGCCTTTCTCTGGAGTTCGGACGGCAAAGGCACGTTCTCGATCGCGCCGCTGGCTCTCGACAAGGCGCCGGTGCGCGGTACGCGCGTGATCCTGCATCTCAAGGAGGCGGCCGGCGAATATCTCGAGCCATCGCGGGCCGAGCACATCCTGCGCGAACATTCGAGCGCGATCACGGTGCCGATAGCTCTCGTAGAGGCGCCGGGCCAGGAGCCGCACAAGCTGACCGAGGGCTCCGCGCTCTGGACCAAACCCAAGAGCGCCATCACCGAGCAGGAATATGCCGAATTCTACCACGATCTTTCCGGCCAGTTCGACGAACCGGCGCTGACGCTGCATTGGCGCGCCGAGGGACGGCACGAATATACTGTGCTTGCCTTCGTTCCCGGCTCGCGCCCGTTCGATCTTTTCGATTCATCGCGCAAAGGCCGCGGCAAGCTTTATGTGCGGCATGTGCTGATCGCGGCGGACGCCGATCTTCTGCCGAGCTGGCTGCGCTTTGTCCGGCTTGTCGTCGATTCCGCCGATCTGCCGCTCAACATGTCGCGCGAATTGATCCAGCAGAGTCCGGTCTTCGCGTCGATCAAGAAGGCGGTTGCCAATCGCGTCACGCAGGAACTGACCAAGCTCGAGGAAACCGATCCCGAGGCTTTCGGAAAGATCTGGGCGAACTTTGGCGCGGTGCTGAAGGAAGGTCTTTACGAAGACCCCGAGCGCCGCGACGTGCTCTTCAAACTCGCGCGCTTTACCTCGACCGCTGATCTCGATGGCAAGCGCACGCTCGCGGCCTATGTCGCGGCGCTGCGGCCGAACCAGACGGCGATTTATTATCTCAACGGCGACGATGCGAAGACGCTCGCCGCAAGCCCGCAGCTCGAAGGTTTTCGCGCGCGAGGCATCGAGGTTCTGTTGCTTGCCGATCCGATCGACGCCTTCTGGGTCTCGTCCGCGGCCGGCTACGACGGCAAGCCGTTCAAATCCATCTCGCAAGGCGCGGCGGACATCAAGGCGATCCCGCTGCTCGAAGGCAAGGAGGAGACGGCCGCCGAGCCGCCCTCCGCGGCGCTGGCCTCGCTCTTCGTTCTGATGAAGCAGGAGCTGGCGGACTCGGTCTCCGACGTGCGCGCCTCGGACCGCTTGTCCGAAAGCCCCGCCTGTCTGATCGCGCCGGAACATGGCTTCGACCGGCGGCTGGAGCGCATCCTCGCCGAACATGGCCAGTTGCGTGAGGCGAGCAAGCCGGTGCTTGAAATCAACCCGTCGCATCCGCTGGTCGCGGCGCTGGCGGCGCAAGTCGGCCACGCCGACAAGGCGGCGCTCGCCGACATCATCTGGCTCGTTTTCGACGAGGCGCGCCTGCTCGATGGCGAGAAGCCGGTGAATGCCGCCGATTTCGCCGCCAGACTGACGCGTGTGCTCACCAAGGCCGTGGCCGAACCCGCGGCCAAGACGCCCGCCGCATGACGGCAAAATTCGCCGGGTTCGACCCGGCGCTCTCGCGCGCCGCGGCGCAGCGCCTGATGGCGCAGGCTTTCGTAGCAGCGGGGATCGAGTCGGCGGCGCTCGACGCACGGCTGATCCTTTGCGCCGCGCTCGGTATCGATCATGCCGATCTCGTGCGCGAGCCGGATTGCGCCATCGGCGCCGCAGCCGGGCAACTGGCCGCGATGGCGCAGCGGCGGATCGCGCGCGAACCTGTCTCGCGCATTCTTGGGCGGCGCGAATTTTACGGGCTCGATTTCGTCCTCGGCCCGGCGGCGCTCGACCCGCGGCCGGATACGGAAATTCTCGTCGATACGGTCCTTGCCGCCTTGCGGCCGCGCGGCGACGCGCCTTTGCGCCTGCTCGATCTCGGCGTCGGGTCCGGCGCCATCCTTGCTGCTTTGCTGTCGAAATTGCCTTCGGCCTATGGCATCGGGCTCGACCGTTCGCCGGTGGCCTGCCGCATCGCGTGGAACAACTTCGCCGCGCTGGGGTTGGGGGGACGGAGCGCGGTCGTCTGCGGCGATTGGACGGCACCGCTCGGCGGCGACTTCGATGCGATCGTTTCCAACCCGCCCTATATCGGGAGCGGTGAGATCGAAGGCCTGGCGCCGGAGGTGCGAGACTATGATCCCCGCGCGGCACTCGATGGCGGTCCGGACGGGCTTGCCGCCTACCGGTCTTTGACACCGGCGGTCGCGGCGCTCCTGGCGCCGGACGGCATCGTCGCCTTCGAGGTTGGGGCGGGCCAGTCCGAATCGGTGATGGCCCTGCTGGCGGCGACCGGCACCCTGGAATCGGTCGCTTCGGTGCGCGATCTTGGCGGCCATTTGCGGGTCGTGACGGCAGTCCGGCGCGGCTAGGGCGGATGCAGCGCGGACGGTGCGACCCTATGCCAAATACGTGGCATATCCGCCACATAGACGGGTCAGAGGCGAAAATTTTTGCGAAAGTCCTTGGCGGAAGAGCCGAAAACGATTAGGTTCCTGCGCAAAGATCGCCTTGCGCGAATGTTAATGAGGCAGCGTCGAGATCGTCCCTACCCGAAGCGGGGTTTGATTTCCGCGTCTTGCGAGCCCGAGAGTGCTCGCCGCGATTAAGGTGATTGTCCCCAACGTCTGAGATCCCGGATTGAGGGATCGGTCCTGTCTGGCGTCCGCGCTACAGGGCTTTGCGTTAGCAAGCTGGAGAACGGAAGCCAGCCTATCCTTGCACCTTAGCCGCTGATTTGCGGTGCCGACTCGGGCTGTGCCCGGGATCGGAAGGGATGGGCTATCGGAAACATCCAAGGAAGATCGATGAGACCAAACCAGAATAACAAGCGCATGCGCGGGCGGAACAATAATAACAACAGCAACAACAATCGTAAGGGACCGAACCCTCTGTCGCGGTCTTATGAGTCAAATGGCCCGGACGTGAAGATCAGGGGCACCGCCTACCATATCGGCGAAAAATATCTCCAGCTCGCGCGGGATGCCCAATCGTCCGGCGACCCGGTGACGGCCGAGAGCTATCTCCAGCACGCCGAGCATTATTTCCGCATCATCGCCGCCGCCCAGCAGGCGCAGCAGGCGCAATACGGCAGTGCCAACAGTCCAGCGGGTGAGGCCGAGCCCGAGGAATCCGAAGAGGAAGACGATTTCAGCGGTCTGACCGACCGTTTCGCCTCGCCGCCCGAGCGCGTCGCGCCGCAGCAACAGCCGCAGCCTTATGCCGGGCAACCGCAGGGGCAGAACGGCCAGAACGGCCAGCCGAATTACAACGGCCAGTCGAATTATCAGGAGCGGCCCCCGCAGGCGGAGCGCCCACAGTCGGAGCGCCCGCAGTACGAACCGCGCGGCGATCGCGGCAACCGCAATTTCCAAGGTCGTCAGGATCGTGGCGGCCAGGATCGTGGCGGTTACGAGCGCAACAATTTCGCCGAGCGCGGCCCCCAGCCCAATCGCGACGGCAACCGCCCGCGTCAGCCGTCCCACCGGCCTGAGGGGCAGCGCTATGACAATGCCCCGCGTTATGAGCGCCAGGAGCCGCGCCCCGTGAGCGACGAGGTGGAGAACACCGGTCTGCCGGCCTTCATCACCGCGCCGGTCCCGGTCCGCGTCCAGCCCGAGCCGCCTTTGCCGATCGAGGAGGAGGCTGTCGGCACCGAGGTTCTCGCCCGGCCGGAGGCTGAGGGTGAGGCGGGCTTTGCGCTGCGGCCGCGCCGCCGCCGCCGCAAGCCGGAGTTCGGCGGGGCCGAGACGAACAAAGCCTCCTTCGAGGATTAAGCTGTTAAATGGCCACTGCATGCGGTGGCCATTTTTTAATCCTATGCGCGGCGCCTCTACCAATCCGCGCGCCGCTTTCCTAAATCTCCTGTAAGGTCCGCTGTCGGATGTTCCGAGGCGGAATCGCCATGCCATGATGCATGCACAGCCTTGCCATTGGGAGGTCTGGAAAGAATGAATTTCGAGAAATACACCGAACGCGCGCGCGGATTCGTGCAGAGCGCGCAATCGCTGGCGGTTCGCGAGAACAACCAGCAATTCACCCCCGAGCATCTGCTCAAGGTTCTGCTGGACGACCCCGAAGGGCTCGCGAGCGGCCTGATCACCAAGGCCGGCGGCAACGCGCGGGAAGCGCTCACCCAAACAGAGCTTGCTCTGGCGAAACTGCCGAAGGTGCAGGGCGCCGGCGCCGGCCAGCTTTACATCGCGCCCGCCACCGCACGGCTCTTCGACAATGCCGAACAGATCGCGCAGAAGGCGGGCGATTCCTATGTGACCGTCGAGCGTCTGTTGCTTGCTCTCGCGCTCGAAAAGGGCACGGACGCGGCCAAGATCCTGCAGCGCGCCGGGGTCACCGCCCAGGTGCTCAACGCCGCGATCGAGGATTTGCGCAAGGGCCGCACAGCCGACAATGCGACCGCCGAAAACGCCTATGATGCGCTCAAGAAATATGCCCGCGATCTGACCGAGGCGGCGCGCGCCGGCAAGCTCGATCCCGTCATCGGGCGCGACGAGGAAATCCGCCGGACGGTGCAGGTTCTCTCGCGGCGGACCAAGAACAATCCGGTGCTCATCGGCGAGCCGGGTGTCGGCAAGACGGCCATCGTCGAGGGTCTTGCCCTGCGCATCGTCAACGGCGACGTGCCGGAGAGTTTGCGCGACAAGAGCCTGCTCGCGCTCGACCTCGGCGCGCTGATCGCCGGCGCCAAATATCGCGGCGAGTTCGAGGAGCGGCTGAAGGCCATCCTCAACGAAGTCACCTCAGCCCAGGGCGGCATCATCCTCTTCATCGACGAGATGCACACGCTGGTCGGCGCCGGCAAGGCGGACGGGGCGATGGATGCCTCGAACCTGTTGAAGCCGGCTTTGGCGCGTGGCGAATTGCACTGTATCGGCGCCACAACGCTCGACGAATATCGCAAGCATGTCGAGAAGGACGCGGCTCTGGCGCGGCGCTTCCAGCCGGTCTTCGTCTCCGAGCCGACAGTCGAGGATACGATCTCGATCCTGCGCGGCTTGAAGGAGAAGTACGAACTGCATCACGGCGTGCGGATCACCGATTCCGCTATCGTCGCCGCGGCGACCTTGTCGAACCGCTATATCGCCGACCGCTTCCTGCCCGACAAGGCAATCGACCTTGTCGACGAGGCGGCCTCACGCCTCAGGATGCAGGTCGATTCAAAGCCCGAGGAACTGGACGAGATCGACCGCCGCGTCGTGCAGCTCAAGATCGAGCAGGAAGCGCTGAAGAAGGAGACGGATAATGCCTCCCGGGAACGGCTGCAGAAGCTTGAGAAGGAACTCGCGGATGTGGAGGAAAAATCCGCGGCGCTGACTTCCCGCTGGAAAGCGGAGAAAGACAAGCTGGGGTCCGCGCAAAAGCTCAAGGAGCAACTCGAAGCCGCGCGCATCGAACTGTTGCAGGCGCAGCGGCGCGGCGAATATCAGCGCGCCGGCGAACTGACCTACAGCGTCATCCCCGAGCTTGAGAAGAAGCTGGCGGAGACTGAGTCGAAGGGCAGCGGAGTGCTCGTCGATGAGGCGGTGACACCTGACATGGTCGCGCAGGTCGTCTCGCGCTGGACCGGCATCCCGGTCGACAAGATGCTTGAGGGCGAGCGCGGCAAGCTGCTCCGCATGGAGGAGCAATTGGCCAAGCGCGTCGTCGGCCAGGCGGAAGCCGTGGCGGCGGTGGCGACGGCCGTGCGGCGCGCACGCGCAGGCTTGCAGGATCCGAACCGGCCGATCGGCTCGTTCATGTTCCTCGGCCCCACCGGCGTCGGCAAGACCGAGCTGACCAAAGCGCTCGCCGAATTCCTGTTCGACGACGAGACGGCGCTGCTGCGCATCGACATGTCGGAATATATGGAAAAGCACTCGGTCGCCCGGCTCATCGGCGCCCCGCCCGGCTACGTCGGTTATGAGGAGGGCGGCGCCTTGACCGAAGCAGTCCGGCGCCGGCCCTATCAGGTCGTGCTCTTCGACGAGATCGAGAAGGCGCATCCGGACGTGTTCAACGTCCTGTTGCAGGTGCTCGACGACGGCCGCCTGACCGACGGGCAGGGCCGCACTGTCGATTTCCGCAACGTGCTGATCATCATGACTTCGAATCTCGGTGCCGAGCTTCTGGTCATGCAGCCGGAGGGGCACGACACGGCCACAATTCGCGACGAGGTGATGCAGATCGTACGGGCGCATTTCCGGCCCGAGTTCCTGAACCGGATCGACGAGATCATCATGTTCCACCGCCTGCGGCGGGACGACATGGCGACGATCGTCGATATCCAGATCGGCCGGCTCTCGCGCCTGCTCGAGGATCGCAAGATCACCCTCGAAATGGCCGAGACGGCGCGCGAGTGGCTGGCCGAGAAGGGTTACGATCCGGCCTATGGCGCACGGCCGCTGAAGCGTGTGATCCAGAAGGCGTTGCAGGACCCGCTGGCCGAGAAAATCCTCGGCGGCCATATCCACGACGGCGAACTGGTCAAGATCGGCGGCGGCCCGGAAGGGCTCATCATCGGCGAGGTCACGCCGCCGAAATCGGGCGGCAAAGGCAAGACGAAGGTCGCCTGAAGCCAGTCGCCTGACACAGCAGAAAATGCCGACCGCCGGAGCCCGAAATGGGCTTCCGGCGGTTCGCGTTTGGGGCCGGATTTTCCGCCCTTGTTTTGAACCGCGAAGGCCCGCCCGCGCCAGGGCGTCGCAGGGGCCGGAATCGGTCCCCAAAGACGGGAAAACCGCATTTCAGGACATGCATTTGGCGCGATTTATGACTATATATTTCCTATGCGCTGAAGCGCCCGATTCCCCTGCCAAATCCGCAAGCCAGAAAGTGCCAGACCGTATGTCTCAATCCGCGTCCGCCAGCCCGAATCCTGTGCCCCAGAACGCGCAAGATCCGGCCGGCGTCGAACACGATGCCTACGGCGCAGACTCGATTAAAATTCTGCGCGGGCTCGATGCCGTGCGCAAACGGCCGGGCATGTATATCGGCGACACGGACGATGGCTCCGGACTGCACCACATGGTCTATGAGGTCGTCGATAATGCGATCGACGAAGCGCTCGCGGGCTACGCCACAAAGGTCACGGTGACGCTCAACGCCGATGGCTCGGTGACTGTCACCGACGACGGCCGCGGGATCCCGACCGACATCCATTCGGAGGAGGGCGTTTCCGCCGCCGAGGTCATCATGACCCAGCTCCACGCGGGTGGAAAATTCGACCAGAATTCCTACAAGGTTTCCGGCGGCCTGCATGGCGTCGGCGTCTCTGTCGTCAACGCGCTCTCGGTGTTCCTGAAGCTGCGCATCTGGCGCGACGGGCGCGAGCATGTCGTCGAGTTCGCCAATGGCGATGTGGTCGCCCCGCTCACGGTCGTCGGCCCGGCACCGGTCGTCGATGGCAAGGTCAAACGCGGCACGGAAGTCACCTTCCAGCCCTCGCAGCAGACCTTCACCATGATCGAGTTCGATTTTGCGACGATCGAGCACCGTCTGCGCGAACTGGCGTTCCTCAATTCCGGTGTGCGGATCGAACTGACGGATCTGCGGACCTCCGAGATCAGGCAGGAAGAGCTTTTCTATGAGGGCGGTCTTGAAGCCTTCGTGCGCTATCTCGACCGCACCAAGGCGCCATTGATCGGCACGCCGATTCTCATCAAGGGCGAGCGCGATCGCATCACTGTCGAAGTCGCATTGTGGTGGAACGATTCCTACCACGAGAACGTGCTGCCTTTTACCAACAACATTCCCCAGCGCGACGGCGGCACCCATCTCGCCGGCCTGCGCGCGGCACTCACACGGCAGGTGACCGGCTATGCCGAACGCTCCGGCTTCACCAAGCGCGAGAAGGTCGATCTCACCGGCGATGATTGCCGTGAGGGCTTGACCTGCGTGCTCTCGGTCAAGGTGCCGGATCCCAAGTTCTCCTCCCAGACGAAGGAGAAGCTCGTCTCGTCCGAGGTGCGCCCGGCGGTCGAGGGTCTCGTCAACGAAATGCTCGCGACGTGGTTCGAGGAGCACCCGCAGGACGCGAAGATCATTGTCGCCAAGGTGGTCGAGGCGGCGCAGGCGCGCGAGGCGGCGCGGAAAGCCCGCGAATTGACTCGCCGCAAGGGCGCGCTCGATGTCGCCAATCTGCCCGGCAAGCTCGCCGATTGCCAGGAACGCGACCCGGCGAAGTCGGAGCTTTTCCTTGTCGAGGGCGATTCCGCCGGCGGCTCCGCCAAGCAGGGCCGCAACCGCGAATTCCAGGCCGTGCTGCCGCTGCGCGGCAAGATCCTCAATGTCGAGCGCGCGCGCTTCGACAAGATGCTGTCGAGCCAGGAGATCGGCACGCTGATCACCGCGCTCGGCACCGGCATCGGCCGCGAGGATTTCAACCCCGACAAGCTGCGCTACCACAAGATCATCATCATGACCGATGCGGATGTGGACGGCTCGCATATCCGCACGCTGCTGCTTACCTTCTTCTTCCGTCAGATGCGGGAATTGATCGAGCGCGGCCATATCTTCATTGCCCAGCCGCCGCTCTACAAGGTCAAGCGCGGCACGTCCGAGCAATATCTGAAGGACGAGCGCGCGCGCGAAGATTATCTGATTGAGAACGGGCTCGACGGCGCGGTGCTGCGACTCGCCAGTGGCGAGGAGCGCGCGGGGCAGGATTTGCGCCTCGTCGTCGAGGAGGCGCGGACGGTCCGGCAGGTTCTGGCCGGCCTGCATTCACGCTACGACCGCTCGATCGTCGAACAGGCGGCCATCGCCGGCGCCTTGCAAACCATTCATGCGGATGATGACCCGGCGGTCATCGCCCATGCGGGCGAAATCGCCGAGCGGCTGGATCGTTTCGCCGACGACATGGAACGCGGCTGGACCGGCGCCGTCAACGCCGGCGGCTACGTGCTTTCCCGCGAGTTGCGCGGCGTCCGGCAGGTCTCGACGCTCGACGCCGCACTGCTGGCCTCGGGTGAGGCCCGCCGCCTTAACGAGCACGCGCCGGCGCTGCGCGATGTCTACAGCCTGCCGGCGAGATTGATCCGCCGCAACGAAGAAAAGCAGGTCGGCGGTCCGTCGCAACTGGTCGATCTCATCATGGCGGCTGGGCAGAAGGGCATTTCGCACATCCAGCGCTACAAAGGTCTTGGCGAGATGAACGCCGAGCAATTGTGGGAGACGACGCTGGACCGCGACGCGCGCTCACTGCTTCAGGTGAAGATCAAGGAAGGCGACGAGGCCGACGATATTTTCGTCAAGCTGATGGGCGATGTCGTCGAGCCGCGGCGCGAATTCATCCAGGAGAACGCGCTCAACGTCGCCAATCTCGACGTGTGAGGCGGTTCTTATGGCGGACCTGTCTATCCGGCTTTGAGGTCCGTTTACCGGCGTGGGTTCGACAGGAGGCGATTATTGCGATCAAGATTCGCTTTTATCACCGCGATTCATTTCTTCGCTTTGTTCCTCGCCGGAGTATTGGCGGTGCGATCAGCGACGGCGGAGCCGACATCTGACGTTCCGGCCTGGCTGGAGGCCCATGTCGGCTACGGGGATGGTCAAATCGCCCCCGTCGTATTGCAGCGGGCGCGCGGGCTCTATCTGCAAAAGTTGGGCGAAGGTGAAGTCCGAAACCGTTGCTATTTCGCGATGGACGCGACGCGCCCGAACGATACGGGAGGCGCTGCCGGCCGCCGCTTTTACATTATCTGCGAAGACGCGCACGCGTTTCGCGCGATTCCAGCGGGGCACGGCGGCGGTCTCGATTTGAGAGGCGTCGCGGATTTCGCCAACGGGCGCCAGTGCGCCAAGAATTTTGGCAACGCAACGGGCTCGGATCTGACGGCTGGCGGAGCTTATGTGACGGCCGGGATGAAGACGTCGTTCAAAGGCTATTATCGTGCCGGGGGACATAGTGCGGCGCTGATCCGCTCCTTCATTCAATTCGAAGGCGAAGGCCAGACGGCGAACGCCAGAGAACGCGAGATCGGCGGCCATGCCACCGTCAAACTGGCGGGCCTGTGCCTCATGAAAAATTCGGGCAGCCCCTACGCGGACCGCGATGGCTATGTGCCGTTCGGGCAACTCGTCGATTACTCGGGCGGGCGCAGTAACGGCTGCACGAGCTGGTCGCCGTCGGACGCCGCCCAGATCATCGCAATGGTGAGGAACAATCCGACGACGCTCTACATCTATCCCGGGGCAGCGGACGTCAACGCGGTCGCGCGGGCGCGGGCGGGCGGCCAATCATTGTCGCGAACGGGATTATACTGGAACGCGCTTTGTCTGAATGAAATTCGCGCGCCGAGATTTTGGTCGGACGAGTCCCTCGGTCCGCTGATCGCGCAGTTCAAAAGAGATCATCCGCCGCCGCCGCCACGGCCGCTGCCGATTTGCGGGGCACGTTGAAAGCCCGCTGCTGCCCGCGCCTTCGTCCGGATAGGTGTCCGATCGCGCCACAGCCTGCTCCGAATTGATCGCCCCGGGACTGATCGTCCCGGGGCGCTTCAGCGGGAAGCGAGTGAGCGCGTGCGCTTCGACCGCCAAACAATGACTTCCCGAACCAAAGTCGGACGGGAAGCCGACGTCGGTCAGTTGACGGCCAGATAGGCCCCCGCTGTGACGACCAGCACCCCGGCGGCTGCCGCCAAATAGGGAAGCCACTTTGCCTGGCCGACATGCAGGTCGCTGGCACCTGAACCGTCCGCGGCAATTTCGGTCAGCGCCTTCGGGAACACGCCTTTGTCGACCACGTAATGGCGGAAAAGGAAAATCGGCACGACAAGAAACACCGTGATCAAGCCCCATTTCAAAACCCCGGCGCCGAACACATTCGAGCCCATGCCAATGAAGAAGAGATTGACGAAGCCGAGCAACGCGCCAATGGCGATGAGCCAGGTCGGTGCCTTGTAAGGCCGCTTCTGACCGGGCCGGTCGACCCGGTGAATCCAGCCTGCCTGGAGATTGATGAAGTTGAAGACGAGATAGCAGACGTTTGAGATGGCGAGCAGGAAGACGTTGTTGGAGACGAGCAGGAGCACGAGATTGACGGCAATATCCGTCCACATGGCGTTACTGGGGACGCCGTGGGAATTGGCTCTCGAGAGATACTTCGGCAGGAAGCCGTCGGTCGATGCCTGATACAGCGTGCGGGACGACCCCGACATGGCGGTCAGAACCGACAGCAACAGCGTGATGATCAACATCGCGACGATGATGGCGGTTACCATTGGCGACGTACTGACCATTTTCGCCATGGCGCCCGCGACGCCCGAGCCGTCGGCGATCGAGGGATCGGAAATGCCGCTCAGTCCCAGGAAAGCCTGGAAGCTGATTGGAACGACCGCATAGAAGAAAAGGCACAGCGCGGCGGTCGCCAGCGAGGCCTTGATCACGTCGACGTTCGGCCGTTTGAATTCGCGCGCGTAGACCAGACAGGCTTCGATGCCATAGCTCGACCATGCCGCAAGCCCCAGTGCGCCGACGAAGAGCGTGATGCCCGCCATATCCCATTTGCCGGGAATGACTTTGCCGGCCGCATCGTGCGCGAGCGGGACGACGGGCAACAATTGATGGAGATCGGCCTTGCCGGTGAGGAGGGGAAGAATGCCGATGATGCCGAGGGGCAAGAGGGAAGCGACCGCAAAAATAACCTGAAAGCGGGCGGCGCGGAGAATGCCGCCATGCTGGATGAGAAAAACGACAAGAAGCAGAATCGCGCTGATGAGGAAATTGGCGTTGATACGAAGCGTGAGGCCAGACTGAATAAAGTTCAGATCGATGAGCGTGATCTGCCAGGTGTTGATGGGAGACGTAGCGGGAAAGAATGACGTCAAAATATATCCCGACGCGATGGTCGTGCCGATCGCGAGCACCGGCGACCAGGCCAGCCAATAGCACCATGCTGAAATCGCCGGGACAGCCTTGCTGTATGGCAGCCAGGCAAGGGAGCCGGCAACGGCGGCGCCGCCGGATTTGTTCGAGAACATTCCGACGACCTCGGCATAGGTGAACATCTGGAACGACCCGATCAGCACGGACAAAATCCAGACCAGCCAGGAGGGGGAGCCGACCGTCGAGGCGATGGCGCCGATCGAGAAAAGAACCAGGGCAGGAACGCCCGTCGCGATGCCGACGGCGTGGACCCAGTTTATCTCTCGCTTGAGCGACGGCGCCTCTTCAAATTCTACAAAAGTTTCGACTGCCTGGTCGGTCATGGCTCGCTCCTTTGGCGCGATATCCGCTTGAATTGATGGGATATTGCAGAAGGTGTGCCATTGACCGGGGGATGATTTTTGTTATGTAAACGGCTGAATATACAAAATATTCGATAAATGATTATTTTCTCAGCAGGAAAAATATGTGCTTAAAACCAAGCCCTTCACTGCCAAAATGCGCGTCATTTGGCGCGCGGGACGGGCAGGACCTTTGATCTTGGATAAGGCGCGCGCTCCCCAAATTGCCAATTGAAAATGCCTCCACTATTGCCTTCCTCAAGCGCGACACTCGGGCCGGCACAAAGAGAAAACGATGAGTGAGCGGAAGATTTCGGATGTCGCCAAAGAGGTCGGTGTTACGCCGGGTACGCTGCGGCAGTGGGAGAAATATGGTGTCCTGACGCCGATTCGTGCTCCCTCCGGGCATCGTTCGTACACGCCGGAGCAAATCGATAAGGCCAACGAGATTGCCCGGCTTCGCAACACGGGCGGCTTGAGTCTCGCGGAGATCAAATCTCATCTCGGCGCCGCCGGCGCTTCCAAAGACCCTTTGCGCGGCGGCGACCTTACGAGCCGGATGCTGTCACCCGGTGCGCAGGTCAGGCGCAGGCGGCTCGAACGCGGCTTGTCTCTTCAAAAGCTCGCGAGCGACCTCGGTGTTTCCGCTTCGACCCTCAGCACGTTCGAGCGGACCTCGAAAGGCGCGAGCGTAAAGCTATTGCGCACGCTTGCCGATTATTTCGGCATCACGATCACGCAGCTTTCCGCGGCGCCGCAACCAGCCGTTATGGGGCCGGTCAGACGCAACGAAGGCCAGCGGCTCACCAACCTCGGCGAGGGGATCGTCGTTCGCGCTATTGCGACGGGCGACCGGATGATGGATTGCAAGGAGTGGAACCTTGCGCCCGGCGCGCAAAGCAGCGGCTCCTATAATCATGCCGGTGAGGAATTCGTCTTCGTGCTCTCGGGATGCCTTGAACTGTCGGTCGATGGGATCGGCAGCGTCCGTCTCTTTGCCGGGGACAGCCTTTACTTCGAGAGCGTGCGGAAGCACTCGTGGATCAATCCCGGCCTCGAAACCTGCCAGGTTCTCTGGGTCAATACGCCAGCGTCTTTCTAGCTCATCTCGACATTCGATCGACCCTCTCCCGCGGGAGAGGGCTTCGCCAGACCGGATCGATTAAGCCAGATCCTAATGCGCGGGTTTGTTGTCGGCCGCTTCCATCGCCTGAGCTTTTTGCGCGGCGTGATAGAGGTCGAGCCGCGAATAGACGCCTAAGGGATTCCCGCCGTCGAGAAAGCCGCCGCCCGGACCTTCGGTCTCGGCCAGAATGCGGTCGGCGTCCTCAAGCGCGAGCTTCGGGTAGGCGGCGGTCAGCAGATAGCCGGGGTTTGGCGTCAGTTTGCTGACGTCCTCGGTGGCTTTCGCGGCGGCCGGCCAGACGACGGGGAGGCCGTAGGTCTGCGTCGCGTTGTAGAACGCCTCGTTCTTATCGGCATTGGCGAAGCGGCTGTGATCCTGCGCGGCGCAGGCCGACAAGATTTTTTCCGAGCATTCGCGGAGGAAAAATTGTGTCAGGTCTTTGCGGGCCTGGGCGAGCACGCTTGAGAAATCGGCGTGGCTCTTGTTGGCGGGCGCCTTGCTGGCCGCTGCTCCGGCGCCCGTCTTCGGGTCGAGAAGCCTGGCGACCTCGTAAAGCGCCAATGTCCGCCCGGCGAGCACGTCCATTGCATAATGGGCGCCCAGGATGATGCGGTCGTTGCCATATTCCGCCGCCCGCACGATCATCTGCGGATAACGCGCCGGCACGAGGATGCCGAGCAGCACGGACTCGGTATAGCCGAACGTTGTGTGGCCGCTGGGAAAGCTGGGGCTGGTTTGCAGCGGTTGCTGCGGGCCGCACAGGAACGACAGATTGCTGACGGGGACGCCGAAATAATCCTTGCCGAGATAGATCGCCAGTCCCGGCTCGGTCTGGAACGGCCGTGAGTTTCCGTATTTATCGAAGCTCTTCGTGCAGGCGGTCGGGTCGCTGTCGAATTGCTTGTCGGTTATGTCCGTGCATTCCTTCGTGACCGGATCGTGATCATAGGCCGTGCCGAAAACATCGATCTTGCCGTGGACGTCATCGAGAACTTCATGCGCCTTGCTCCAAAGGCAGGCCTTCTTGTCCGCTTTCCCGTCGGCGAAGAAATATTTGGCCGTGCCGGACGCTTTATTCTCTTCGGCATTCGCGATGTAGAACAGGGTCTCGAGGGCTGGCGAGATGTTTATGCCGCTCGCCGTCAGGCCATCGTCCGTGCTCGTATATTTGGCCGCGGACTGGTAGAGGCCGCCGAGTTCGCTGCCGAGGCCGTCTGCAAATTCGACGGCATTGTCTTTGGTAATGAAGGCGTCGCGTAGCGCCTGCTGTTGCTGAATCTTGAAGTCCTGCAACAGCGGTTGTTTGGCGCTGCCGTTCTGAATTTGCTGCGTCACCTTGAGATTGGCGGCCAACGCGCCCGTCTTGTCTTGCGGTGGCACGCCAAGGGCGCTTACCGGCGCCAGCAGGCGCAATGCGTCGAGATCGGGGGAACCGGCATCACCGGCGCGCGCAATTGATGTCAGTGCGAGGAAAATGATGGTGAAAGGCACGAGAGTCGTCTTGGCGGGCGAATTCATAAGCGGCATGTCCAACTCGTAGGCTTAAGGCAGAGCTTCGATGATCTAGCGTTGAGTTCTATGACATCTCCACGACGCCGCTCCAAGACCGCGCTCTAAGACGTCGGCGCCTTGCCTTTGGGCGCCACTCACGCTTTCCGGAGTGCCCTGTCCATCGTCGCGATGGTGTCGAGGCTGGCCGGGCGTGGCCACACCTGATTTCGGCCGCTTCGCTTGGCCGCATAGAGCGCGCTATCGGCATTGGCGATGATCTCGACCGCCCCGAGGCGATGGCCGAGCCTAGTCCCGGCGATGCCGAAACTCGCGGTCACAACCGGGGCGGCGGCGGGTGCAGGATGTGGAATCGCCGCTGCCTCGATGGCGCACCGCATCCGCTCGGCAATCTCGATTGCCTTGGACAGCGTTGTTTTCGGCAGCACGACGATGAATTCCTCACCGCCGAAGCGGAAGACGAGGTCGGCCTGCCCGCGCAATTCGGCCTGGACAATTCCGGCGACCCGCTTGAGGCAGAGATCGCCCGCCTGGTGGCCCGCCGTGTCGTTGAACATCTTGAAATGGTCGATGTCGATCAGCACGACCGAGAAATCATCGGGCTGTCCGATTGAGGGTTCGCAGTCCGCGAGCGTTTCCTCGAGGGCGCGGCGATTGCCGAGGCCGGTCAGCATGTCGCGCCGGCTCATCCGGTCGAGTTCCGAATTGAGCGCCCGGTCGCGAAGCGAGAGCAGATAATGCAGTCGCAGATCGCGCTCCATCGTATAGGACGCGACGAGCGAGAAGATCACGCCGGCGCCGAAAACCATATTGGTCGCGACCTGCGGGCCAACCGGATAGGCGTAGAATTCCGCCAGCGCCAGGCTGTGGGCGAGCAGGCAGGCGAGACAGACCGGGAGGAGATACCAGAACCGGACTCGCTGCACGACCGTCAGGAACAACACGACCAGAATCATCGACTCGTGCAGCGAGGGCTGCGGCGATCCTCCGCTGGCGGCCATGAGATAGATGATCGTTCCGATCGCCAGCGCGCCGCCGCCGAGGCACATGATGCTCTCGCGCAGGAAGGCCGGCGGCGACAGGTAGAGGCTTGCGGTCAGAGCCAGGGATACCGGCGTGAAGAAGACAACACGCACCCAGAAGGCGGTCATGAAAAGATGCGGCGCGGCCCACAGATCCGCGATGGCGAAAAGGTTGTAGACGATGATCCCGATATAGGCGCGGACGATGAGTTCGTGGCATCTTTGCGGGCCGGTGTCGCGCTCGAACATCGCCTCGAGTTGCGGTGGAAACCGCAGCAGCCAGCTCCGCTCCGCGATGGCGGCGTCGATGGCCTTGGGATCGAGGCTTTCCGGCAGCGAAATATCGTCGGTATTTCCCGCCATGCCCGGCCGTGTCCCGCGTTAAATATGGCGGCGAAACTAGGCCGCAAGGCTTAACAAGAAGTCTCCGGGCACACATGGATTTGCGTCAAGACATCACGTTCTTCACTGTTGCGGGATTCCGGGCTATGGGTGCGCAGTGGTGGTGGCACGCGACATGCCATGCAGTTGACGCAAACGTGTCTTGACCCTCATGCGGATGCTGATTGTCGCGGCTCTAGGCGTACCCGTGGGGACGCCGTGAAGCCGATCGGAAGGAGCAGCTTTCTTGGCCATCAAGCGTCTTCTGGTCGCCAACCGCGGCGAAATCGCCATTCGCGTATTCCGCGCCGCCGCCGAGATGGGTATCGCGACGGTCGCGATTTATGCCGAGGAAGACAAGCTTTCGCTGCATCGATTCAAGGCGGATGAGGCCTATCAGGTCGGCCGCGGCCAGGCGGGCGAGATACATCTGGGGGCGCTGGACTCCTATCTCTCGATCGAAGAGGTGATCCGCGTCGCGCTGATGGCGCGGATCGACGCCATCCATCCCGGTTACGGCTTTCTTTCCGAGAGCCCGGAATTCGCCGAAGCCTGCGCCGCCAACGATATTATCTTCATCGGGCCGCAACCCGAGACCATGCGCACCCTCGGCAACAAGGTCGCGGCGCGAAATCTCGCGATGTCCGTCGGCGTCCCGGTGATGCCGGCGACCGGCCCGCTCCCGGAGGATGACGACGAGATCAAGCGGCTCGCGGCGGAGGTCGGCTATCCCGTCATGCTGAAGGCCTCCTGGGGCGGGGGCGGGCGCGGTATGCGGCCGATCGACAGCGAGGCGAACCTGCTTGATTCCGTGAGGAGCGCGCGCCGCGAGGCGAAGGCTGCTTTCGGCAAGGATGAGGTCTATCTCGAAAAGCTCGTCCGCCACGCCCGGCATGTCGAGGTGCAGCTTCTCGGCGATACGCATGGCACGTGCCTGCATCTCTTTGAGCGCGATTGTTCGATCCAGCGGCGCCACCAAAAGGTCATCGAGCGGGCGCCGGCGCCCTATGTTGATGCGGCGACGCGGGCGGCGCTCTGCGATGCCGCGCTGAGGATCGGCCACGCGACGAATTACGTCGGCGCCGGGACGGTCGAGTTCCTGATGGATGCCGACAGCGGCAAATTCTATTTCATCGAGGTCAATCCGCGCATCCAGGTCGAACATACGGTCACCGAGCAGGTGACGGGGCTCGACATTGTCAAGGCGCAGATCAGGATCGCGGATGGCGGCCGCCTCGGCCGGCTGGAGGAGACGGGCATCCCGCCGCAGGATCAAATCCGTCTCGATGGACACGCCCTGCAATGCCGCATTACCACCGAGAATCCGGACAATAATTTCATCCCCGACTATGGCCGCATCACCGCCTATCGCGGGGCTTTTGGCTTCGGCATAAGGGTCGATGGCGGCACGGCCTATTCCGGCGCCGTCGTCACCCGCTATTACGACGCGCTGCTCGAAAAGATCACCGCCTGGGCGCCGAGTCCGGCCGAGGTCATCCAGCGCATGGATCGCGCCTTGCGCGAATATCGTATTCGCGGTGTCGCGACCAATCTCGCCTTTCTCGAAGTGGTGCTCAATCATCCGAAGTTTCGCGCCGGCGCCTATACGACGCGCTTCATCGACGAGACGCCGGAACTGTTTGCCGCCAAGAAGCGCCGTGACCGGGCGACGAAACTGCTCACCTATATCGGCGATGTCACGGTCAACGGCCATCCCGATACGCGCAACCGGCCGAAGCCGCCGGCCTACGCGCGCGCGCCTGAAGTGCCGCAATTTCCGGTGCCGCCCGCGACGGTTGAAGGCTCGCGCAGCGCCTTCATGCGGCTCGGGGCGCAAGGTTTCGGCGAATGGATGAAGGCACAGCCGCGCGTGCTGGTGACCGATACGACGATGCGTGACGCGCACCAGTCGCTTCTCGCGACGCGCGTCCGCACCCATGACATCGCCGCCGTCGCCGAGGCCTACGCCAGAGGATTGCCGCAGCTCTTCTCGCTTGAGTGTTGGGGTGGCGCGACGTTCGACGTCGCCATGCGCTTCCTCAACGAAGACCCTTGGGAGCGGCTGGAGAAAGTCCGCGCCGCCGCGCCCAATATCCTGACGCAGATGCTGCTGCGTGGCGCCAATGGTGTCGGCTACACCAATTATCCCGACAACGTCGTGCGCTATTTCGTCCGCCAGGCGGCGCGCGGCGGCATGGACCTCTTCCGTATTTTCGACTGCCTCAACTGGGTCGAGAACATGCGCGTCTCCATCGACGCCGTGGTGGAAGAAGGCAAGCTGGCGGAAGGCGCCATCTGCTATACTGGCGACATTCTCGATCCGGACCGGGCGAAATATTCGCTCGCCTATTACATCAAGCTCGCCAAGGAGCTCGAAGCGGCGGGCTGTCACATCCTCGGTATCAAGGACATGGCCGGCCTGCTGAAGCCGGCGGCGGCAAAAGTGCTGATCGGCGCGCTCAAAAACGAAATCGGCCTGCCGCTGCATTTCCACACGCACGATACGTCGGGCATCGCCGGCGCGACGGTGCTGTCGGCGGTCGCCGCGGGTGTCGATGCCATCGATGCGGCGATGGACGCGCTCTCGGGAACGACATCGCAGGCGTGTCTCGGCTCGCTCGCGGAGGCCTTGCGCCATACCGAGCGCGACACCGGGCTCGATCCCGATGCGATCCGCCGGATCAGCTTTTACTGGGAGAGCGTGCGGCAAAGCTATGCCGCCTTCGAGAGCGACCAGAGGCACGGCGCTTCGGAGGTCTATCTGCACGAGATGCCGGGGGGTCAGTTCACCAATCTCAAGGAACAGGCGCGCGCCATCGGCCTCGACACGCGCTGGCATCAGGTGGCGCAGACCTACCGCGTCGTCAACGACATGTTCGGCGACATCGTCAAGGTGACGCCCTCCTCGAAAGTCGTCGGCGACATGGCCCTGATGATGGTGAGCCAGAACCTGACCCGCGCTGACGTTGAAGACCCGGACCGCGAGATCGCCTTTCCGGGCTCGGTCGTGGAGATGCTGCATGGCGATCTCGGGCAGCCGCCGGGCGGCTGGCCGGCCGAATTGCAGAAGAAGGTGCTGAAAGGCGAACCGCCGATCACAGTTCGGCCCGGCGCGCTTCTGAAGGAGATCGATCTCGACGCCGAGCGGGCGAAGGCCGAGAAAGCCTGCGCGCGGCAGATCAGCGATGCGGAATTCGCCTCTTACCTCATGTATCCGAAGGTCTTTTCCGAATTCGTCGCCGCCCAGCGCAAATATGGTCCGGTTTCCGTGTTGCCGACGCCGGTGTTCTTTTATGGCATGAGCCTCGACGAGGAGCGCACGATCGAGATCGAGCACGGCAAGAGCCTGGTGCTGCGGCTCACGACGCTCGGCGAGACGGACGAGGACGGCCAGGTTCAGGTTTTTTTCGAGCTCAACGGCCAGCCGCGGACGATCAAGGTTCCGAACCGCACGGCGGTCGCGACGCGCGCCTCGCGCCGCAAGGCGGAAGAGGGCAACGAAAATCACATCGCCGCGCCCATGCCGGGGCTCGTCTCGACGCTGTCGGTCAAGCCGCAACAGGCGGTCAAGGCGGGCGACGTGCTGCTGACCATCGAGGCGATGAAAATGGAGACCGCGCTTCATGCGCCGAAGGACGGGACGGTGCAGGAGATTCTCGTCTCCGCCGGCAATTCGGTCGACGCCAAGGATCTGCTCTTGATCCTGACCGACTAGGGCGGCGCGGCTGTAACAAAATCGGTGCGATCGGCGTAATACACGTCGAAATGCGTAAAGGGAGTGAGAGGCATGGATGCAAAGCAATTTCCCGTCACCCATACCGATGCCGAATGGCGCAAGCTGCTGACCCCGGAGCAATACCAGGTCATGCGCGGGCACGGCACCGAACGGCCGGGCTCCTGCGCGCTAAACTTCGAGAAGCGCGCCGGCAGCTTCACCTGCGTCGGCTGCGGCCAGACTTTGTTCCGCGCCAAGACGAAGTTCGAGAGCGGCACCGGCTGGCCGAGCTTCAACGATCCGGTGCCGGGCGCGGTCGAGACGTCGGAGGATCGCAGCTATGGAATGGCCCGCACGGAGGTGCATTGCAGCCGCTGCGGCAGCCATTTGGGTCATGTTTTTCCGGACGGTCCGCCGCCGACACATCTGCGCTATTGCATCAACGGCGTGGCGATGAATTTTCAGCCGGAATAGGCCGCTTCCGACTATTTAAGAAACGGGCGGACGAACGCGGAGCCGGCGTTCGAGCAATCGAAGAGATGCAGGCCGAGCTCGTCGCCGATGTCCTTGAAGGCGGCAATGCCGCGCACCGAATTGCCTTTGGCGTCGAGGCGTGGCGAAAAGCTGCCAATGCCGAGCTGGCGGTTGACGACACCGACAATGCCGCCGCCGACGCCGCTCTTGGCCGGCACGCCGACGTCATAGGCCCAGTTGCCGGAATAATCGTACATGCCGCAGGTGAACATCACGGCCAGCGTGTTGCGCACCGCCATCAGGTCGAACACTTGCCGGCCTGTGACCGGGTTTTCGCCGACATGCGCCAGCGTTGCTCCCATGCGTGCGAGGTCGCTCGCGGTCACCAGAATCGAGCATTGGCGGAAGTAGAGATCGACGACGTCGTCGACGTTGCCTTTCAGGGCGCCGACATTGCGCAGCAGATGGCCGATGGCGCGGTTGCGATGCCCCGTCTCCGCCTCGGAGCGATAGACGGCTTCATCCATCTCGAGGCGGTGGCCGGCGGCGTCCGAAAGCCGCTCGAGGATGAAGTCGAAAGCGCCCGCGCCGGCGACGTCGTGGATGATGCCAGCGACGGTGATGGCCCCGGCATTGACCATCGGATTGAAGGCACGGTTGGTATGCGGGTCGAAAACGATGGCGTTGAACGCATCGCCACTCGGCTCGACCCCGACGCGTTCGAGGACGGCGTCGCGGCCGATCAGTTCGAGCGCGAGGCAATAGACGAAAGCTTTGGAGATCGACTGGATGGTGAACGGATAATCCGCGTCGCCGATCTTATGAAGCGCGCCATCGACAGTCGCGACGGCAATACCAAAGCGGTTCGGATCGACAGCGGCCAATTCGGGAATGTAATCCGCTGGTGCACCCGCTACATTATCGCGATGGCGCGCATAGGCCGCGTTCAGGACATTACCAATTCCGTATGATGTCTCTTCTTGCATCGATCAAGCGGTAGGGAAGGTAGTTTCAAGTCATGGAATATAAACGGCTTCGATTACCTTAAGCTCATCGCCCATCGGGTCAAGTTCAAGGCGGACGACCTCGGCCATCAGCTTGTCGCGGAACTTATAGGCACGGCGCCAGCCGTCCTCGGTCGAGGGGGGCCAGGGCGTGAAGCTCGCCTTGTCGACCATCAACGCCTCGCAGCGCAGATTCCGGCTCCTGGCCGGGCTCTTGATGTTGCGCGCGATGATATACATGGGCCTCGATCCGCAGCGCATCGGATTTGAAGCGTTTTCGAGCGAAATGGAAACCGGTTCGCGTGAAGAAAACGCGTCGCAACAAAAAATCTGGCGCCTCAATCTTGAAGCTCCGGCCAGTCTAACGCGGCCCGCGGCTTTGTCACGACTCCATTTTTAACTGGTTCATGAGGCAGGGCTGTCGTCATCGGCGCCTATTCAAATTGATGGCTTCGTGTTCAACTGGGCGCCTTACGCCGCAAGTCTTCCCGCACGATCTGGTCGTTATAAAATGAAGAAGCCTGCAAGCCTCGTCTACGGGGCGGAGGAAAAGCCACCGCTGTCCATCATCATCGTCAGCGCCATCCAGCATGTGGCGGTGATCGCGATTTTCATGGTCTATCCGTTGATCATCGCGCGTCAGGCCGGTGCGCCGCCGGCGGAGATCGCGGCGATTCTGCGCGTCGGGGTGCTGGCTCTGGCTTTTGCCGTCCTGCTTCAGGCGTTGCCGCGCGGACCCGTCGGCAGCCATTTCCTGGCGCCCTCGATTTTCACCGGCGTTTATCTCGGTCCGTCGCTGCTGGCGGCGAAGCTCGGCGGCCTGCCGCTCGTCTGGGGCATGACCATCTTCGCGGGCTTCGTCGAGATCGGCCTTTCACGGGTCTGGTCGCGGCTGCGCGCCTTCATCCCGCCGGAGACCGCCGGGATGGTCGTCTTCCTCGTCGGCGTCATCATCGGGCTTGCCGCTTTGCATGTGCTGCTCGGCAAATCGTCGGGCAATATGGTTGCGGGCCGCGACGCCTTCGTCGCGGGGGTGAGCCTCGCAACCATGATCGGCCTCAATATCTGGAATAAAGGCCGCCTGCGGCTTTTCTGCATTCTGATCGGCATGGTCGTGGGCTACGTGCTTTCGGGCTTCACGGGGCAGATCACCGGCGCCGATCTCCGCGCCGTGCTGAACCAGCCGGTGCTGGCGTTGCCGTCGTTCGCGCATCTCGCCTGGGCCTTCGACTGGTCGATGGTCGTTCCCTTCGCGGTGACCGGCCTTGCCGCGGCGATGAGCACGACCGCCGTCATCACGACCTATCAGCGTTTGACCGATGCCGATTGGGTGCGCCCCGATGCGCGCTCGATCGACGGCGGCATTCTCGCCGACGGCCTCGCCGCCGTGGCGGCCGGCCTTCTCGGCACCTACGGCCTGACGATTTCGACCGCGAATGTCGGGCTTGTCGCAGCGACCGGCGTCGCCAGCCGCTACATCGCGTTCGTTATCGCCGCGATTCTCGCCATCGCGGCATTCCAGCCGACCTTGATCGGCATTTTGACGATCATGCCGGCGCCGGTGATGGCTTCGGCGCTTTTATTCACCGCGGTCTTTATCATGATCAGCGGCGTGCAGATCATTTCGACCCGCGTGCTCGATCCGCGCCGCACTCTGGTGATCGGCGCGGGCATGATGGCTTTCTTCATGGTCTCCGTCGTGCCATCCGCCTTCGCCGGCGTGCCGCGATGGGAGCAGCCGCTGGTCACCTCGCCTTTGGTGATCGCGACGCTTGTGGCGCTTTTGCTCAATCTTGTGTTCCGCATCGGCATTCGCCGCACGGTCACTTTGGAGATCGACCCCAAAGCGGTGGCGCCGCAGGATGTCGTGAATTTCATCGAGCGCGCGGCGGGTATCTGGGGCGCGCGGCGCGATGTCGTCACGCGAGTGGAATTCGCCGTGCAGCAGGCGGTCGAGGCGATTGTCGAATTTTGCCGCGTCAAGGGGCCGATCGCGCTGGCCGTGAGTTACGACGAGTTCGATATCAACGCCAAACTCACTTACGAGGGGCTTCCCCTGGAGCTTCCCAACTGGGCGCCTTCGCAAGAGGACATACTCGAGTCGGAGGACGGCCCGCGCCGCCTCGCGGGCTTTCTCGTGCGCCGCCAGGCCGACCGCGTGCAAAACACCGCGGCGCATGGCGCGACGGTTCTGAGCCTGCAATTCAAGCATTAGGCTGTGGCCGATTGCGGCTTCAAATGGCGAATGCTGCTCAATCGAATGGAGCGCCTGTGACCGTCCTGTCGGATCGCCTCATGTCCAAAGCGAGTTTCCGCCGGCTGCGGGAGCGCTTCGGCGATCCCTTGCTGACCACGCTGACAATCATGTTGGCGCTGTTGCTGTTCGTTATCGCACCGCTGCAGGCGAGCGGTGTCAGGGGCGCGCATTTCTTCGGGATTCTCTTCGGATTTGTCCTGGTTGCTGCTGTGTTTGTCATTTCCGGCAGTCGTCTGGCGGTGGCGGCGACCGCTCTCGCGCTCATTCTGTCGGTCGTTACCAGCTCCCTCCGGGCTCATCATCAATCCATTGTCGACGTTTATCTGGAGGCTGCGAGTTGGCTGGTCGCCGGGCTCACTCTGCTTATTGTCGTTGCGCGGGCGGTCTTCGCACCGGGCTTAATCACGTTTCACCGCATCATAGGCGCAGTCCTGCTTTACCTCGATGTCGGACTGATTTTTGCGGCGCTCTATGGCTTCCTCGCGCTCGCGAAACCGCAGGCCTTTGCCGGTTTACCGCCGATGCTCGATAATCTCTCCGTCGGGACGAATGTCGTCTATTTCAGCTTCGTGACATTGACGTCGGTGGGTTACGGTGACATTGCACCGGTGCATCCGCTCGCGCGATCGCTTGCCAATGTCGAAGCGATCATTGGTCAGCTTTATCCGGCGACTCTGCTGGCGCGCCTCGTCACGCTCGAACTCGCGCACCGGATCGATAAGAAGTGAGGCAGATCACGAATCCATTTTCAGCGCGGCGATAAAAGCTTCCTGCGGAATCTCCACCTTGCCGAACTGGCGCATCTTCTTCTTGCCGGCCTTCTGCTTTTCGAGAAGCTTGCGCTTGCGGGTGGCATCGCCGCCGTAGCATTTCGCCGTCACGTCCTTGCGCAAGGCGCGGACCGTCTCGCGGGCGATGATCTTGCCGCCGATCGCCGCCTGGATCGGAATCTGGAACATGTGCGGCGGGATCAGCTCCTTCAGCTTCTCGACCATGGCGCGGCCGCGCAGCTCGGCGCGATCGCGGTGGACGAGCATCGAGAGCGCGTCGACCGGCTCGGCATTGACGAGGATCGACATTTTGACGAGGTCGCCCTCGCGATAATCGGTGATGGTGTAATCGAAGCTGGCATAGCCCTTCGAGATCGACTTGAGCCGGTCGTAGAAGTCGAACACGACTTCGTTGAGCGGCAGGTCGTAGACCGCCATTGCGCGCGCGCCGACATAGTTCAGATCGACCTGCACCCCGCGCCGTTCCTGGCAGAGTTTCAGCACCGCACCGAGATAATCGTCCGGCGTCAGGATCGTTGCCCGTATCCACGGCTCTTCGATCTTCTCGACCCGCGTCAGATCGGGCATGTCGGCGGGATTGTGCAGCGAGACGGTTTCGCCCGAGCGCAGCACGATCTGGTAGACGACCGAAGGCGCGGTGGCGATGAGGTCGAGATTGAATTCCCGCTCCAGCCGCTCCTGGATGATTTCGAGGTGCAGCAGGCCGAGGAAGCCGCAGCGGAAGCCGAAGCCGAGCGCCGCGGAGCTTTCCATTTCGTAGGAGAAGCTCGCATCGTTGAGGCGCAGCCTGCCCATCGCGGCGCGCAGATCGTCGAAATCGGCCGCATCGACCGGAAACAGACCGCAGAAGACGACCGGCTGCGCCGGCTTGAAGCCGGGCAGGGCTTCGGCGACGGGGTGGCGCTCGTCGGTGATCGTGTCGCCGACGCGGGTGTCGGCCACCTGCTTGATCTGCGCGGTGATGAAGCCGATCTCGCCGGGGCCGAGTTCCTCGACATCCTGCATCTTCGGGCGGAAGACACCGATCCGGTCGATCACATAATGCGCATCGGTGCCCATCATCTTGATCTTCTGGTGCTTCTTCATGACGCCGTCGAAGATGCGTACCAGCACGACGACGCCGAGGTAGGCGTCGTACCAGGAATCGACGAGCAGCGCCTTCAAGGGCGCCTTGGCGTCGCCCTTCGGCGGCGGCAGGCGATGGACGATCGCTTCGAGCACATCGCCGATGCCGATGCCGGTCTTGGCCGAAATCAGCACCGCGTCCGAGGCGTCGAGGCCGATGACGTCCTCGATCTGTTGCTTGATGCGCTCGGGCTCCGCGGCCGGCAGGTCGATCTTGTTCAGCACGGGCACGATCTCATGGCCGGCATCGAGCGCGTGATAGACATTGGCAAGCGTCTGCGCCTCGACGCCCTGGCTTGCATCGACGACGAGCAACGAGCCTTCGCAGGCCGCGAGCGAGCGCGAAACCTCATAGGCGAAGTCGACGTGGCCCGGCGTGTCCATCAGGTTGAGGATGTAGGTTTCGCCGTCCTTGGCCTTGTATTCGAGGCGGACAGTCTGCGCCTTGATGGTGATGCCGCGCTCGCGCTCGATATCCATCGAGTCCAGGACCTGTTCCACCATATCCCGCGCGGCGACCGCGCCTGTCGTCTGGATCAGGCGGTCGGCGAGGGTCGATTTGCCATGGTCGATATGCGCGACGATCGAAAAATTGCGGATATTTTCAAGCTTAATCATGCGCTGCGGGATAGCAGGCGCCCCTCGCGAAAGAAAGACATGTGTCGCGGGATCGCCGATTTGTCCCGGCTCGGGATGGTTTCGGATCGCGCCGATCTGGACTCACGGGCAGGTCTCGGTTCCAGGGATTTTGAGCGGGCATTTGCGCAACGGATGTTCAATTTTTTGGGTCCCGCTCGGGCCACATTCGAAGGCCATCCTCCTGACCTGCCGAGGCTTTCGGGAGCCAAGGCGGCGGCCTTGGCGCGCGGTGCCATGCCGCAGCGCGGATATGGCGGCTATTTTTACTTGACAGCCGGTAAGTGAGCGTTCACTTACGCGGGCCATGCAACCACCTCGGCTTTCCCGCGACAACCGTCGCCAGCAGATTCTCGAAAGCGCGCTGCCGCTGTTCGCCCGCTACGGCTTCGCCGGGACGACGACCCGGCGAATCGCCGACACGGCGCGTATTTCCGAGGCGCTGCTGTTCAAGCATTTCCCCAACAAATCCGCGATCTACGCCGAAATTCTCGCCGGCATCTGCACCGCCGATCCGGGCCTCGCGCGGTTGCGGGCCGAACCGCCCTCGACGCGCACTTTGGTGCAGATCGTCCGTGGTATGGCGCATTATTTCCTGCAAGCGGCGGATGGCTCCGACGCCGAGGGCAACCAGAAGCTGCGGCTCACCCTTTCGTCCTATCTCGAAGATGGCGAATTCGCCAAGGTCCTCTCCGACAAAGTCGAGCAGGTCATCGCGCCGATTTTCATCGATTCTCTGGAACAGGCCATTGCCGTTGGCGATGCGCTGGCGGGCGCGTCGAGCCCGCGCAATCTCTTCTGGTTCACGCATCATACGATCTGCACCCTGGCGGCGACGCAACTGCCGTCGCTGCCGTCGCTCGATTATCCCCCCGCCGCCAAACTCGAGCGGGAAGTTTGCGAATATATCTTGCGCGGCGTCGGCCTCACCGATGCCGCGATTACGGCGCATGGCGCACTCGATCTGTCGTTCGAAGCTTTCGAAACCTCTCTTCTGGAATTTGCCAAATGACGCTTTCTGCCGAAACCGAAGTCGCGACCAGGACGGACTATCGCAAGTCGAAAGGCGAGCGGCCGGTGCGCACCAAGCTGTGGTTTTCGATCGTCGCCGTGTTGCTGGCGCTGCTGGTCGGCGTCTTCTGGGGTTTCAATCAATTCCGCAACCATATGATCGCGCAGTTTTTCGCGCATATGAAAATGCCGCCGGTCTCGGTCAGCGTCGCGAAAGTCAAAAGCGAGGTTCTGCCGAATCTCCTCACCGGCATCGGTGATGTCGTCGCCGTGCATCAGGTCAATGTGACGACGGATGTCGCCGGCCGCGTCGTGAAAATCATGTTCGAGCCGGGCGCGCATGTCGTCGAGGGCCAGCCGATCGTGCAATTGTTCGACGATCCCGACCGCGGCGATCTGGCGAATTTCCAGGCGCAGGCGCTCGCCGCGAAACTGGCGCTCGATCGCGCCAAGGCGCTCGCCTTGCGTCAGTTCGGTCCGCAGGCGACCGTTGATGACTCGCAAGCGACCTATGACCAGGCGCAAGCCAACATCGCCAAGACCAAGGCGCTCATCTCGCAGAAGCTCATTCTCGCGCCGTTCAGCGGCGAACTCGGCTTACGGCATATCGAGCTTGGTCAGTTCCTCAATGCCGGCTCGGAGATCGTGACGCTCACCGACCTCTCGCAGGTCTGGGTGAATTTCACCGTCACCGAGAAGAACAGCGCGAAACTGAAGCTCGGCCAGACCGTGCATGTCAGCGTTGACGCCTATCCAGGCCGCGTCTTTGTCGGCAAGATCACCACGGTCGAGCCGCAGATCAGCACCGATACGCGTAATATCTCGGTGCAGGCGACCTTCGATAACCCCGATCATGCGCTGAAGCCGGGCATGTTCGCGAATGCGACGATCGTGTTGCCGGATCGGCCGCCGGTCCTGACCGTGCCGGAGACGGCCGCCGACTATTCGCTCTATGGCGATTCCGTCTTCCTCATCAAGAAATCAACGGGAAGCGACGGTAAGGAGGCGCTGACAGCAGTGCGGACCTTCGTCAAGACGGGCGAACGCCTCGATGGCCGCGTTGTCATCGCTTCCAGCAACATCAAGCCGGGCGACGACGTCGTTGCCGTAGGGCAGATCAAATTGCAATCGGGCGCGGCCGTGGCGATTTCATCCGAGCCGCCGCCGGTTATTCCGGCCGAACCCAGCCCCTATTGAGGGCGGAGCGTAGTCTATGGCTTTCACAGATATCTTCATCAAGCGGCCGGTTCTGTCGCTCGTCGTCAGCCTGCTTATTCTGCTGATCGGACTTAATGCCGCCGTGCATCTGCCGGTGCGGCAATATCCGAAATTGTCGAACACGGTGATCACCGTGACGACGACCTATCCCGGCGCCTCGCCGGAGCTGATGCAGGGCTTCATCACCACGCCCATCGAGCAGGCGGTCGCCTCGGCCGAGGGCATCGACTACATGACCTCGCAATCGGTGCAGGGCACCAGCACGATCTCCGTCTATATGAAGCTTAACGCCGATCCCAACGAGGCGTTGACCGACGTGATGGCGAAGGTCAATCAGGTCAAGTATCAGATCCCGAAGGAAGCCAACGATCCGATCATTCTGAAATCGACCGGCCAGACGACGGCGGTGATGTACATCGGTTTTTCGAGTACGGAGCTTTCGGGCTCGGCGATCTCCGATTATCTGACGCGCGTCGTCCAGCCGATCCTTTCGACCGTCGATGGCGTTGCCTCCGCCGATATTCTCGGCGGCCAGACCTTTGCGATGCGCTTGTGGCTCGATCCGGTTCGCATGGCCGGCCGCGGCGTCGCTGCTGCCGACGTCGTCGCCGCCATTCAGGCCAATAACTTCCAGGCTGCGGCTGGCCAGACGAAGGGCTATTACACGATCTCGAATGTCACGACGAACGCTGACCTGACCGATATCGATCAATTCAAACGCATGATCGTGAAGGCCAAGGACGGCGGCTTCGTCCGCATCGAGGATATCGCACGGGTCGATCTTGGCGCGCAGAGCGAGGATTCCAGTGTCGCCTTCAACGGCGAGCACGCGATCTTCATCGGCGTTCAGGCGACGCCGGAAGGTAATCCGCTGTCCATCGTCAAGGGCGTGCGCGCGTTATTCCCGACCCTCGAGCGCAATCTGCCGCCCTCGCTGAGGATGAAAGTCGCTTACGATTCGACGAAATTCATCCAATCCTCGATCGACGAGGTGGAGCACACGCTGATCGAAGCGGTGCTGATCGTCGTCGTGGTGATCTTCCTGTTCCTCGGCTCGTTCCGCTCCGTGCTGATCCCGGTCGTAACGATTCCGCTGTCGCTCGTCGGCGCCTGCGCCATGATGCTTGCCATGGGCTTCAGCCTCAATCTGTTGACCCTGCTTGCCATGGTTCTAGCGATCGGCCTCGTCGTCGATGACGCGATCGTCGTGGTCGAGAACATTTATCGTCATATCGAGGAGGGCAAGACGCCGGTGCAAGCGGCGCTGGTTGGCGCGCGCGAAATCGTCGGCCCCGTCATCGCGATGACGATCACGCTGGCGGCGGTCTATGCGCCCATCGGCTTCCTCGGCGGTCTGACCGGCACGTTGTTCCGCGAATTCGCCTTCACTCTCGCAGGCTCGGTCGTCATTTCGGGTATCATTGCGCTCACGCTTTCGCCGATGATGTGTTCGATGCTACTCAAGAGCGGCGAACCCGGGCGCTTCGCGCAGCTTGTCGATAGAGTCTTCAGCGCGATAACGGACTGGTACGGCCGGCGGCTCGATCGCTCGCTGAATTATCGCGCCGCGACGGGGCTTTTCGCGGTAACGATCCTCGGCCTTCTGGTCTTTCTCTATCTCAATACGAGCTCGGAGCTTGCGCCGGAGGAGGATCAGGGCATCGTCTTCGCGCTGACCAAGACCCCGCAATACGGCAACATCGATTATTCCGACTATTACGGTGCACAGCTCGACAAGGTCTTCGCCTCGTTTCCCGAGACCGATCTGCGCTTCGTCCTCAACGGGACGCCCTCGTCCAACCAGGGCATCTCCGGCATGCTGCTGAAGCCCTGGGACGAGCGCAAGCGCACGGCCATGGCTTTGAAGCCTCTGGTGCAAGCGAAGCTGTCCGCGATTCCGGGCGTCAGCGCCTTCGCCTTCAATCTGCCGGCACTGCCGGGAGGGCCGGGCGGCCTGCCGATTCAGATGGTCATCAATTCGACGGCCGGCTTCCCTGTGATTTACAAGGAAATGGAGAAGATCAAGGCGGCGGCGATGAAGAGCGGGCTCTTCATCGTCACCGACAGCGATCTTCAGTTCAATCAGCCGGTCGTCCGCATCAAGATCGATCGCAACAAAGCAAGCGATCTTGGCCTCACCATGCAGCAGATCGGCAATACGCTGGCGCTGATGCTCGGCGGAAACTACGTCAACTGGTTCAACCTGCAGGGCCGCTCCTACGAGGTGATTCCGGAAGTACCGCGCACGTTCCGTCTGACGCCGGAAATGCTGTCGAGCTATTATGTGCCGTCTCTTAAAGGCGTGCAGATTCCGCTGTCGACGGTGGTATCGATCTCGACCGACACCGATCCGAACGCGCTGACGCACTATAACCAGCTCAGCTCGGCGACGTTCCAGGCGGTCGCCATGCCGGGCGTCACGATGGGGACGGTCGTCGGCTTCCTTGAAAAGCAGGCGCAGAATCTGCCGGCCGGCTTCAGCCACGATTATCTCGCCGATTCGCGGCAGTTCGTGCAGGAAGGCAATCAGCTCGCCGTCACCTTCGTCTTCGCGCTGATCATCATCTTTCTCGTGCTCGCCGCGCAATTCGAGAGCTTGCGCGATCCGCTCGTCATCATGATCTCCGTGCCGATGGCGATCAGCGGCGCGCTGGTGCCCTTGTTCTTCGGCGTCGCGACGATCAACATTTACACGCAGGTTGGCCTCGTTACTTTGATCGGGCTTATCAGCAAGCACGGCATCCTGATGGTCGAATTTGCGCGCGAATTGCAGATTCACGAGAAGCTGGATCGCACCGCGGCGATCAAGAAGGCCGCGCGCATCCGTCTGCGTCCGATCCTGATGACGACGGCGGCGATGGTGACGGGCCTCGTCCCGCTCGTCACGGCCAGCGGCGCGGGCGCGGCGAGCCGCTTCTCGATCGGCATCGTCGTCGTTTCCGGCATGTCGATCGGCACGCTGTTTACGCTCTTCGTCCTGCCGGCGGTCTACACCGTGCTGGCGAAAGATCATCGCGCGTCGGCTGAGTCGCGCCGCGAGAAGGAAATCGCCGCGCTTGCGCAAACCGCGTCGTAATTAACAGGGCGGTGGCGCTCGTGCGCCATCGCTCTCGCCGGCCGCGAACCGCCGCACGATGCTGAAAAGATGAGCCAAACGCAACAAAAGACTCTCTTCGGCCGGGCGATCCACGCCTTCTGGTTCGCTTGCGCTGCAGTCTTCCTGTTTGAAGCGTGGCTTTGGGATGCCGTCGGCGGTCTGCTGAAGCAGTTCGTCGCACTCATCCCGCTTGCGGCGCTCAAAAGGGTGCTCGCGCGCGTCCTTGCGGAATTGCCAGCGCCCGTCGCGTTTCTCGTCCTCCTGCTGCCGTTGGCGGTGATCGAGCCTTTCAAGATTATCGGCCTCTGGCTCATCGCGCGGCATCATCTCGTTCTGGGTATTCTTGCCTTCGTCGCGGCGAAGGTGCTCGGCGTCGGCATCCTCGCTTTCCTCTTCGATGCGATGCGCGGCAAATTGCTGAGCATGTCGTGGTTCGCGCGCTTCTACGTCTTCGTGATGAATGTTCGCGCCAAGGCGCATGCGATCATCGAGCCCTACAAGATTCGTCTGCGTGCCGCGCTCGCGCCATTCAAAGAGCGGCTGAAGGGCATACTGGCGTCGCTGGAAGCGCGCGGCGGGCTCGGCCGCCGGTTCGCATTGTTGCGTGCGCGGGCGCGGCGGCTGCGCGGCTTAACCTGAGGCCGCGCCGAGCAATGCCGAGACTTCGGCCAGCATGTGCGGCGCCACCGGCGCCTCGACCCTGACCGGATCCTTGTTCTTGTAGATTGGAATTTCGATCGCGCGCGCGAGCAGATGCAGCCGTGCCTCGCGGTCACCCGTGCCGTAGACCGGGTCGCCGAGGATCGGGAAGCCGCTCGCCGCGCAATGGACGCGGAGCTGATGCGTTCGGCCGGTGAGCGGCGTCAGTGCCAGCAGCGATTGTCTTTCGTCGCGCGCGAGGATTTTCCAGCGCGTCTGCGCGGGCTGGCCTTGCGGATCGACCTTCATCCACCAGCCGCGCGTGGCGTCGAGCCGGCCGAGCGGCAGGTCGATCAGGCCCTCATCCTCGGGCGGAGCGCCTTCGACCACCGCCCAATACGTTTTCCCGATCTTGCCTTGCTTGAAGAGCAGACCAAGCTTCTCCAGCGCCTTGTGATGCCGTCCCAGTACAAGGCATCCGGCGGTGTCGCGATCGAGCCGATGCGCCAGCGCAGGATCACGCGGCAGGCCGAAGCGTAAGGCCGGAAATCCCGCCTCGAGCGATACGCCGCCCTTCGGCCCGCGATGCACGGCGATCCCCGCCGGCTTGTCGAGCACGAGCATCAGCGCATCGCGATAAAGAATGCGCGTTTGCAGATCGTCCAGCGTCATGCCGCTCACATCATATTTCCGAATATTTCCGAAGTGGAACATATAGCAGCCTGGGGCGTTGAGAAGCAGTACGATGTTTTCTCGAACAAGGAGGCTGGATATGTCGGGCGATCTGCGTTCTCAGGCCGAATTGCGCGAAATTTGCCTGCGCACCTTGCGCAAACAGACGGGATTCGAGGGTATCGGCGATATCCTCATCCGGCCGTGTGCATCCGAGGACGGCGGCGCGAATTGGGCCTTTGCCGGGTTCAGGCCGCGCGTCGATAACACGGCTTTGCGCCAGGCCCGCGGCGTCATCGATCGTTTGCGCAGTTCTTATCAATTGCGGCCGGAAGCTGCACCGGCCAGCGAATATGGCAAGCCGGTCAATTAGGCGCCGTTAGGGGAGCGGCCGCCCGCATCATCGGCGCGGCCGCGACTTCTGTGGCGGACGTCTTATCCGCGATTGCGGTGTCGTCCGTTTCAGCCTATGCGTTGCTCTGAGCCGCTGAGCGGCGATAAGGGCCGACAACGTGACGCATTCCCATATATTGGGGACGGGAGCCTACGCACCGTCGCGCATCCTCACCAATCACGATCTCGAAAAGATCATCAATACGTCGGATGCCTGGATCGTCGAGCGTACGGGGATCAAGCAGCGCCACATCGCGGCTGACGGGGAAGTGACGTCCGACATGGCTGTCGCGGCGGCGCGCAAGGCGCTCGAAATGGCCGAGACGACGCCGGCCGAACTCGACATGATCATCGTCGGTACGATCTCTCCGGATATGCCGATGCCATCCTGCGCGGTGTTCGTGCAGGCCAAGCTCGGCGCCACACGCGCCTTCGCCTTCGATCTCTCGGCGGCTTGCGCCGGCTCGCTCTACGGCCTCACGATCGCCGATCAATTCATACGCAGCGGCCGTGCCAAACGCGTTCTCGTCATCGGCGCGGAATTGCTGAGCCGGCTTGTCGATTGGGAGGATCGCAGCAGTTGCGTACTCTTCGGAGATGCGGCCGGCGCAATGGTGCTTGGCCCGACGCCGGACCCCGAGCGCGGACTCATCTCGACGCATCTGCATTCCGATGGCACGGCCGCCGGCGCCCTGATGATACCCGGCGGCGGCAGCAAGCACCCGCAATCCGAGGAAGTGCTGGCGAAGCGGATGAACAAGATCGCGATGAACGGCCGCGAAGTCTACAAATATGCGACGCGCGCGCTTCAGGACGTCATTCTCGAAGCGCTCGCCGCCAACGGCCTCAAGCCCGGCGCCATTGACCATGTGATCTCGCATCAGGCCAATGTTCGCATCGTCGAGTCGGTCGTCGACCGGCTCGGCATCCCGCGCGAGAAATGCTGGTTGAACATCGACCGCTATGGCAACACGTCGAGCGCCTCGCTCCCCATCTCGCTGGATGAGGCCAATCGCGCCGGCCGGTTGAAGCCCGGCGATCTCGTCGCGATGATGGCCATCGGCGCCGGCATGGCCTGGGGCAGCGCGCTGCTGCGCTGGTAGCGTGTCGTAACATATTGATAATTATGCATTTTATTTGATATACCGGCTATCGTCGCAGAGTGGGTTTTCTTCCGCTGCGGTCCTGTTAACCTGAGCTTCCGATCGCGCCTCGCGCCGTCGGGGGGCCGATTTAGGATCAGCGGAAACGGAAAAGCCTTTGCTTTCAAAAGGCCGCTCGCGCCCGGACGGCTCGCGCCGTTCGTTCTTTCAGCCAAAGCCCATGATCGTGGTATTTGGCATTCTGCTCGTTGCCCTCGCGGCGACGGGCGCAGCCTTGTCGATCCGCGAATTCCGGGTCCGGGATGTCGCCGAGGCGCGGCGCGAGTTGATGGCGCTTGATCTCCTGTTGTCACAGGAGACCGAACGCACGATGCAGAGCGTCGATCTCGTCCTTTCAAGCTTGCAGGACGATCTGACGCTCGGCGGCATCACCAAGCCGCAGGACATCATGCGCAAGCGCGCCAGCGTCGAAATGTATCTGCTGCTCAAGTCGCGCATCGTCGGCATCCCGCAGATACATGACGTGAGCCTCATCGGGCCCGACGGCAAGCTGATCTGCACGACCAAAGTCTATCCCGCGCCGGAGTCCGATCTGTCGGGCCGCGACTATTTTACCGTCCTGCGCGACGTGGAGATCAGCGGCTCCTATCTCAGCCTGCCGTCGTACAATGAGGACACCAAGAGCTGGTCGATCTATCTCGCACGCCGTGTCGACGATGCGTCCGGCCATTTCCTCGGCGTCGTCGCCGCGGCGATCGATCTCAATTATTTCGAACAGCTCTACAAGACATTGCAGATCGGCGATTACGGCGCGGTCAGCCTGTGGCGCAGCGACGGAACCATGCTTGCCCGCTATCCGGCCGCTGGGCGCGTCGGCGAGGTCTACAAGATCAAGTCGTTCACCGGCATCCTCCAGCCGGGCACGCCCGTCACCTATGATTCAGCCCATGCGATCGATGGCCCCGAGCGTATCGTCGCGACAATCAGCGTCGATGAATTTCCGCTCGTCGTGAACATTTCGCGGCTCAAGGATCATATCCTCGCCGACTGGCGTCAGGCACGGTTTCTCATCGCCGCCGGCGCCGTGCTTTTCGCCTTTGCGATCAGCTTCGTGCTTTGGCTGCTCATCCGCCATTTCAATACCTATGAAGCGCTGATGGCGGCGGACCGCGAGCGCAGCAAGGCTGTGGCGGAGCGCGAGCGCGCGGAGGCGCAATTGCGCCAGGCGCAAAAGCTCGAATCGATCGGCCAGCTCACCGGCGGCATCGCGCACGACTTCAACAATCTGCTCACCGCCGTGCTCGGCAATCTCGAGATGCTGAAGCGCCATACCGAGAAGGGCGAAGCGCGGCTGCATCGCTGGGCGACCAACGCTTTCGATGCGGCCAGACGCGGCGCCGTGCTGACGCAGAGGCTATTGGTCTTTTCGCGCCGCCAGCCGCTTGAGCCGCGCGGCGCCAGGATCGAGACGATCCTTGCCTCGATGTCGGACTTGCTGGCCCGGACACTCGGCGAAAACATCGAGATCGTCACCACCATCGCGCCCGGCCTCTGGCCGGCTTTTGCCGACCTCAACCAGCTCGACAATGCGATCCTCAATATTGCGATCAACGCCCGCGACGCGATGGAGGGACGCGGCCGGCTGACGATCACCGCCAGCAATTGCGCTTTCGCCGCGCGGACCGAGATTGAGGATCCTGAAATCACGCCGGGCGACTATGTCCTCCTCTCGATCGAGGATACCGGCAAAGGCATCGACAGGGAGATTCTCGATCGGGTGTTCGAGCCGTTCTTTTCGACGAAGCCGACGGGGCAGGGGACTGGCCTAGGGCTCAGCCAGGTCTATGGCTTCGTGAAACAGACCGGCGGCCATGTCCGCATCGAGAGCATACCCAGCAGCGGAACAACGGTCAGACTCTATTTGCCACGCGCCCAGTCCGAGGATGTGCTGGTCGAATCCGAGCCGCTGGCGGAGCGGGCCTTGCTGCCGGGGCCGGCCGGCACAGTCCTCGTGGTCGAGGACGATGCCGAAGTGCGGACCTATTCCGCCGAAATTCTCCGCGATCTCGGTTTCGAGGTCCGGGTTACGGAAAATGCGGCTCAGGCTTTGGAGATCCTGCGCGGTGGCACAGAATTGACCCTGCTCTTCAGCGATGTCGGTCTGCCGGGCGTTACCGGCGCGGAGCTTGCGGAAGAAGCGCTGAAACTGCGTCCGGAACTGAAAGTTCTGCTCACCACCGGCTATGTGCAGGATACAACGATCGATCGCTGCCGCTTCGTCCTTGGCATCCAGGTTCTGCCGAAGCCGTTCACGCGCGCCGAACTCGCCGACAAGATCACGAGCGTTCTCACCCCCGTGCGGCGACTCGCGGTGAACAGCTAAGGCCGGCGCGCGCAGTAATCTGCACCTGCACGGCGTCCACAATTTCGGCGAAGACCGGCGTCCAATCGCCCCGCTGCGTCTGTCGGAACAGCCGCATTGTCGGATACCAGGGGGAACGTGTGCCCGTGGCGAGCCAGCGCCAATCCGGCGCGTGGCGCAGCGCGAGAAAGACCGGCTGGCCGAGCGCCCCGGCGAGATGCGCGATCGACGTGTCGGAGGTGACGATCAGATCGCAATTGGCCATCACCGCCGCGGTGTCGAGAAAGGCGTCGGGGCCGGCGTCGAGATCGGGACCGAAAGATTCGAGCGCGAAGCCGGCGGCCTCGGACTCCGGCTCTTTCATCAGATTGATCAGGCGCACGCCGGGGATCGCCGCCAATCCGGCGAAACCGGTGAGCGGTATATTTCGCTTCAGGTTGATCTTCATGTTGCCGTGCCGGCAGATGCCGATGCGGAAACCGTGCCGACCGATCCGTTCCGCCCAGGCAGCGATCCGCGCCGGCTCGGCATGGAGATAGGGCACATCCGCCGGTACGCTCGCGAGCGATGTCCCGAAGGCGAACGGCAGGCTCATCAAGGCGCTTTGATAATCGAAGCCCTCGGGCACCCCGCCTGCGTCAACGAAATGCGGTGGCGATGGCAGCGTCGAAAGCAGGCGAAACATCGATTTGCGGCCGAACAAGGTGACGTCCGCGCCGCGCGCGGCGAGCAGCGGCAGGTAGCGGCAGAACTGGATGAGATCGCCGAGCCCCTGTTCATCCCAGACGAGAATGCGGCGCCCTTCGAGCGGCTCGCCACGCCAATGCGGCAAGGGCGAAATCAGCGTCTTCGGCGGCGCATCGCCGCGCTCCCAGCGGCTCTCGAAGGCTGCGAAACCCTGCACGAGATCGCCTGCGAGCAGCAAAGCGCCGGCGCGATTGTTACGCGCATCGGGATAGTTGGGCTTCAAGTGCAAGGCCGTGTCGAAAGCCGCCCGGGCTTCGTCGAGACGGCCGAGTTCCTTGAGCGCAACGCCCCGGCTCGACAGAACCTCGGGGTAGGCGGGGCGCAGCGCCAACGCCGTGTCGTAGCTCGCAAGCGCGTCTTCGAGCTTGTCCTGCTCTTGCAGAACATTGCCGCGATTGAGCCAGGCTTCGGCAAAGTCCGGGCGGACCGCGACGGCGCGGTCGAGAAAGACCAGCGCGGCATCGAGATCGCCGAGCCTTTGCTGCGCGGCGCCGCTGATGCACAAAGCCTGCGCGTGGTTCGGCTCCTGCGCCAGAATCTCGGCTGCCGCAGCGCGGGCAAGCTCCGGCCGCCCGAGCGCGAACAGCACATTGGCGCGGTTGATCTGCGCCTGACGGAAGTGGGGCCGTAACGTCAACGCCTGTTCGTAGGACGCGACGGCCTCAGTGAGGCGCCCCAGCTCGCTGAGCGCATTGCCGCGATTGCAGAGCGCTTCGGGGTAGGCCGGCTTTTGCGTCAGCGCGGCATCGAAATCCTCGATCGCCTCGACAGGGCGGCCGAGTTTTTGCCGGGCGATGCCGCGATTGTAATGGGCTTGCGGATAATGCGGCCGCATCTGCAATGCCGCGTCGTAGCAGGCGAGCGCCTCGGCGTGGCGGCCGAGCTTCTGCAGGACATTGCCGCGGTTGACCTCGTTTTCGGGGTGCGCGGGATCAAGCCGCGTCGCCGCCGCGTGATCGGTCAGCGCCGCTTCGAAGCGGTTCGCCTTCTGCAGCACGCAGCCGCGATTGAAATAATTGACTGCATCCTGCGGCCGCAGCGCGATGACGCGATCGAAAGAGGCGAGCGCTTCTTCGATTTGTCCCGCCTGTTCGAACAACGCGCCGCGATTGACCAGCGCGTCGCAATAATCCGGATTGATCCGCAGGGCGCGATCATAGGCGGCCAGCGCCGCATCGGTCCTGCCGAGGCTTTGCAGGATGACGCCGCTCATATGCACGGCTTCGGCGTCGGCGGGATGGTCGCGCGCCGCGGCCTCGAAGGCGCTGAGCGCCTCGCCGATCCGGCCGAGTCTTTGCAAAGCGACGGCACGGCCTTTTCCCGCGTCGGGATGGCGAGGATTGAGGCTGAGGGCGCGCTCGAACCAGGAGAGCGCCAAAGTCCAATCGCCGGTGTTGAAATAGAACAGGCCAAAAACGTAGCTGGCCGTATCGCTGGCGGCGGCGAGATGCTGCACCTCGTCGAGATGGGCGCAGGCTTTGGCCGTGGCGCCTGCGGCGAAGCAGGCAAGGGCCTCCGTCACCGCCATTTGCAGCAGCGCCTTGGCGCGGGCGTCTTCGCACCCGTCGATCTTCGCTTCGGCCAATGCCGGTGCCATGAGAAAGCCTTCGCTCCCAAGCGGTGCCCGAGTGAATCGCAACAATCTTTCCCGGGCCTGACGCCGCGCGGGCGGCTTGCATCCGCGCGCCCGGCCAGCCATGTTATTGGTGGGATTGGAAAATCCCCTCATGCCGGGAGCGGATCACAGTCTATGACCGAGCGTTTTGACCCTTCGCGCAGGACGATTTCGCCGGAATCGGGCGGCTTCAGCCAGCTCAACGAGCGCTCGCGCGAGATTTTCCGCCATATCGTCGAATCCTACCTGACCTATGGTGGCCCGGTCGGCTCGCGCCAGCTCGCGCGGCTTCTGCCGATTGCGCTCTCTCCGGCTTCGGTCCGCAATGTGATGCAGGATTTGGAAGAGCTGGGACTGATCTATGCGCCGCATATCAGCGCCGGCCGCCTGCCGACGGAGCGCGGGCTGCGCTTCTTCGTCGATGCGATGCTGGAGATTGGTGACATTGGCCAGCCGGAGCGCGCGCAGATCGAGGCGCAGGTGCGCGCCTCGTCTAAGGAACATGCCTTCGAGGCGGTGCTGAGCGATGCGATGAGCATGCTCTCCGGCCTCACGCGCAGCGCCGGCGTGGTCGTCACGACCAAGGAGAACGCGCGCCTCAAACATGTCGAGTTTGTCCGCCTCGACCTGGACAGGGCGCTGGCGGTGCTCGTGGCAGCCGACGGCTCCATCGAAAACCGCATCGTCCAGACGCCGCGCGATTTGCCGGCTTCGGCGCTGATCGAAGCGGGCAATTATCTCAATGTCCGCATCGCCGGACGCACGCTCACCGAGGCCAAGGCCGAGGTCGAGGCCGGACACGCCGCCGCGGAAGCGGAGCTTGGCGAATTGACCGCGCGGCTTGTCGCGGCGGGCCTTGCGAGCTGGGTCGATACGAGCAGCCAGGGCCAGCAGCTCATCGTGCGCGGCCAGGCCAATCTGCTCGAAAATCTCACCGCGCTCGAGGATCTGGAGCGTATCCGCCTGCTCTTCGCCGATCTCGAAACGCAGAAGGACGTGATCGACCTGCTCAGCCGCGCCGAGGGGGGCGAAGGCGTGCGCATCTTCATCGGCTCGGAGAACAAGCTCTTCTCGCTTTCCGGCTCATCGATGATCGCGGCGCCGTTCCGCGATGAGCAGCAGCGCGTTGTCGGCGTGCTCGGCGTCATCGGGCCGACACGGCTCAATTACGCCCGCATCGTGCCGATGGTCGATTACACCTCGAAGATCATCAGCAGCCTGGTGCACGGGTCGTAGCCCTCACCCGTCTTTTTCCCGCAATGCCTTGAGCTTGAAGAGCGCCGCCTGCGCCTCGCGCGGCGAGAGTTCGTCCGGGTCGATGTCGTCGAGCGCGCGCTCCACGTCGCTCGGTGCGGCTGGCGCGGCCGCGAAGAGCGGCAGATCGGCGACGGGCTTGACGGTCTTGCGCCGGTCGCCGGCTTCAAAGTCCGCGAGCAGGGTCTGCGCGCGCTTCACCACCGCCGGCGGCAGGCCGGCGAGCTTGGCGACCTGGATGCCATAGGAGCGGTCGGCGGCGCCCGGCACGATCTCGTGCAGGAAGACCACATCGCCCTTCCAATCCGCCACACGCATGGTGAGATTGACGACGCGCGAAAGCTGTTTGGCGAGGTGTGTCAATTCGTGAAAATGCGTCGCGAACAACGCACGGGATCGGTTCTTTGCATGGAGTTGCTCCATCACCGCCCAGGCGATGGCGAGGCCGTCGAACGTCGCCGTGCCGCGGCCGATCTCGTCGAGGATGACGAGTGAGCGCTCGCCCGCCTGGTTGAGGATCGCCGCCGTCTCGACCATTTCGACCATGAAGGTTGAGCGCCCGCGTGCCAGATCGTCGGCCGCGCCGACGCGCGAAAACAGCCGGTCCACAATGCCGATCCGGCAACGCTTTGCGGGCACGAAGGAGCCCATCTGCGCCAGCATGGCAATCAGCGCGTTCTGCCGCAGATAGGTCGATTTGCCGGCCATGTTCGGGCCGGTGATGATGGCGATGAGGCCCGGCCCGTCGCCTTTGCCGGAAAGTTCGCAATCGTTGGCGACGAAAGGCTTGCCGTCGCGGGCGAGCGCCGCCTCGACGACCGGATGGCGGCCCGCTTCGATGGTGAAATCGAGCGAATTGTCGATCTCCGGCCGTGTCCACTCACGCGCCTCGGCAATCTCGGCCAGCGCTGCCGCGACGTCGAGGGCGGCGAGCGCCTCGGCCACGGTTTTGAGCGCGCCTTCGGCTGCCAGAATCTGCGCCGCGAGCGCATCGAAAATGCCCATCTCCCGCACCAGCGCCTGATCGGCGGCGGAGGACATCTTGCTTTCGATTTCGGCGAGTTCGGTGGTGGAGAAGCGCATCGCATCGGTCATCGTCTGGCGATGCACGAAGGTGGCGTTGAACGGCGGTTTCAGCAGTTTCTCGCCATGCGCCTGCGGCACTTCGATGAAGAAACCGAGGAAATTATTGTGTTTGAGCTTGAGCTGCTTGATCTCGGCGAGCGCCGCATAGCGCGCCTGCAATTCGGCGATGACCTTGCGGCTGTCGTCGCGCAGCCGCCGCAGCGCGTCGAGATCGGAATCGAATCCGACGCGCACGAAATCGCCGTCACGCGTTTTCAGCGGCAAATCGGTCGCTAGCGCATCGGCGAGCCGCGTCGCGATGGTGGGGTCCGCGCTCGCGGCCTTGCGCGCGGCATCTTTTAAATCGTCGGGAAGAGCCGCGACCGTGTCGAGACGCGCGGCGATGGCCTCTGCCGCGCGCAAGGCATCGCGGATCGCGGCGAGATCGCGCGGCCCGCTGCGCTGCAAGGCAAGGCGCGAGAGAGGCCGCGCCAGATCGGGCGCCGCTTTCAGGCAGTCGCGCAGATCGCTGCGCAAGTCGCGGTCGTCGCGGAGAAAAGCGACGGCGTCGAGCCGGCGCCGGATCGCTGCTTCATCGGTCAGCGGCCCGGAGAGCCGCTCGGCAAGCAATCGGCCGCCGCCGGGTGTCACGGTCCGGTCGATGGCGGCGAGCAGGGCGCCGTCACGACGGCCGGACAGCGTTTGCGTCAATTCGAGATTGGCGCGAGTGGCAGCGTCGATCTCCATATGCGCATCGAAGCGCATGAGCGTCGGCAGGCTGAGCGCCGGGCGCGCGCCGCGCTGCGTGCGCTCGATGTAGAAGACGACGAGCGCCGCCGCACCAGTCTCGGCCGGCGAGAGAGTGCCGAGACCGTCGAGCGTGGCGAGGCCGAAATAATCGCGCAAGCGCTGCGCCGCCGCGGCGGGGTCATCGAGCAGGCGTCCGACAGGCGAGAGCGGAATGCCCATGTCAGTGACGAGGCGGGCGAAGTCCTGATCGTCGGCGAGCGCCTCGGGCGCGACAATCTCGGCGGCGCCGATGCGGGCAATCTCCGCGCTCAGCGCGGCGCTTTCGACTTCCATCACCGAAAATGCGCCGGTCGAAATATCGACGCTCGCGAGACCGAAAGTCGACTTGCCGCCGCGGAGCACGCGCGTAATCGCAAGGAGGTAATTCGCCCGCGCCGGCTCCAGCAGGCTTTCCTCGGTGATCGTGCCGGGTGTGACGAGCCGCGCGACATCGCGGCGCACGACCGCCTGGCTGCCGCGTTTGCGGGCTTCCGCCGGGTCTTCGATCTGCTCGCAGACCGCGACGCGATGGCCGAGCGCAATGAGCCGCGCCAGATATTCGTCGGCGCGGTGGATCGGCACGCCGCACATCGGAATATCACGGCCGAAGTGCTTGCCCCGATGCGTCAGCACGATGCCGAGCGCGCGCGAGGCGACCTCCGCATCCTCGAAGAACATCTCGTAGAAATCGCCCATCCGGTAAAACAGAAGGCAATCCGGATTGGCGGCCTTGATCTCGATATATTGCACCATCATCGGCGTGATCTTGCCGGCGGCGGGATCGGAGACCAGGGCGCGGTCTTGGGCGCGGTTTTGGGCGCGGTCTTGCATCGGCGGAGCTTAGCAGCCCCGCCTCCGCGATGCACGGGGCGCCAGAGCGTGTTCCGGAAAAGTTGCATGACTTTTCCGGTCAGAACACGCTCCAGCTTTTTTTATTTAGCACGTTTTCTTATCGATCGCCGATTCCGGGCGATCGGAAAGCGCGCTGCCCGCTATGCAGAGCTTTGCGCGGGCCGCCGCAGCGAAATAAAGATTTGTCAGATCGCGACTTGAGCGCCGAGTTCGACGACGCGGTCGGAGGGGATGGAGAAGAATTCCGTCGCGTCGATCGCCTGTTTGGATAGAGCGATGAAGAGATTATCCTGCCAGCCCGGCATGCCGGAGTTGATAGAGGCCTTGATCGTCCGCCGCCCAAGGAAGAACGATGTCGTCATAATATCGAATTTATGGCCCGACTTGCGCAGCAGCGCCAGCGCGGCGGGGATGCGCGGGCTTTCCATATAGCCGAAATGCAGGGTGACAGTGGTGAAATCCGGCGAGAGCTTCTCGATCTCGTAGCGTTTGGCGGCGGGCACGCGTGGCGTGTCCTCGGTGCGCACAGACATGAGCCAGACATGCTCGTGCAGCACCTTGTTGTGCTTGATGTTGTGCAGGAGTGCCGAGGGTGCCGAGGTCAATTGATTGGTGAGAAAGATCGCCGTGCCGGGTACGCGCGTCGGTTTGGATTTCTCCAGCATCGGGATCAATTCGCGCAACGGGATCGAATCGCGCTGCATTTTTTCCGCGAGCAACGTATTGCCGCGCACGAAGGTCCACATCACGATCATCGTGAAGGAGGCGATCATCAGCGGCACCCAGCCGCCGTCGATGATCTTTACGAGGTTGGCGGCGAAGAAGGCGAAATCGACCAACAGGAAGAAGGAGACGAAGGCGAGCGCGCGCCAGAGCGGCCAGTTCCACTTCCGCCAGACCACTACGAAGGCGAGCGCGGTCGTCACCACCATCGTGCCGGAGACCGCGATGCCATAGGCCGAGGCAAGGGAGCTTGAGCTCCTGAACATGAGAACGAGCAGGAGCACGCCGATGAGCAGGATGCGGTTGACCTTCGGAATGAAGATCTGCCCTTCCTGCGTTTCGGATTTGTGCTGAATCTCCATGCGCGGCAGCAAACCAAGCTGGATCGCCTGCCGGGTAAGCGAGAAGGCGCCGGTAATCACCGCCTGACAGGCGATGACTGTGGCGGCCGTCGCCAGAATCACGAGTGGCAGCAGCGCCCAACGCGGCGCGAGAAAATAGAACGGGTTCTCGATCGCGGCATGGTTGGCGAGAATGAGAGCGCCTTGACCCAGGTAGTTGAGCGTCAGCGCCGGCAGCACGAAGAAAAGCCACGCGAGCTGGATCGGACGGCGGCCGAAATGGCCCATATCGGCGTAGAGCGCTTCCGCGCCGGTGACCGCCAGGAAGACCGAGCCGAGGACGAGAAAGCCGATAAAACCGTGATCGATAAGGAAGGCAATGCCGACAAACGGATTGAAGGCGCGCAGAATGCGCGGCGCATCCGGGATGTGAATTGCCCCGAGCACGGCGATGATAACGAAGAAGATCGCCATGACCGGACCGAAAAAGGTCGCAACCTTCGCCGTCCCGTGGCGCTGAACGGCGAAGACGGAAATCAGCACGACGATCGTCAAGGGGATCACGTAATCGCTGAAAAGCGGCGTGCCGACCTGCAGGCCTTCAAGCGCCGAGAGAACCGAAATCGCAGGGGTGATGATCGCGTCGCCGGAAAACAGCGCCGCTCCCGCGACGCCCAGAAAGAAGATCGGCGCCGCCCGGCGGCCGAAGGCCGATTGAGCCAGCGCCATCAGCGAAAGCGTGCCGCCTTCGCCCTTGTTGTCGGCGCGCATCAGAAACAGCACGTACTTCGCGGTGACGATGAAAAACAAAGCCCAAAGCAGAAGCGAGACGGTCCCGGTGACGTTGTGTTCCGTCAGCCCCGTCGACCTGTCGCTATGAATGATCGATTCCCGCAGCGCGTAGAGCGGGCTGGTGCCGATGTCGCCGTAGACGACGCCGATAGAGCCGAGGGCCAGCGCCGCGGTGCTTGCCTTTTTCTCTGAATGTCCGCTGGAAGGAACGACTGGCCCGCAGGCGGCCGGATCGGCGGCCTTATCTTGCGCGGTCGGCATCATTCAAGAAATCCTCAATCCGGCGGTGGCATTCGGTTCTTGCGATATCGGCAAGTTGGATGCCAAGCGGCGGAGCGACCGGTTGGTTGAGCGCGGTCGGCGGCGGCATATAACGCTTTCCCTCGGTAACGAGAAGCGGAATCGTCAAACGGGTTCGGTTGGCGGCTGTTATCTTCGCGGTCGTTGCAAGGGGTCCACGCCAAGCGTGATGGGTCCAGAGTCTTGCCGAGTGGTGCTTCTCCTGCCAATTCAGCTTCATGCATAATTCCCAGGCCAAGCTCCCGGTTTTTGTGATCCTGCCGCAGCTATCTGCCGCGTTCGAGGGCAGGACCGCCGCTGTTCTGGTCGCGCCGCCGGGCGCCGGCAAGACGACCATCGTGCCGCTGGCGCTGCGCGAGGCCGGATGGGCGCGGGGAAAGAAGATCGTTCTCCTTGAGCCGCGCCGGCTGGCCGCGCGCGCCGCCGCCGAGCGCATGGCTGCATTGCTAAAAGAGAGTCTCGGCGAGACGATCGGCCTGCGGATGCGGCTTATGTCCCGCACTTCGGCGAAAACCCGGATCGAGGTGGTGACGGAAGGTGTTTTCGCCCGGATGATTCTGGACGACCCCAGCCTTGATGGCGTCGCCGCCGTCATCTTCGACGAGTTTCACGAGCGTTCGCTCGATGCCGATTTCGGCCTCGCGTTGGCGCTCGACAGTCGGGCGCATCTGCGGCCGGATTTGCGGCTTCTGGTCATGTCGGCGACTCTTGACGGCGCGCGGGTCGCAAGCCTGCTCGGCGCCGATGTGCCGGTGATCGCGGCCGAGGGCCGCGCTTTTCCGGTCGAGACCGTCTATCTTGGCCGCGACCCGCAGGAAAGGATCGAGGCCGCACTCGCCCGCGCGGTGCGCAAGGCGCTGGCGGAAGAGAAAGGCTCGATCCTCGTCTTTCTCCCCGGCCAGGGCGAGATCACGCGGCTCGCTGCTCTGTTACAGGAGGCGATCCGCGATCCAGCGATTGAAGTCGCGCCGCTCTATGCCGCACTCGACCGAACAGCCCAGGAAAAGGCGATCGCGCCGACGCCGGCCGGCACGCGCAAGATTGTGCTCGCCACTTCGATTGCCGAAACCTCACTGACGATCGAAGGTGTGCGCGTCGTGATCGATTGCGGCCTCGCTCGTGTGCCGCGCTATGAACCGGATCGCGGCCTGACGCGGCTAGAGACGGTGCGCATTTCCCGCGCCGCTGCCGATCAGCGCCGCGGCCGCGCGGGGCGCACGGAACCCGGCGTTTGCTACCGCCTCTGGCACGAGGCGGCCAATGGCGCATTCGAAGCTTTTTCCGCGCCGGAAATTCTCAATTCGGATCTCTCCGGCTTTCTGCTCGATTGCATTGCCTGGGGCGCGCGCGAGCCGGCTCGCGATCTGCGCTTTCTCGATCTGCCGCCCGAACCGGCGATGAAGGAGGCGCGCGCGCTGCTGAGCGAGCTTGAGGCGATCGATGCGACAGGCGCCTTGACCGATATGGGCCGCGATATGCGCGCCGTCGCGCTGCCGCCGCGTCTCGCCCGTATGCTCGTCGCGGCAAAGGAGATCGGTGAAGCGCGGCTTGCGGCGGAGGTCGCGGTGCTGCTGACCGAGCGCAATCTTGGCGGTGATGATGTCGATCTCGTCACCCGCATCGAACGCTTGCGCCGCGAGCGTTCGTCGCGCGCCGAGGATGCGCGCCGCCTTATCGCCAGCTTGCTGAAACAGGTCGGCGGCGACGGCGCGGCCGCCGCGTCGGAAGCCGGCCGCCATCTTGCGGCGGCTTTCCCGGATCGCATCGCCAAGGCGCGCGGCAAGCCCGGCGAATTCCTGATGGCGAACGGCCGCGCCGCCGCACTCGAACCGCATGATGTACTTGCACGCGAAGCCTATCTGGCTGTCGGCGAAATCTCCGGCCGCGCGGCTGCCGCGCGCATCCTGCTCGCTGCGCCTCTCACGCTCGCGGAGATCGAGGCCGTGGCTGGCCCGGAGATCGTGACGCGGGAGGATGCGCAATATGATTCCGCGCGCGAAAAGATCATCGCGCGGCGCCAGCGCCGGCTCGGCGCGCTCGTTCTGACCGAGCAGACGCTGAGCGCGGCGGAACATCCCGACGCGGCCAAGATTCTGGCCGAAGGTATCGCCGCCTCGAGCTTTGCGCGCCTGCCGTGGAGCAAGGCTTTGGCGCAATGGCGGGACCGGGTGAATTTTTTGCGCGCGAGCGAGGGCGAGGCGTCCTGGCCCGATCTGTCGGACGCGGCTTTGCAAGCCGGCGCCGCCGATTGGCTCGCCCCGTTCCTCGGCGGCAAGACCAGCCTCGACGAGATCAAAGCGGCCGATCTTGAGGCGGCGCTGCAGGCGCTGCTGCCTTACGACATGCAGAGGCGGCTTGATGCGGAAGCGCCGACGCATTTCGAAACGCCGGCGGGTTCGCGCATCGCCGTTGACTATGCGGCGGAGAACGGACCACTCGTCTCGGCGCGCGTGCAGGAATTTTATGGGCTCGAGCAGCATCCGGCGCTGGCCAAGGGCACGGTGCCGTTGACGCTCGAACTGCTGTCGCCGGCGCACCGGCCCGTGCAGATCACGCGCGATCTGCCGGGCTTCTGGCGCGGTTCCTGGGCAGCGGTGAAGACGGAAATGAAGGGCCGCTATCCGCGCCATCTCTGGCCCGACGATCCGGCCAAAGCAGTGCCGACCACGCGGGCGAAGCCACGCGGAACGTGAACGTCGCTATTGGTGATTTGCGCGTGACGCGCGGCATCCATGAAATTCTCGTTGCAAAGATGTCTCATCGCGCGGGAAAAGATATTTCGATGCACGTCATGCGCGACGATCGCAGCAGTTTCGAATTATCTTCTTAACGATCGCTGTCACGATTCGCATCATCGTGGTCACGCTATAGCCGGGGGGCTAAGTGTATGATCAATTTGCTTTTCCATAAGCCACATTGTTCAAAGTGCGATTTCTTTTTGCAACGGCATGGTCTCCGTGCAGTTTGCCGCGCAACTTGCTTTGTCAATTTACGTTACGTAATCGCGGCGACATTCATTGTAGCCGGCGGCGCCAGCATAGCCCAGGCGCAAACCTGTACAGTCGCCGTCAATCAATCGAGCCAGCCAAGCACGGTGAGCCAGAGCGGCGGCTCCTGCACGATTCCCAGCGGTCAGGTGCTGCAGCCGCCGGGCTTTTATCCAATGCCGGGGCCGACGCAGATATTGGCGACAAACGGCGGCGTGATCAGCGGCAGCAATATGACGATCTATACGACGCCGAGTGGCGGGGCGGCGCATCCGGTCGTCTGGGCCACCGGATCTGGGAGCGAGATCGATCTCGATACCGACAGCGCCGGCAATGCCACCGGAAGCGGGTCGACGATTACCAATCCAGCCGCCAGCAGCGGCGGCGGGTCAGTTTTTCTGCAGGCCGATAATTCAGGCATCATCAGAGCGCATGACCTGACCATCACCTTTCCGACCGGCGGTCAGGATGTCGGCGTGCATGCGACGACGAACGGCCAGGTGTTCCTGACCGGCGGCGCGCTCGCCATCGGCGGCAATGCCGGCGGCAATACCGCGTTGTAGGCGGACAACGGCGGCGCAATCAGCGTCAGCGGCACGACAATCAGTCTTGGCACTCCTACGTCGTTGCAAGGCGGTAATGACTTCGGCGCGCTGGCGACACATGGCGGCACGATCACGCTCAGCGATGCAGCGGTCAGCATGTATAGTGTGGGCGGCAACAACATAGGACTTTCGGCTGACAGCACCGGCGGAGCCAGCGCGATCACGGCGAACAATGTGGTTGTGAGCATGGAAGATGCGAACAATCCGTCGCATGTCGATAACGAAATCGGTGCGCAGGCCACGAACGGCGCCAATATCACGCTGAACAGCGGCAGCGTCTCGGTCTATAGCCTTGGCTCCGGCGAAAAAGGTCTGGTCGCGAGCGGCGTCGGAAGCAAAATCTCGGCGAATGGCGTTCTCGTGGATGTTCGCAACGGAACTGGCGCCGGCGTCGAGGCTTCCAGTGGCGCGACAATCGCACTGACGCAGGACAGCGCCATCTACACAGGCGGTGCCGGTACGCCGGGCGGTCATCTGCTGAATGGCGGCACCATTACAATGGACGGCGGCAGCGTATCGACCGCGGGCGCCGGCTCCGACGGATTTTATGTCGAAGGCAATGCCGGCATCCTCAATACGGCGCAGCTCAACGATGTCACGGTGAGCGCGACGGGCGCATCGTTCGATGTGAACAACGCGACCGCCGATATCGCGCTGACCGGCACGACTGCGACTGTCAATAACGGCATTGTCCTCGATACGCGCGGCGCGGCAGGCCTCACGATTTTCGATGCGGGAAGTTCGATTCTTCAGGGTACGATGATCACGGCTGCCGGTAGCACCAGCGATGTGACGCTGCACGATCAGACTACCTGGGTCATGACGGGCAATTCCAATGTCACCGACCTGACCAACGATACGAGCACGATCATCTACTCGCAGCCGACCGGCGATCCGACGCAGCAAGCGAGCTTCAAGACGCTGACGGCCAATAATTATGTCGGCGCGAACGGCCTGATCGAACTCAATACCTATCTCGGCACCGATGGCGCGCCGTCCGACCTCCTCGTCATCGACGGCGGCACGGCGACAGGCTCGACGGCACTTCAGATTGCCAATGCCGGCGGTCCGGGCGAGCAGACATACGACAACGGCATTCTGGTCGTCTCCGCGATCAACGGCGCCGCGACGGCGAGCGACGCCTTCTATCTCAGCGGTGGCGAATTGCGCGCCGGTGCTTTCGATTATGATCTGTTCCAGGGCGGCCTCGGCGGTAGCGACCCGGAGAGTTGGTACTTGCGTTCGTCTTTTGTCGTGCCCCAACCGGGGGAGCCACCACCGACGCCGCCGGTGGAGCCTCCGCCCGTCACTCCGGGGCAGCCGGAGCCGCCGCCGGTGGTCGTCCCGCCGCCGATCACCCCAGAGCAGCCGGAGCCGCCCCCGATACCTCCACCGGAGCCGCCGCCCACGCCGCCGGGTCCGCCTACGCCGCCGCCGGTGGAGCCTCCACCACCGCCGACGCCACCACCGCCGCCGCCGGTCACGCCGACGCCGCCGATCCAACCGATTACGCCGCCAATCGAGCCGGGGCCGCCGATACCCGTGACCCCCACCTTTCCTCCGACGGACGTGCTGCCGCCGGACCCGCCGCCGTCGACGCTGCCGCCCGGCACCTATCCCATCATCGGGCCGGAGATCGCGACCTATGGCGTTGTGCAGCCTGTCGCCCGGCAGTTAGGGCTTCTCACCCTCGGCACGCTGCATGATCGCATTGGCGATACGCTGCTCGATGACATCGGATCCTGCACTCCGGATAGAGCGCGCGCGGCGCGCAACGCGGCGTCGCCTCTTTCGCAATGGGCGCTCGATTGCACCGGCAACGGCTGGCGGCCTCCGGTCTGGGCGCGGGTTTTCGGTGAGCGGATCGAGGACCATTATCTCGCTTATGCCGATCCCAGAACGTCCGGCCAGATTCTCGGGATGCAGGCCGGGGTCGATCTCTGGCGCGGCGCTCTCGCGCCGGGGCACCGCGACGCGGCGGGGCTGTATTTCAGCTACGCCGACGCAAATGTTGACGTGGACGGCCTCGTCACCAATGCGACTGCGACGAATTATGTCCTCGAACATACCGGGCGTGTCGACCTCAGCGGCCTGTCAGCCGGCGCCTATTGGACGCATTACGGGCCGGGCGGCTGGTATATCGACAGCGTGATTCAGGCGACCCGTTACGATGGCGAGGCGACCACGCAATATGCGTCGCTGCCGACGCAGGGCTATGGCGTGATCGGGTCACTCGAGGCGGGTTATCCCTTTGCGATCCCCATGCTCGGGCCGGGCTTCGCGCTTGAGCCGCAGGGCCAGATCATCGGCCAGCATGTCGAATTCGATGATGCGAGCGACGAATCTGGCGAAGTGGCGCTGGGAACGACAAATGGCGTCACCGGCCGCCTCGGCCTGCGTGGCAGATGGAGCTTCGAGACCGTTCAGGGGCAGATCTGGCAACCCTATCTGCGGGTGAACTTCTGGCGTGACTGGGGCGGCAATGTGCTGACGACCTATGCGACGGTCGATCAGGTTCCGCTGGAGGAGCAGGACGAGCGGGTCGAGGCGGGCGGTGGCCTTACGGTGAAGATCAACGAGGATTTTGGCGTCTTCGCCAATGGCGATTATGAGTTTGGCGTGGGCGATACCGCCGGCGGCCGGCGCGAGGGCATCCGTGGTGCCCTGGGCGTGCGCTATTCGTGGTGATCACGGCTGGCCGGCCGGCTTGCCCTCAAGCTCTTGGCCCCCTATAAGGCGCCCGCGGTCCGTTTCCGACACCCCTGGAGGCGAGGGCCGCCTTCTCAGATAAGGATACCACTATGGCCGAGACAAAGACGCTCGCGGCCACGGTGCGCAGCGCAGGCGGCAAGGGGGCCGCCCGCAGCGTTCGCCGTGAGGGCCGTATTCCCGCAGTCATTTATGGCGGCGGTGACCCCGCCCAGGCAATTTCGCTCGATTGGCGTGAAGTCAACAAGCACATCTATGCCGGGCATTTTCTGACGACGATCTATGAGATCGATGTCGAGGGCGGCAAGGAGCGGGTCATTCCGCGCGACTATCAGCTTGACCGCATCAACGACCGGCCCGTGCACGTCGATTTCCTGCGGCTGAAAGCCGGTTCGACGCTGCGCGTCGCCATCCCGGTGCATTTCATCAATCAGGACATCAGCCCCGGCATCAAGAAGGGCGGCACGCTCAACATCGTGCGCCATTCGATCGAGCTGAAGGTTCCGGCCGACGCCATTCCCGAGGCGATCACGGTCGATGTCGGCCAGCTCGATATCGCCGAGTCGGTGCATATTTCGGCAATCACGCTGCCGGCCGGCGTCCGTCCGGTCGATACGCAGCATGATTTCACCATCGCGACCATTGCGCCGCCGATCGCCGTCATCGAGACGCCGGCGGCTGCCGCGGCGACGACTGCGCCCGCGGCAGGTGGTGCGGCTCCGGCTGCCGGCGCTACGCCGGATGCCAAGGCTGCGGCTGCGGCCAAGCCGAAGAAGTAATCCGGATTGCCGGGCGGCTCAGGCCGCCCGGTCTCTTTTTGCCCGGGTTTCCCGCATGAAGCTTTTCGTCGGTCTCGGCAATCCCGGCCGCGCCTATGCCGGGCAGCGCCACAATATCGGCTTCATGGCCGTCGACGCCATCGCCGGCCGCCATCCGTTTGCGCCGTTCCGTACCCGCTTTCAGAGCCAGACGAGCGAGGGTGCCATCGGCGTCGAGCGGATCATCCTTTTGAAGCCCGAAACCTTCATGAACGAGTCCGGCCGCGCCGTCGGCGAGGCGTCGCGCTATTACAAAATCGATCTCGCCGACATCATCGTCTTCCATGACGAACTCGATCTCGCACCGGGCCAGCTCCGGGTGAAGATTGGCGGCGGCAATGCCGGGCACAACGGCCTGCGCTCGATCACCGAGCATATCGGCAACGACTACCGTCGCGTGCGGATCGGCATCGGCCATCCGGGTGACAAGGCGCGTGTGCATGATTATGTCCTGGGCAATTTCGCCAAGGCCGAGCATCCTTGGGTCGCCGCGATCTGCGAGGCGATCGCCGCCAATGCCGGCTATCTCGCCGACGGCGCCGACAACAGTTTCCAGAACAAGATTTTTCTGGCGATGCAGGAGTCCGGGACGCTGGGCGAGGAATAAGCCGATGCAGCCGTGTCGTCATTGCGAGCGAAGCGAAGCAATCCAGGAGCCCTTCTGGATTGCTTCGTCGCAGACGCTCCTCGCAATGACCGCAACGGCCCTGTCCATGTTTACGCCGTTCCTATTCCTCTCTAAGAAGCGCGCATGAGCGAACCCGCAATCACGCCCGAACTCGTTGCCGCACATGGCCTGAAGCCGGACGAATACGCGCGCCTCGTCGCGCTCATCGGCCGGGTGCCGAGCTTCACCGAACTCGGCATTTTCTCGGCCATGTGGAACGAGCATTGTTCCTACAAATCCTCGCGTCTGCATCTGCGCAAATTGCCGACCAGTGCGCCGTGGGTCATCCAGGGGCCGGGCGAGAATGCCGGCGTCATCGATATCGGCGATGGGCTCGCCTGCGTCTTCAAGATGGAGAGCCACAACCATCCATCTTATATCGAGCCGTTTCAGGGCGCGGCGACGGGCGTCGGCGGCATTCTGCGCGATGTGTTCACCATGGGCGCGCGGCCGGTCGCCTGCCTTGACCTGTTGCGCTTCGGATCGCCCGAGCACCTGCTGACCCGCCATCTCGTCGGCGGTGTCGTCGCCGGCATCGGCAGCTACGGCAATAGTTTCGGCGTGCCGACCGTCGGCGGCTCGACGCGCTTCAACCGCGCCTATGACGGCAACATCCTCGTCAATGCGATGGCCGTCGGCATCGCCGAGAAGGACGCGATCTTTTACGCCAAGGCGACCGGCGTCGGGAACCCGATCGTCTATCTCGGCTCCAAAACCGGCCGTGATGGCATCCACGGCGCGACCATGGCGTCGGCCGCCTTCGATGAAAATTCGCAGGAGAGCCGTCCGGCGGTGCAGATCGGCGATCCCTTCGCCGAAAAGCTGCTGCTCGAAGCCTGCCTCGAACTGATGAAATCGGGCGCCGTCATCGCCATTCAGGACATGGGCGCGGCGGGGCTCACCTCCTCCGCGGTCGAAATGGGCGCCAAGGGCGATCTTGGCATCCTGCTCGATCTCGACGCCGTACCCTGCCGCGAGCCGGGCATGACGGCCTATGAAATGCTTCTGTCGGAAAGCCAGGAGCGGATGCTCATGGTCCTCGCGCCGGGCAAGGAGCAGCAGGCCGAGGCGATCTTCCGCAAATGGGGGCTCGACTTCGCCATCATCGGCCGCACGACCGACGATCTGCGCTTCGTCGTCAAGCACAAGGGCGAGGTGAAAGCCGATCTGCCGATCAAGGAGCTGGGCGACGAAGCGCCGCGCTACGACCGCCCGCATGCGCCGACGCCCAAGCAGGCCATCATCAAGCCGCAGGATGTTCCCGCGCCGAATTCCAACGCCGATGCGCTGCTGTGCCTTATCGGCAGCGCGAACCTTGCGTCGAAGCGCTGGGTCTATGAGCAATACGATCATCTCATCCTCGGCAACACCGTGCAGGCGCCGGGCGGCGACGCGGCTGTGATCCGCCTTGGCGACGGGCCGAAGGGGCTGGCGCTGACGACCGACGTGAACGAGAATTATTGCGGCGCCGATCCCTTCGAGGGCGGCAAACAGGCCGTGGCCGAAGCTTGGCGCAATCTCTGCGCCGTCGGTGCGTTGCCGCTCGCCTGCACCGACAATCTCAATTTCGGTAATCCCGAAAAGCCTGAGGCGATGGGCCAGTTCGTCGCCGCGGTCGAAGGTTTGGCCGCGGCCTGCAAGGCGCTCGATTTCCCCATCGTCTCCGGCAATGTCTCGCTCTACAACGAGAGCCCCGAGGGCGCGATCCTACCGACGCCGGCAATCGGCGGCGTCGGGCTTATCGATGATGTCACGAAGACGGCGTCGATCGGCTTCAAACAGCCGGGCGAAATTATCCTGCTGCTTGGCGAGACGCAAGGCTGGCTCGGCCAGTCCGCCTATCTGCGTGAGATTTGCGGCCGTGAGGATGGCGCGCCGCCGCCGGTCGATCTCGCGGCGGAGCGAAAGGCGGGCGATTTCGTCCGCGGCCTCGTCCGTGCAGGGCAGGTGACCGCGGCGCATGATCTCTCCGAGGGCGGCCTTGGCGTCGCTCTGGCGGAGATGGCCCTGGCTGGCGGCCTTGGCGCGACAATCGAGGCCGCGCCGGAAGTGCCCTTGCACGCCTTCCTCTTTGGCGAGGATCAGGGCCGCTATCTGCTGACCAGCCAGCCTGAGACGGCTGCCAGCATCGCCGCGGGGGCAAACGCGCGGGGCATCCCCTGCCAGAGGCTTGGCACCACGGGCGGGGATACGTTGACCATTCCGGGGGCCGCCGCCATATTGCTTTCGGACCTGCGCCAGCGGCACGAAACTTGGTTGCCGGACTACATGCAGGGCCAACTCGTTCTGGAGGAACATATCTGATGCCGATGCCTGCGGCCGAGATCGAATCCCTGATCAAGCAGGGAATCCCCGACGCCAAGATCGAGATGCGCGCCTTGGCCGATGACGGGGATCATTGGGCGGCGACGGTCGTCTCGAAGGAGTTCGCCGGAAAATCGAAGCTCCAGCAGCATCAGCTCGTCTACAAGGCGCTCGGCAGCCACATGGGCGGTGCGCTCCACGCCTTGCAACTGCAGACCTTCGCGCCGAAATAGGGATTTACGCCGGATTTCCGAGGAGCCGGAGGGCTTCCGGGGCAGCGATCAACGAAAAGGACGGACCATGCCGAATATCAACGAACAGCTTCAGTCGATTGTCGACAATAACGATGTCGTCCTGTTCATGAAGGGCACGCCGGATTTCCCGCAATGCGGCTTCTCGCATCAGGCAACCCAGATCCTGCGCTTTATCGAGGTCGATTTTAAGGGCGTGAACTGCCTTGAGACCGATGAATTGCGCCAGGGCATCAAGAGTTTCTCGAACTGGCCGACGATTCCGCAGGTCTATCTCAAGGGCGAGTTTGTCGGCGGGGCCGACATTTTGCGCGAATTGTTCCAGTCGGGTGAATTGTTCGCGACATTGACGGAGAAGGGCATTCCCTTCAAGGCACCGGCCGGGGCCCAGGCTTAACCCCAAAGCTGATCCGTCAAACTGTCCCCAGGGGTTGATTGCCTCGGGGAAATCGGGCATAGCACCGCCACGACGCGCGGCCTTAGAGCGGGATGCGAAAAAGTGTGAGCGGTTTTTCGCAAGAATCCCGCTCTAACTTATTGAGTCTCTTCACTGCCGCGTTTTAGCTTGAGCCGGCCGGGCGTGACGCCATCAGGTCTGAACAGGCGCTCCCGAAATCCCGATTTTGCCGGCCCTGCCGTCGGCGCGATTTGCTAGGCTGAGGTCATGAAAGTCCGTAATTCTTTGAAATCCCTGCGCAAGCGTCATCGCGCCAACCAATTGGTGCGCCGCAAGGGCCGCGTCTACATCATCAACAAGGTGCAGAAGCGCTATAAGGCACGGCAGGGCTGACCTTTCCCGCCGATAATCCCCTGACGCATTTTGACATTCACCGGCGCTGCTCTAATTTGCGCCGATGCGCCTGCGTGTCACTTCCTGGCTGACGCTTCTCGCCGCCGCGGGTCTGCCGCTTTTCGCGATCGGTCCCGTTGCCGCAGGCGATGATGATTCGCCGGCATGGCCCGATGGCTCGTCGGGCGAAGTCCTGAAGCTGCCCGGTATGCCGGCCATGCGGCTGCCGCCCGGCGTCCATATTTTCGGTTCGGACGGACGCGAGCTGCCTATCGGGCCGGGGGAGGGTCTTAGCCAGCCCTCGCAATTCGGCGATGGCTCGCTTGCCCCGCATCACCAATTGCCACAGCAGCTGCCGCCGGAAGATGCGGCGACGCGCGCCGCCAAGGCTACCGCCGCGCGTGCCGAGGCGCTGAAACGCGCCATGGCGCCGCAACCGACCCATGCCGCCTTGCGCGCAGAGACTCTTGACGCCTTGTTCAAACGGCTTGCCGTCGCGAGCGACCCCGATGAGGCGAACGGCATCTCCGCGGCGATCGAAAACGTCTGGATGCAATCGGATTCCGATACGGCGAGCCTGTTGATGCAGCGCGCGACGGTGGCACAACAGGAAGGCCATCTGCCGTTGGCTCTGGCGCTTTACGACAAGGTCGTCGCCCTGGCGCCGGATTGGGCCGCAGCCTGGAGCAAACGCGCCGGCACGCGCCTGCTTGGCGGCGATCTCGCCGGAGCAACGGACGATCTTCAGCACGTGCTGAAGCTGGAGCCGCGGCAATTCTCGGCGCTAGTCGCGCTCGGCTTCATCCTGGAGAAGCAAGGC